>NZ_JARWBG010000041.1:0-64668 GCF_029846775.1 Streptomyces chengmaiensis
CCGCGGGCAGCTCGGCGGGGGGCGGCTCCGGCACCGCGCCGACCGCGTCGGTCAGCACCGCGCCGAGGGCGGCGTAGGCGTCCAGGCGCGGCGGCGACGCCGGATACGCCGTCGCCGTCAGCCGGCGGGCCGCCTCGGCGGCGCTCAGGTCGGGATGGCGCGCGCGGACGAGGGCCGCGGCGCCGGCCACATGCGCCGCCGCCAGGGAGGAGCCGGAGCCGAGGTAGTGGCCGGGCCCCTCGGGTCCGCTGCCGACCACGGCGTCACCGGGGGCCGCGAGGTCCGCCGACACGGCGGTCGGCGCTCCTTTGGGACGGCCGCCCCCGGGGCCGTAGTCCATGACCGCGAGCACGTCGGGCGCCGCGGCGGGCCAGTACCACAGCGGGGCCTTCTCGCCCTCCTTCCCCTCAGGCGCGGTGTCCGGGGCGAACGGGGCGACCACCAGGGCGTCGCGGTCGGTGGCGTACGCCACCGCGGCGGTCAGCTCCTTCTTGCCTGCGGGCAGCGCCCGCGCCACGTAGATCACCTGTGCGCCGGCCTCGGCGGCCTTCCTGATGCCGTCGGCCAGCAGCGTCGGCGAGGTGGCGCCGCGCTCCTCGGCGCCCCGCACCGCGAGGATGCGCGCCGCCGGGGCCACTCCCGCGACGCCCACACCCTCGGCAGGCGCCGCGGCGATCACTCCGGCGGCGAAACTCCCGTGTCCGACGCAGTCGTCCCCGGCATCCCCGGCCGCCTCGACCCGGCCGGACAGGGCCGGTATGGAGGTGCCGACGCCGGTGTCCACGACCGCCACGGTCACGCCCGCACCCCGGGACTGCTGCCATGCGCGCGGCAGGCCGAGGGCGCTCGTCGTCCACGGCTCGCTCTTCGCGGTCTGCCCGGACGCCTCGGCGCACGGCTCGTCGGCGGCCAGTTCCGTGCGCAGAAGAGGGAGTTCCACCGGATCGGAGGCCGCCGAGGCGGGTGCGGCGCCCGCGACGAGCAGGAGGCCGGCGGCCAGCAGGGCGGCAACGGCCGCGCGAGCGGAAGTGGGGTCGCATCGCATGGCGCGCATCCTATGCTGCCCCCGGGAAGCACCCGTTCGGACACCGGTTCGGAACGCCTGGGTGAACTCCTTTGGCCCGCCTGGAAGATGAACCGCACCTCACGTAGCCTGCATCAGGCGCGTCCCGCCGTGCCACAGGGCCGACAGTGGCGCCTGAGCGAGGAGGAACAAGCTTGTCACGGCAGTTGCTCACCGTCTGCCCGGAGCGGCCGGACAGTTTCCGGACCATCGGTGAAGCCCTGGCCCAAGCACGCAGCGGAGCGGTCATACAGGTCCGGCCCGGACGCTACCCGGAGAACCTGACCGTCCGGACGCGGGTGACCATCGTCGCCGACGGCGAGCCCGGCAGCGTGGAGATCTGCCCGCGCCGGGGCAGCGCGATCGTGCTCGCGGCCGACGCGGTCATGCTCACCGACCTCACGCTGCGCGGCGGTTCCGAGGACGTGCCGGTGGTCGACGCGGCACGCGGGCAGGTCGCCATGGACGGCTGCACCGTCTCCGGTTCGGGCTGGACCGCCCTGCTCGCCCGGGAGTCGGGCTCGCTGGCGATGCGGGGCTGCCGGGTCGGCAACCCGGTCGGCGCCGGCATCGTGGACACCACGGACACCGGCAGCGTGATCGCCGACTGCGTGATCGAGAACCTGGGCACCACCGCCGTCGTGATCAGCGACAACGCCCGCACGACCGTGCGCGACTGCCGCATCCGCGACGCCCGCGGCAACGGCGTGCTCACCAACGGCGAGGCGCAGGGAGTCGTCGAGGACTGCGACATCTCCGGCACGGAGAAGCCCGCCGTCGCCCTGGAGGGCAGCAGCAGCACCCGGGTGCAGCGTGTCCGGGTGCACGATGCGGCGGTCGGCGTGTATGTGACCAGCAAGTCGCGCCCGGTGCTGGAGCAGGTGACGGTCACGGACACGGCCGGTCCGGGCATCGTGGTGGCCTCCGGCGCCGATCCCGAGGTTCTGCGCTGCCGTACGTCGCGCACCAAGGGCAACGGGCTGGCCGTCTCCGAGCGGTCCCGCGGCAGCTTCCGGGAGTGCGAGTTCGACACCGCGGGCGGCCCCGCGATCCGTGTGATCGGCTCCAGCACGCCGAACCTGACCGACATCACGGTGCGCGACTGTGCGGACCGGGCGGGCGCCGTGGTGCTGGAGGAGGATTCGGCGGCCGAGTTCGACCGGCTGGAGATATCCGACGCGGCCGGAACCGCGATCCTGATCCGCGGCGGCGGCAGTCCGCTGCTCCGCCGCGCCCGGATCACCGCGCCCGGCGGGCACGGCGTGGAGGTCGTCGACGAGGGCCGCGGCCGACTCGAGCACTGTGCGATCGAGGGCGCCGGGGCGGACGGCATCCGGCTCCTGGGCGGCGGCCGTCCGCAGGTGCGGGACACCGTGGTGAGCGGTGCCGCCGACGCCGGCATCCGGGTCGGCGCGGAGGGCCGCGGAACGATCCGCGACTGCCGTATCCACAGCGCGGGCGCCTCCGGCGTCGCCGTGGACAAGGGCGGTGAAGCATCCGTGCTGCGCACCGAGATCGCCGAGGCCGGGGCGCACGGGGTGATGGCCCTGGACGGAGCCCGCCTGTCCCTGAACGCCTGTGTGATCACGGGCAGCGTCGGCGACGGCGTCCGGATCGACAGCGCGGAGCCGGTCACCGTGGCCGGCTGCAGCGTACGCGAGAACCGGGGCGCCGGCCTGAAGCAGATCCGGGCGGGCGACCGGTGCACCGTGGAGGACCTGACCAGTACGGGCAACGGGGCCCCCGACGTGTGGGGGGCCGACGTCGCCGACGCCAAGGCGAAGGGCGAGGGCGGCCAGGGCGGCGCCGCGAAGGCGGCCGCGGCCGGACCGCTGGAGGAACTGGAGTCGCTGACCGGCCTGGCCGACGTCAAACACCAGGTCCGCACCCTGGTCAACCTCAACCAGCTGGCGCAGCGCCGTGCCCGGCTCGGCATGCCGGTCCCTCCGATGAGCCGCCACCTGGTCTTCTCCGGCCCGCCCGGCACCGGCAAGACCACCGTCGCCCGGCTCTACGGCGGGATCCTCACCGAACTGGGCGTACTGCGCTCGGGGCACCTGGTCGAGGTGTCCCGGGCCGACCTGGTCGCCCAGGTCATCGGCGGTACGGCGATCAAGACGACGGAGGCGTTCAACGAGGCTCTCGGCGGAGTGCTGTTCCTCGACGAGGCGTACACGCTGCTGTCCGACGGCAAGGGCGGCGGAGCCGACTTCGGCCGCGAGGCGATCGACACCTTGCTGAAGCTGATGGAGGACCATCGCGACGAGGTGGTGGTGATCGCCGCCGGCTACACCGACGAGATGACCGAGTTCCTCGGCTCCAACCCGGGCCTGGCCTCGCGTTTCACCCGCACCATCGAGTTCGCCAACTACTCTGTGGAGGAACTCGTCACCATCACCGAGCGGATGTGCGCGGCCCATCACTACCAGCTGGACCCGCGCACTCTGGACGCCCTCGCCGGGCACTACGGCCGGATGGAGCGGGGCGCCACGTTCGGCAACGGCCGCGAAGCGCGCCGGGTCTTCGAGGAGATGGTGGACCGGCAGGCTTTCCGGCTCGGCTCGATGGCGGACCCGGCCGAGGCCGATCTGTCGCTGCTGCTCCCCGAGGACGTCGGCACCGGCCCGGACACCGCCGGCCAGGACGCGGCCAGCTCCGAGGAGCTGCTCGCCCGGCTGGAGGCCATGGTCGGTCTCGGAGCCGTCAAGCGTGAGGTGACGGATCTGGTCAACCTGCTGGCCACGACCCGGCAGCGGCGCGCGGCCGGCCTGCCCACGCCGCACATCAGCCAGCACCTGATCTTCTCCGGCCCGCCCGGCACCGGCAAGACCACCGTCGCGCGCCTGTACTCCGAACTGCTGCGCTCCCTCGGGGTGCTGCCCAAGGGCCAGCTCGTGGAGGTGGCCCGGGCCGACCTCGTCGGGCGGTACGTCGGACACACCGCGCAGCTCACCAAGGAGGTCTTCGAACGCGCCCTGGGCGGTGTGCTGTTCATCGACGAGGCCTACACCCTCACCCCCGAGGGGGCGACCTCCGACTTCGGCCGGGAAGCGGTGGAGACGCTGCTGAAGCTGATGGAGGACCACCGGGACGAGATCGTCGTCATCGCGGCCGGCTACACCGACGAGATGCGCCGGTTCCTGGACTCCAACCCCGGCCTGACGTCCCGGTTCACCCGCACCGTGGAGTTCGAGAACTACACCACCGAGGAACTCGTCGGCATCATCACGGCGCAGGCCGCGGACTCCGGTTACGACTGCCCGCCGCAGACGGTCGAGGCGCTCGGCCGGTACGTGGCCACGATCCCCCGCGACCGTTCCTTCGGCAACGCCCGGACCGGCCGGCAGCTGGTGGAGACGATGATGACGCGGCAGGCCCGGCGAATCGGCACACTGTCGGCGCCCGGCCTGGACGACCTCCGGCTGCTCCTGCCCGAGGACCTGCCGACGGACAGCACAGCCGGGGCCGGACTACAGCACTGAGCCGGACCGCAACGGGGCCGGCGGGCGGACCGGCCCACCGCGGCAACGCACCGCTCACACATTGCGGCGGAGTGTCTGCGGGCTCAGTTCTGACGGGTGGACGCCGATCGCACGTACGGCATCTCCGGCACCGGCCTGGACTGGGAACTCGACTGGACCGCGCCCTGGGAGCACCTGGTCGAAGAGTTCCGCACCTGGCCCCTGCTGGAAGCCTTCGAAGCCCCCGCCAGCGCACCGTCGAGCAGATCCAGGTCAGCACAGAATCAGCACCGGAGCACGTGGTCCTCGTACGCCGACGGAGGCTGAACCTCCAGGATCGTCGCGGTTCCGCCGGCCACCGAGGTCTCGTACAGCGTGATCCGGTCGCCCGGGGCGAGGTGCCTCCATCGCGCCGCGGTCAGGGGCAGGAGCCGCACCGGAGCCTGGGCGCCGGGCGCGAGTTCACCAGCGAACTCGACCCACAGCCGAGCGATGTCCAGTTCACGCGCTCCGTCGTCCTTCCGGTTGCCGATGTCCCACATCGGCCGTAGCACCCCGGCTCCGTGTATCGGCGTACACCGGAACGTCTCACTTGCCGGGCGAAGCGCGAGATCAGCCCTGATAACACCCACTCGCGCCTCGGTGCCCCGCCACCAGCACCACTCCCGGCTCCGTTCGAGCCCCAGCATCCCGGCCGCCCGCCCCAGCTCCTCCCAGAAGCCCGTCGGCGCGGTCCATCCGTCACCGAGCTCCTGAAGCAGGTCGAGCGCCACTTCCCACTCATCGTGTGCGAGGTAGTCCCAGACATCGGACACGGTGATGTCGTTGTCGGTGGCGACGTCTTCGGGCACCAGCAGAGAGACGGCTTCAAGCATCCGGACGACGTCCAGCTCGTCATCGAGGTCGTCTCCCCCGAGTCCGCCCACCGGGACCGCACGGTCAAGCTCCGCAAGTACGCGGAGGCCGGCATCCCGCACTACTGGTGCCTCGAGGACGAGGACGGCGCACCTGTCGTCCACGTCCACGAACTGGATGAGCCGACCCGCGCGTACGCACCCGCCGGCATCTTCCGAGGCTCGCTCCAGCGCCCGGTACCCTTCCGGATCAACCTCGACCTGGACAACCTCACGCCGCCCCGACGCACCTAAGAGTCGGCACCAGGTCATTGACGGGAATACGGAAGGGGGCGGGCTCTGACGAGCCCACCCCCTTCCAACCTGCCCATTCGGCAAGGTCACTAACGCAAAGCAGTGACACGGCTACACATTGAAGTGAAACTCCACCACAACCGGTCCGACCTGACGTTATGCGGGCGCATCCCAGCACCATCCCAGCACGGGACGCTCGACAAAGCACAAGAAGATCCAGGACGCCAAGATTATGCGCCAAGAACGCAGGCCTCACATAACCTCGGCGCTGTAATAGTTTCTGTACTAGACTGACCTCATGAAGTCACCCCGCCCCGGAGGCACGGAGAACATCTCCGTCTCGATGCCCTCGGAACTCCTCGGCGCTCTGCGCACACGTACCGGCAAGCGCGGGGTGTCCGCGTATGTGACGGCGGCGGTCAGGCATCAGCTCGCCATGGACGGCCTCGCCGAGATCGTGGCCGCCTACGAAGCCGAGCACGAGCCGCTGAGCGAGGCCGAAGTCCAGGCCGCGCAGAGGGAATTGTTCGGTGACGCACCGGCTCCCTACGCGTCGGACGACAGCGCCGCATGAAGGAGCCCGCGGCGAGGTCCCTGGTGCTCGACTCCCAGGCGCTGTCGCTGCTGCTGCGCAACGACCGCCAGATGATCACCCGGATCGCGGCCGCTCGGCGCGTGGGCGTACCCGTTCTCGTATCTGCCCTCACAGTGGTGGAGGCTGTCCACGGGAAAACGGACACCGCCCGGCTGCACTGGGTGCTCTCCCGCCTTCAGGTCCAGGACGTCACCCAGGCGGACAGCCTCACCGCGGTGCAGCTGCTGAGCGACGCCAGTGGCCTGCACGGTCACAAGTACGCCATCGACGCCCTCGTCGCCGCGATGGCGCTCCGCTCCCCGGCACCCGCCCTCGTACTGACCTCGGACCGCGACGACTGGTCGAAACTTTGCGGCGACCGCGTACAGATCAAGGATGTCTGACCTCGGCGTCTACTCAGGTTGAATCCACCTGCTGATCGACTGCCGCTTCGTAGAAGGCATCCGCGAGGGCGACGATGATCGCGTTGATGGCCGGCCCGTCGGTGAAGAAGTAGTCGGCCATCGTGTTGTGGGCGTCCTGGTTGTCTGCGGCGCTGCTAAGACAGGGCGGTCATCGCCACCGAGCCCAAGGGGTCATACCCCACCCCTTCGCCCTCCTTGCTCTACGCCGTCGTGTCCACGATGCGCCGGGGGCCGTCTTTGCTCGGTCCGCATCACCAAGGCGAACGACGTACACACGCGCCGGAAGCTCCCGTGCCCTGTCCGACCGGTATGGCTCATGCACTCCACGTCTACGGCCGCGCCATCCGCCGACGCTGCGCCGACCACCCGCACTCGTAGGCCAGGCACTCCGCCTCGAACGTCACGTCCGTGCCCGGGTGCTGAGTGATCCGGTGCTCTACATAGCGCAGGACAGAGCGGCTCACGACCGCCCCCGGCCGCGTGTCCGGTGCGGGTGGTTGCGGATCTCCACGTCCGCGTCCGTCGCCGCCGACAGGTCGCCCCTGTCGCGCGCCGCCTGGCGCTGCGAGACCAACGCCGCGCACACCCCACAGCCGGGCGCAGGGACAGGCGGAGTCCGGGGCAGAGACAAATGCACCGGGCCGCTCATCGTCGTTCTCGGATTACTCACGCTTGCCGCCTCCCCGACCGAATGTCCCGAGCGAGCAACCGGTTTCATCGGGCGAGTCGGCTGGGCCCACGTTTATTGGCGTTGTCGGGTAAAGATCATGGCCCAGTCGTTCAGGAGCGAACGGCAGTCGTCACCCCACACGGCGTATCCCTCGTACCGTTCGAAGTCCTCCCGGTACACGTTCACGTCCCGGTGGTCCCGGAGCATCAGGGCCCCCGTTCCTGTCTCCACAGTGGCCAGGCAACGGTCATAGACGGTGAACGTGTTGAGGGGGCGCTCTGGAATGTGTCCGCCCAGGGGAATCACACCCAAACGCACGTTCGGGATACGGGACACAGATGCGAGCCGGTCCATCTGCATGGCCATTTCCAGGGGCGGAAGCAGCGGCCACCTGACGGCCTGTTCCGTCAGCAGGAACGTGAACCGTTTCTCCGGATTGACCAGGACGCTTTGCCGCTCCAGCTTCTTCGCGATGGTTTTGGACTGGTCTCCAGGAACGTCAGCGATGCTCGCACGCACGTACTCAGGTGTGGCGAGCAGGCCGGTAATCATGGAGAGCAGGAAGTAGCGGAACTCCGTGGAGACCGCCTCAAGCCTGGCCAGTTCGTTCTGTTTCTTGTCCAGCCCCCTGCGGCGCGAGCTCCAGTGGTCCTGCCACTCGGTGTTCGCGGAGCGGGCGAGGGCGAGGATCTCGGCAGCCAGCGGCCCCTCTGCATCGAGGGCATCAAGGATCAACTCTACGTCGACTATGGCAGGGGTGAGCTTCCCGCTCTCAATATTGCTGATCTTTGTCTGGCTCATATTGCAGCGCTTCGCGAGCCGGACTTGAGTCCATCCGGCCCGCTTGCGCTCGTTCTTCAGGACCGCAGCTAGGCCGTTTCTGATGGCTCTTGGACTGTGTCGCGAAGCCAGATGAGGATCGCAGTGACGGTCAGGGTGCCGTTGAAGACGTAGTCGCGCTTGTCGTAACGGGTGGCCACCGCGCGGAACTGCTTCCACTTGTTCACACACCGCTCGACCGCGTTGCGACGACGGTACTGCGCCTTGTCGAATGCCGGGGGCCGGCCACCGGCTCGTCCCCGGCGCTTGCGATGGCCCGCTGGTCATCGGGCTGAGCGATGGTGGCCTTGATTCCACGCCGCCGCAGGTAGGCGCGGTTGTCGCGGCTGGAGTACGCCTTGTCACCGCGCACCCGGTCCGGCCGGCTGCGCGGGCGGCCCGTGCCGCGGCGCCGGATCCGTAAGCCGTCCAGCACCGGAGCGAACATCGGGCTGTCACCCCGCTGACCGGGCGAGGTCAGCCAGTGCAGCGGGCGGGCCCGGTCATCGGAGAGCAGATGGACCTTGCTGGTCAGCCCGCCCCGCGAGCGCCCCAACGCCTCGCGCCCATCCGCTTCCTCACGTGCCCCGCCCCCTTTTGCGGGTGGTCGGCCGGCGGCTTGCGGCGCGCCCCGGCCGCGTGCTGATGAGCCCGGCAGGACGTCGAGTCGATGTTCACGGCCCACTCCTGCCGGGACACCTGGCGGGCGAGCGCGCCATCGGGGTTGCCGGCGTCCGCCTCGATCTGTAACTCCCCGAGAACGGCCTTCCAGGTGCCGTCGGCCGACCAGCGGCGATGACGCTCGTAGACGGTCTGCCAGGGACCGTACCGCTCCGGCAGGTCGGGCCAGGGCACCCCGGTTCGAGCCCGGAACAGCACCCCGTTGATCACCCTGCGGTGATCCGCCCACTGCCCGCCCGGCTTGCCGTTGCCGGGCAAGAGGGGCTCGATCTTCCGCCACTGCGCATCCGTGAGCTCGTGTCGCCGCACCATACGGGCGTCCTGCCCGACCGACAGCGAGATCCACCCAGCCCACCAAGAGCCATCAGAAACGGCCTAGGTCTGACCTGGATTGACCTAGGGCCTCTGGCTCAAAAGTCAAGGCCCCACGAGCCCTTCCCCGTCAGGAGCGGTGAACGCGTGGGAGACGTCACCTTGGACGACGAACGAGCCGGACGCTGTCCGGTAGACGTTCGGGCAAGTCGTCCTTGCCGCACTCGCCGTTCCCGTTGCCGGTCAGCCGGGTCAGTTCCTCACGAGCCATGGTGAAGCCCCCTGTCCCACGCCCCCTCGTGGGGCGGCATCACGACCGTACGGAGGGGGCCCCGTTGCCGTCCATGCGGTGGCGCGAATATTCGCGTTGTCGCATATCAGATCAGGGTCGAAGAACCCTCTGACGTCATCCCACAGCAGGTCAGCAGCCACTCCCCCATCCTGCCCGGTGCCCCTTCCCCATGCGTACCGGGTTTCCCGTGCCCCTCCGCACGTGCGCCGCTCGTTCTGTCCGGCCTCACGCGGCGCCCCGGAACCCCCAGGTCAAAGCGCATTCAGGCCCGCGCCGAGGGTCAGCACCAAGTCAGCACACGGCCAGGAAACAGGCTGATCCAGCCGGAGAAAACAGAGGGGCCAGACCCTAAGATCTGGCCCCTGAACTGGGGTTTTACTGCCTGGCCAGCACCTCAGCCGATTATGGTGTCAGCCCGTCAGACGTTGAAGCGGAACTCCACCACAAGCCTTCTACCTGCGGAAATGCGGGCGCGTCCCAGCACCATCCCAGCACGGGAACAAGACCCATGAGGCACCAGACGATCACCAGCTACGACAGCCTCAAAAGCCCCGCACTCCTCCAGGATCAGGGGGCCGCCCGCCCTGAGCTACGGCCCCGCCCCTTCAGAGGGTGCGGGTCAGGTGGTTGTCTTCACCGACCACTCGTCGGCGAAGTGTTCCATCTGCTTGATGACAAGTTCAACAGCCTCGAGGGGCCTGGTCCGGCGGAATATTTGTTGATCGCCAGAATTCGGCGGATCTCCGCGCGCGATCTCGGCCAAGACGCTGTTACCCACGCCAGCCACCACACCTCACCCGAGCCAGCTTCCCGGAACGGGCACCCAGGTTCCGCACCCTCAGCTTCACCAGAAGTGTTTCCCCAAGTGCGGAGCGCAAAGATGTATAGCTATCGCTATACTGGAAGCGTGACACGGAACGAGTGGGACATCTTCGTCACCGCCGAGGTCCTGGAGTGGATCGACGGCCTCGATCCCGCGACGCACACCCGCGTGGTACAGGCCCTCGACGCCCTCGCCGAGGGTGGTCCGGGACTGGGACGGCCCCTGGTGGACACCATCTCGGGTTCCGCCATCCAGAACCTCAAGGAACTGCGCCCGGGAACAGTGCGGGTTCTCTTTGCGTTCGATCCGTGGCGGTCGAGCATCCTACTGGTAGCCGGAGACAAGCGCGACCGCTGGAGCGAGTGGTATGACGATGCCATCCCGCTCGCCGAACAGCGCTACACCGCCTACCTGAAGTCCCGCGCCCAAGAGGAGAAGGAGGACACACGATGACCGGATACACCCGCTGGCAGGACATCCGCGCCAAGCATGTCGCCCGAGCTGGCGGCGAGGAAGCCGTAGCCGAGGGCAAGAGGGAACTCCTCGCCGAGGTGCTCGGCCACCGCCTCGCGGAGATCCGCAAGTCCCGCAACCTCACCCAGGATCAGGTGGCCGAACGGATGGGCGTCACTAAGGGCCGCGTATCCCAGATCGAGCAGGGGCACATCTCCGGCCAGGAAGTCCTCACCCGCTACGCCGCCGCCCTCGGCGGTCAACTGCACCAGGCGATCTACTTCGATAACGGCGACATCTCGGCAATCGCCTGACTACTCTCTGCCATCCGGCTCGTTTCGGTGATGACGCGCCCGCCCACGTAACACCAGCGACACCGCGGCGACCTCCACGCCAATCCCCGCTTGATGGCTGCCCGAGTCAGCTGCGCTGTAGGGCCTCGGTCGCAGTCTTTTCTCTCATGCCGACCCTGAACCTGCACGGCCCTCGGCGATGCCGGCGCTCTGCATGTCGCGGTGGCGACCCTCGTCATGTCGCTCCTTGGCACCCATCACTCGGCAACCAATTCTCGGATGCCATCGTGATGCGCAAGGTGCGCCATTGTTGCCCTACAGCGGGATGCACTGCTGGCGTCGTCGCCGAGCCGGACGACCGCACAGAAGCCGGAGCCTCCCCTCACGCAGAGCGCATCCCACCATCTGCTACAACTGCCACGTGGATCTGTCCCTTTCTGCCTCAGAATTCCGGTTGCTGCGCCATCTCGCCTTGGCCGATATGCCGTACTCCGACGAAGAAACAACTCCCGCAGCTGTGCGAGGTCTCGACGACGAGAAGATGCAGGACGATGTCCGATCACTCGCATGGAGAGGGATGGTGGCAGCCGACGGGAGCAACCTTTCCCTCACCCCACTCGGCGCGGCGGCGCACTACGCAGCCGAGGTGGAGCTGCTGTCGGCGCGTCTGGTTGATGTGAGTGCCCTGGCGGACAGACTTGAGCGTCTCGCTCCGTCTCTTGCCCGTGAGATGCACGCCGTGCGCCAAGTAACTGCAGGAGCATGGTCGTTGGAGGAAGCCAGGCGCTACGTCTCGGACAAAGACGGTACAGACGCGGATTGACAGCACACGCTCCACAGCTTGTTCTGTTTACATCAAAGAAGCGTGTTGGGGGCGCCTTCGTCGCCGTTGCCGAGCGTGAGGAGCCGTCGTCGAGGCTTTCGCGTATTCGCGCTGACAGGCAGAACTCCGGCCTTGGTGAGATTTGGCTCGGTGATCAGCGAACCGGC
The DNA here is from genome assembly GCF_029846775.1 of Streptomyces chengmaiensis. Taxonomy (NCBI): domain Bacteria; kingdom Bacillati; phylum Actinomycetota; class Actinomycetes; order Kitasatosporales; family Streptomycetaceae; genus Streptomyces; species Streptomyces chengmaiensis. The sequence continues at coordinate 12,005 of NZ_JARWBG010000041.1, forward strand.
GACAACGCGTTCCAGGAGGGCCTGCTGAGCAGGCTCGAGTTCCACCAGCCGACGCAGCACTGAGAGGAGTTCCATCAGCTCCGCCGACCACTCCGCGGGCCACGACTCGGCATGGATGTCGTCCAGTGGACTGGTCTTCCTGCTGTTGGGCTTGGCCTTGCGGTAGCCGAACCACTTCTTGACGATCTGCATGCCGCCGACGTCGTACGCCCAGACCTCGGGCGGGACGGGTCCGAACTGGCCGGAGCCCAGGTGCAGGGTCTCCGTCATCTCGGCGTACTTGATCTCGGCCGGAAGCTCGTGCCCCACAGCCTGTTGATAGCGGACGCGGCGCGGATCCCCTTGGGGATAACTCACGTCTGCTTTAGGCCGACCGCTCTCGGGGGCGACGTAGCGCTCGCCGTACGTCGACGCCCAGAGCACCTCGGAGCCCAGCCGGACAGCTTCGTCCCACAACTGCGGGTCGCGGGTGAGCGGCAACCGCACACCAGGCGTGAGCAGTTCCTCCGTGAACTGCTTGGTGAACCCGGAGTGCCCCGTCACCGCCGCCACGTAAGCCGCCAAGTCGTGCACTGTTATCCGAGGAATCCCCAGCTCGGTGGCGAGGTGGGAGAGTAGCCCGGGTGGGACATTAGGCGTTCCGTCGGGGTGCAGGATGGGCATGACCTTGCCGCCCCGCCCATTGAAGTGGTGGGTGTCCGGCAGCAGCGCCGTGGCGACGACCGCCGGCCCCGAGTCGATCTCGTGCGAGGACTGCTGGTTGAGGAACAGTTGACTCGGCTGGAGCGACTCCCAAAGTTCTGGGCGCGGACGGTCGATGACTCGATTGTCGGCGATGAGCCACTGTCGGTCGAAGCTGCGCATCCCGGTCCTGATCAGCTCGGGCTCCGCCGCGGTCTCTTGGCCGATCGCCGCAGCATGTCCGGTGTGGCCGGGCAAGGGGTTCATCTTCTTACCCAGCGTACGGTCGGGCGTCTCCTTGAACAGTTCGGATTTCCTGGACTGATCTCTTTCTGAGACCAGGTGAGCCCAGCGCCGCCGGAGAATGTCCTGATCCGGGCCGTTCACCCACGAACGGTTGGCCTTGCTGCCTGGGCTTCCCCAAGGGAGGAGATCGCTCAGTTCGGGATACTCATCCCAACTGGTCTCCGTGGTCGGACGAAACGGCCGTGTCTCTTCGGAGTGCGTATCGTGCCAACCGTCATCGTCAAGACCGATGTCTTTCAACTGACGGTACTTGGCCCCCCGCTTGCCCTCGACCCTGCGGTAGTGGATGCGGGCGGGTCGCTCCAGATCGTGGTCAGTACGCCGTACGAAGATGCAGATCGCTAGCGGCTGTGCCACACCCGGGAAGATCCGGGTGGCAACGTCCGGACGGTGCCCTTCCGGGGAGACGTCGATGATCCAGCCCTCATCGCAAGTGCGCCGAAGGTAGTCCCTCATACCGCGCCCGCCCGGCCCACTGGCGAAACCGGAGGGCGTGATGAAGCAGATTACGCCGTGCTGGTCCTCGTCGTGTGCGTCGAAGACTTTCCACGTCGCCCAGCGCCAGAAGTAGATGTACAGGTTCTTCAGGATGTGTTCGTAGCGCCCGTTGCCCGGCCACTTGAACTCGTTGATCGGCGGCGCACCGCGCCCCGCGGCACCGCTCTCGATCCACCCTCCGCGCCCCTTGGCCTTGTCGTCGTACGGCGGGTTGCCGATGACCACGGTCACCGGTGCGGTGGCCTTCACCTGATTCGCGCGCTTCCGCGATTCCGATATCACCCCGTATGTCGAAGCCAGAGACTCCTCGGCCACATACGGGTTGTCCAGCGTGTCTGTGACGTAGAGCTGCAGACCCTCCCTCGGCTGCGCCGCACGATGACGCTTCAACAAGTCAGAAGTACGCAGCTCAGCCACCGCGAAGGGACCCATCTGCAGTTCGAATCCGACCAAGCGACGTGCGAGGCTGCTGATGGCTTCCGGAACCGCCCCAGGACCGGTGTGCTGCTCGGCCCACTCAGCCACATGCTCGATGATCGCGTGGAGGTAGGTGCCCGTTCCCATGGCCGGATCGACGATGCGCACGTCCTGGCTGGCATAGCCCTGCGGCCGCTCAAGGCGCGTACGCAACACGTCCTCGGTCAGCCGGACCATCTCCTCCACGACCTCGCGTGGCGTGTAGTACGAGCCGCTCTTCTGCCGCAGCTGCTCGTCATAGACCTCAAGGAACGACTCATACAGATGCAGATAGGCATCACGACGGCCCTTGCGGATGGACTCCCAGCGCACTGCGTCGATCACGCGCACGAGCAAGTCCAGCGTCACCTCGAAGCTTTCGGTGACGTTGTCGGTGAGTAGCTGGAGCGCCTTGCCCATCAGGGCATGCCCGGCATCGAGTCGTCGGCCGATCTCGTGCAGCCCGGTGTCCGTCAGACGGAGATCCTCCGTGCGGGCCAGCAGCAGGGCGAAGGTGACTGCCTGCGCGTACCCGTCCGCGAAGGTGGCGTCGTCTGCCGTCGGGAAGAGAAGCTTGCGCCAATCACCCATCAGACCGGTGAACCGAAGATCTCTCGGACGCGCCCCATCGGCTGCCGCGCGCCGTTCGGCCTCCAACTGCTCCAGCACCGCGGCCCGCAGGAGGCGACACAGCGGAGCTATCCGCCGCACCAGCACGGAGACTTGGCGGATTTCTTCGGGATACCAATGGAGGAAAGTCTGCAACAAGGAGTGGAACGCGTCCGGCGAAACAACCTTCAGGGCGACGCCGGCTTGCTCCAGATCACCCTCGAAGGTGACAGGGTCGCCAACCGGCGCTCCATGCCGGAACAGGCGCCATTCGGTGCCGTTCGTGTAGAGCAGGTTCGGCAGGTCGCGCAGGCGCTCCCACTGCTCCTTGTTTCTGCCAGTGAACTTGCTCGGGTCAACGCTCTGCCCGGGCCTCTTGATCTCGACGTATCCGATGATGGCGCCGTGGACCTCGACCGCGTAGTCGGGGCGTACCCCGAGATCCGGGAGCGGCGTCTCGGTGTGCCACAGGACATCCTGCAGGGCGTATTGGGCGCCGGCAGTCTGCAGCAGCTTCTCCAGTGGTGCACGGATGGCGAATTCGGGCCACCCAGGTCCGGCGAGCATCGCCTTGCACGAAGCACCGAAGTCCGACACGGCCCTCGTTAACCACCTACGCTGGGTCTCCACCACGTCGCACGCCCCCCACGGCTTCCGACTTACGATCTAGCTGAGAGTATGTCAGGGAGCCGTCGATCATGAAAGGTGCACGGATCTTCGCGTAGCACCTCCAGCCCTCGATCGGGATCGTCACCCACGTCGCCCTCGAAGACGGCTGCGTTCTTCACGGCCTTGGCCAACAGCCTCACCTTCGGTCGAGATACCCGCCGTCGATCCTCCCCGGGCCACAGCGCCGCGAAGCCGAGGTGCGACTTCAGCAGGTTCATCCAGGGCGCTTGCCACGCATCGACGTCACGCTGGACGGCACCCCAAACGGGCACACCCTCTCCACACCAATGGGCCCCGTCCCAGTGGAATCCCCGCTCAGGGCCCTGGAAGCAGACGAGTCGAGCTGTACGCCGGGTTCAGTCCCAGCACGAGCAGCCCACCCACATCCCAGCACGATCCCAGCACGGTAGGGGTGAGCAGGGGTGATGGCGGGTGACGAGGGGGCAGATTTCCCAGCGCCATCCCAGCACGGGAAAAAGCTAGGGGCCCGACTCCGAAGAATCGAACCCCTTCTGACCTGCATGTTTGCCAGATCGGCGACGTGGCGCTAAGTCACCCGCTACACATTGAAGCGGAACTCGACGACGTCGCCGTCCTGCATCACGTACTCCTTGCCCTCCATGCGCGCCTTGCCGGCCGAGCGGGCATCCGCGACGGAGCCGGTTTCGACCAGGGCTTCGAAGGAGATGACCTCGGCCTTGATGAAGCCCTTCTGGAAGTCCGTGTGGATCACGCCGGCGGCCTCCGGGGCGGTCGCGCCCTTCTTGATGGTCCAGGCGCGGGACTCCTTGGGGCCAGCCGTCAGGTAGGTCTGGAGGCCGAGGGTGGTGAAGCCGACGCGGGCCAGGGTGGCGAGGCCCGGTTCGTCCTGGCCGACGGACTGGAGGAGTTCCAGGGCCTCGTCGTCGTCGAGTTCGGCGAGGTCCGCCTCCAGCTTGGCGTTGAGGAAGATGGCCTCCGCCGGGGCGACCAGGGCGCGCTGTTCGTCCTTGAAGGAGTCGTCGGTCAGCTCCTCCTCGTCGACGTTGAAGACGTAGAGGAAGGGCTTGGTGGTGAGCAGATGCAGATCGTGCAGCAGCTCGGCCTTGTCGCTGCCCTGGACGATGCCCTGGGAGAAGAGGGTCTCGCCGCGCTCCAGGATCTCCTTGGCCGCCTCGACCGCCGCCACCTTGGGGGCGATGTCCTTCTTGATCCGCGACTCCTTCTGGAGGCGGGGCAGGACCTTCTCGATCGTCTGGAGGTCGGCGAGGATCAGCTCGGTGTTGATCGTCTCGATGTCGTTCTTGGGCGAGACCTCGCCGTCGACATGGACGACGTTCTCGTCCTTGAAGGCCCGGATGACCTGGCAGATCGCATCGGACTCGCGGATGTTCGCGAGGAACTTGTTGCCCAGGCCCTCTCCCTCGCTCGCACCGCGCACGATGCCGGCGATGTCCACGAAGTCGACGGTCGCCGGGAGGATGCGCTGCGAGCCGAAGATCTCGGCGAGCGTGGCGAGGCGGGTGTCCGGGACGCCGACGACGCCGACGTTGGGCTCGATCGTGGCGAACGGGTAGTTGGCCGCCAGCACGTCGTTCTTGGTCAGGGCGTTGAACAGGGTCGACTTGCCGACATTCGGCAGACCGACGATTCCGATCGTGAGCGACACGTTGGCGACTTCCTGAAGTGGGGTGGGAGTGAAGGCGGGCCCGGCCCCGAGGGGCCGATCCCCCAGTCTACGGGCGGGCCGGAAGCGGCGGCGACGGGCGTCGCGGACGCAGGGAGAGCCCGGGCCGGTCGAACTGAGGGCCAAGCCTCGTCCAAAGGGGGTGTTTCGTTCCTGATTTGGGCCCTCCGGCGTCCTACGTTGGTTCCGTGGAGCAGCCCAGAACCAGCACACCCCGGCGTCCGAAGCGGCCCGCGCTCGCCGACGGCCCCGTCGTCTACCAGGTGCCGGCCCGGCCCGCCCGCCCGACGCCGCCCGTCGTCCTCGCCTTGCGCAGGCTCCCGAACCCCAGGCTCACCGGGCTCGGCGCCGGGCTCTTCGGCGCTACGTCGATGCTCGCGCTCGGCTTTTTGGACCGGCTGCTGCTCGATGGCTCCGCGGTGCTGTTCGGAGTGCTGTTTCTGCCGGTCAGCGCGCTGATCGCGCTCTGGGTACGGGAGGCCGACCTGGTCACGGCACCCATCTGCGCGCCCATCGCCTTCGCCGTCGGCATCGTCCCGATCTCCGGCGGGACCGGCGGTTTCGGGGGCCAGACCATGGGGGTGGTCACCTCACTGGCCGTCCACGCGGGCTGGCTGTACGGGGGCACCCTGATCGCGGGCCTGATCACCTGCGTACGGAAGGTACGCGCCATGAACCGACGCCCGCGCCGCACCGGCGCGCCCCGGCCCGGCCGTCCGAGCGGCGCCAGGGACCGCCGCGGCTGAGCGGAGCGAAGAGGGCTCTGAGCGGCCAGAGGCAGGAGGGGCCTGAGAGGGGAGGGCCCGTCGGGGCCCGTCAGAAGGCCCGTCGGAGCCCGTCGCCGTCGGGGCCGCGTCAGAAGCCCGTCGGGGGCCCGTCAGGAGGGAAGTCCCCGGTCAGCGTGGGCCCGCCGCCGTCATCGCCGCGCCCACGATGCCCGCGTTGTTCTGCAGCTCTGCCGGGACGATCTCCGCCCTGATGTCCTTGATCAGCGGAAGGAACTTCTCCGCCTTGCGGCTCACCCCGCCGCCGATGATGAACAGCTCGGGCGAGAACAGCATCTCCAGATGCGCCAGATACTTCTGCACCCGGCGCGCCCAGTGGTGCCAGCCCAGGTCGGCGTCCTCCTTCGCCTTCGTGGAGGCGCGCCGCTCCGCCTCGTGTCCGTGGAGCTCCAGATGGCCCAGTTCCGTGTTCGGCACGAGACGGCCGTCGACGAAGAGGGCGCTGCCGATGCCGGTGCCGAGGGTCAGCATCAGCACCGTGCCGTTGCGGCCGCGGCCCGCTCCGAAAGCCATCTCCGCGATGCCCGCCGCGTCCGCGTCGTTCAGGACCGTCACGGGCAGGCCGCCGAGCCGCTCGGCCAGCAGCTTCGCCGCGTCGACGTCGATCCAGCTGTCGTCGACGTTGGCTGCGGTGCGGGTGACGCCGGCCGTGACGACCCCGGGGAAGGTGACTCCCACGGGGCCGGACCAGCCGAAGTGCGTCACCACCTCCGCGACGCGGTCGGCCACGCCGTCGGGCACGGCCGGGTGCGGTGTCAGCACCTTGTGCCGGGGCTGGGCCAGGTCGCCGCGCACCAGGTCCACGGGAGCGCCCTTGATCCCCGACCCGCCGATGTCCACTCCGAAGACGACGTTCATGGACACAACGTTACGGGCCTGCGCCGACGGTCACTCCTCGACGAGCTCTGCCGCCTCGGAACGCAGATCGCGGCGGAGTTCCTTCGGCAGCGAGAAGGTGATCGACTCTTCGGCTGCCTTGACGATCTCCACATCGTCGAAGCCGCGCTGGGACAGCCACTCCAGAACGCCCTCGACCAGCACCTCCGGCACGGATGCTCCAGAGGTCACGCCGACCGTGGCCACGCCTTGCAGCCAGGCCTCGTCGATCTCGTCGGCGAAGTCCACCAGATGCGCGGCGCGCGCGCCCGCGCCGAGCGCGACCTCCACCAGGCGCTTGGAGTTGGAGGAGTTCTGCGAGCCGACCACGATGACCAGGTCGGACTCGACGCCCATCTGCTTGACGGCGATCTGGCGGTTCTGCGTGGCGTAGCAGATGTCGTCGCTGGGCGGTGAGACCAGCAGCGGGAACTTGGTCTTGAGACGGTCCACGGTCTCCATCGTCTCGTCGACCGAAAGGGTGGTCTGGGAGAGCCAGACGACCTTCGACGGGTCGCGGACCTCGACCTGGTCGACGTCGTCCGGACCGTCGACCAGGGTGATGTGCTCCGGGGCCTCGCCGGTGGTGCCGATGACCTCCTCATGGCCCTCGTGGCCGATCAGGAGGATGTCGAAGTCCTCGTTCGCATACCGCACGGCCTCCTTGTGGACCTTCGTCACCAGGGGGCAGGTCGCGTCGATGGTGGCGAGCTTCCGCTCCACCGCCTCTTCGTGGACGGTCGGCGCCACGCCGTGCGCCGAGAACATCACGATCGAGCCCTCGGGCACCTCCGCCGTCGTCTCGACGAAGATCGCGCCCTTCTTCTCCAGGGTCTGGACGACGTACTTGTTGTGGACGATCTCGTGACGGACGTAGATCGGGGCCCCGTACTGCTCCAGGGCCTTCTCGACGGCGATTACGGCACGGTCCACGCCCGCGCAGTAGCCGCGCGGGGCGGCGAGCAGGACGCGACGGGCAGGAGTCGGCGTAGCAGTCATGCGCACCATCGTAAGGCCGCGTCTCCGCCCCGCGAGATCGCCCACCGGGCTGAGACCGGGCCCGCGGGAGTGCTAAGGGGGACCAGAGAGAGAGACCGGAGAAGGACCGGGAGATCGCCGTCCTGCTGGTGTCTGCACCACGGCGAGACCGGGGGCGAGTCCGGACGGTGTAGGCGGGGGCGAGACCGGACGGCGAGTCCGGACGGTGTACGCGGGGGCGAGACCGGACGGCGAGTCCGGACGGTGTACGCGGGGGCGAGACCGGACGGCGAGTCCGGGACGGCACGTCCAGGCGGCGTACGCGGGCGAGGGGCCGCGCCGTGTGCGGGGTCCGGCGCCGGAAGCCGTGCGGGGCTGTCACCGGCGGCCGTTACGCTCGCACGCATGGCTCTCAAGACGACCGCAGAAGCGCCGCTGCCCGTCGGCGAGGTGTCGCGGCTCATCGGCGGCTGGATCGACCGGCTCGGGGCCGTATGGGTCGAGGGGCAGATCACCCAGCTGTCGCGACGGCCCGGGGCCGGGGTGGTGTTTCTGTCGCTGCGCGATCCCTCGTACGACATCTCAGTGAGCGTCACCTGCTATCGCCAGGTCTTCGACGCGGTCGCGGACGTCGTGTCCGAGGGGGCGCGTGTCGTCGTGTACGCCAAGCCGGAGTGGTATGCGCCGCGGGGGCAGCTCTCGCTGCGGGCGGCCGAGATAAGGCCGGTGGGCGTCGGGGAGCTGCTCGTCCGGCTGGAGCAGCTCAAGCGGGCGCTCGGGGCGGAGGGGCTGTTCGCCGCCGAGCGAAAGCGGCCGCTGCCGTTTCTGCCGCACCGGGTGGGGCTCGTCTGCGGCCGGGCTTCGGCCGCGGAGCGCGACGTGCTGGAGAACGCGCGGCACCGCTGGCCGCACGTCCGCTTCGAGGTGCGCAATGTGGCCGTGCAGGGCGTGCACGCGGTCGCGCAGGTCGTCCAGGCGGTCAAGGAACTGGACGAGCACCCGGACGTCGACGTGATCGTCGTCGCGCGCGGCGGCGGCAGCGTGGAGGACCTGCTGCCGTTCTCGGACGAGCAGCTGGTCCGCGCGGTCTTCGCGTGCCGTACGCCCGTGGTGTCCGCGATCGGGCACGAGCCCGACTCCCCGCTGCTCGACCTGGTGGCCGACCTGCGCGCCTCCACCCCCACGGACGCCGCCAAGAAGGTCGTCCCGGACGTCGGCGAGGAGCTGGACCGGGTGGGGGCCCTCAGGGACCGTGCGCTGCGCTGTGTGCGTGCGCTGCTCGACCGGGAGGAGCGTGGGCTCGCCCATGCCCTGGCCCGGCCGTCGATGGAGCATCCGCACCGGATGGCGGACGAGCGGGCGGCGGAGGTCGAGGCGCTCGTGGCGCGCGGCCGCCGGGTGTTCGGGCATCTGCTGGACCGGGCGGAGTCCGAGCTGTCGCACACCCGCGCACGCGTGGTGTCGCTGTCGCCCGCCGCGACGCTCCAGCGGGGCTACGCGGTGCTCCAGCGTGCGGACGGGGCCGTCGTGCGCTCCCCGGACGACGTCTCGGCGGACGAGGCGCTGCGGGCGCGCGTCAGCGAGGGGGAGTTCACGGTGCGGGTCACCGAGTGAGCAGCGCACACAGGGCGACGGAACACAGGGACGTACGGACATAGGGTGGATCACATGACTGCCAAGACCGACGACGCGGCCGTTCTCGGCTACGAGCAGGCGCGGGACGAGCTGATCGAGGTCGTACGCCGGCTGGAGGCGGGCGGCACGACGCTGGAGGAGTCGCTCGCCCTCTGGGAGCGAGGCGAGGAGCTGGCCAAGGTCTGCAGGCACTGGCTGGAGGGCGCCCGCGCCCGGCTGGACGCCGCTCTCGCCCGGGAGGAGCCGGGCGAGCGGGACGAGGAGGGCGGCAAGGGCAGGAAGGGCGGGAAGGGCGCACAGAACGAAGAGGGCTGATCGGGCGGCCGGCGTGAAGCGGATCACCGGACACAGGGTTTAGTTGAAAGTTCACCTAACTCGGCGTACGGTGAGGCCGTCACCCGATGACGCTTTACTTGTTTACGTCCGGAAGGCCCCTGAATGTCCCTCGTTCTTGACCCCACCGCCCAGGACCTCCTCTTCCGCGAGGCCCGCACCGCCAACGCCTTCACCGAGGAGCCGGTGACCGAGGAGCAGGTGCAGGCGATCTACGACCTGATCAAGTACGGCCCGACCGCCTTCAACCAGACCCCGCTGCGCATCGTCCTCGTCCGCTCCGAGGAGGCCCGCGAGCGGCTCGCCCCGCTGATGGCGGAGGGCAACCGCGCGAAGACCTCCGCCGCGCCGCTGGTCGCGATCCTCGCCGCGGACAACGAGTTCCACGAGGAGCTGCCCGCCCTCTTCCCGCACTTCCCGCAGGCCAAGGACTTCTTCACCGAACGCCCCGTGCGCGAGCGCGCCGCCGGTTTCAACGCCGCGCTGCAGGCCGCGTACTTCATCGTGGGCGTCCGCGCCGCGGGCCTCGCGGCCGGCCCGATGACCGGCTTCGACTTCGCGGGCGTCCAGAAGGAGTTCCTGGACGGCGACCACTCCCCGCTGATGATCGTCAACATCGGCCGGCCCGCCGAGGGCGCCTCCTCCCCGCGCTCCCCGCGTCTGGCCTACGACGAAGTCATCACGACCGTCTGAGCCCCGCCGCGTACGCATCGAGCCCCACCGAGCCCACCCAGCCCCGGGAGCCTCCGCCTCGGGAGGACTTCCCGGGAGGTCCTCCTCAGGAAGTCTTGAGCGCGGCGGCCATCTCCGCCAGCCGCTCCAGCGGCGCGGTGCCCGTGACCACGGTCGTCGTGCCGTTCTCCAGGCGCACCAGCGCGTCGTACTTGGGACCTTCCCACTGCTTCCAGGTCTGCCCGGCCACCTGCTGCGTCCTGCCGGTGTCCGCAGCGCCGTGGGTGATCTCCTCGAGGTACTTCTCGGCGGGCGCCGTGGACTGCTCGACCGCGACGTACTCCCTGTCCGGATCCAGGAAGCCGAGGTGCCAGGCGCTGCCCTCCGCCCCCTTGTACGTCACCGAGGTCGGCTTCCACTCCTGTGCCAGGCCCTCCGGCGCGGCCACCGGGTACGGGGCGGCACGCCGTGCCGTGGCCAGCTCCACGCGGTAGTCGACCGGCTTGATGGGGTCGGCCGTGTCGTCGTGCGGGATGAACAGGTAGATGCCGCCCGCGCAGGCGCTGATCAACGCCATCGAGAGAACCATGTCCCGCACCGTCTTGATGCCTCGCTTGCCTGCCACGCGCCCTATGGTCGCATCACGCCCGGGGCGCTCAGACTCGAGGGGGTCCGCTCAAACGTAGGGCCCTCTGCTCAATTTATCGACCTACCGATAGAGTCACAGCACCCTCTCATCCGGCCGTCGTCGTACAGAAAGGTGCGCTCCGATGACCGAGCACCACTTGCCGTCCCAGCTCGAGGTCTCCCCCGAAGCCCCCGACCGCAACCTCGCCCTGGAACTCGTCCGGGTGACGGAGGCCGCCGCGATGGCCGCCGGCCGCTGGGTCGGCCGCGGCGAGAAGAACGGTGCGGACGGCGCAGCCGTCAAAGCCATGCGGACGCTCGTCCACACCGTATCGATGAACGGCGTAGTCGTCATCGGCGAGGGTGAGAAGGACGAGGCCCCGATGCTCTACAACGGTGAGCGCATCGGCGACGGCACCGGAGCCGAGTGCGACATCGCCGTCGACCCGATCGACGGCACCACCCTGACGGCCAAGGGCATGCCCAACGCCATCGCGGTCCTGGCCGCCGCGGACCGCGGCACCATGTTCGACCCGTCCGCGGTCTTCTACATGGACAAGCTGGTCACCGGTCCCGAGGCGGCGGACTTTGTCGACATCAACGCGCCGGTTTCGGTGAACATCCGCCGTGTCGCCAAGGCGAAGCACTCCGCGCCGGAGGACGTGACCGTGGTGGTCCTGGACCGGCCCCGCCACGAGGGCATCGTCAAGGAGATCCGCGAGACGGGGGCCCGGATCAAGTTCATCTCGGACGGCGACGTCGCCGGTTCGATCATGGCGGTCAAGGAGGGCACAGGCGTCGACCTGCTCCTCGGCATCGGCGGCACGCCGGAGGGCATCATCTCCGCCTGCGCGATCAAGTGCCTCGGCGGCACGATCCAGGGCAAGTTGTGGCCGAAGGACGACGACGAGCGGCAGCGCGCGGTCGACGCGGGTCATGACCTGGACCGCGTGCTGCACACCGACGACCTGGTCAGCGGCGACAACGTGTTCTTCGTCGCGACCGGCATCACGGACGGCGAGCTGCTGCGGGGCGTGCGCTACCGGGCGGAGACGGCGACCACGCAGTCCCTGGTCATGCGCTCCAAGTCGGGCACGATCCGGCAGATCGACTCGACGCACCGGCTGTCGAAGCTGCGCGCATACAGCGCCATCGACTTCGACCGCGCGCAGTAGTCAGACGCAGCGGACGCAGGGGCACAAGGCGCGAGACGTCAGGGCACAAGACGCAAGGCGCAGAAGACACGAGGGCACAAAGAAAGGGGCGCCCCGTCTACGGCGGGCGCCCCGTCCCTCAGGCGGCGGCGGACTTCTTCAACTCCACCTCGCGCCGCCTGCGCCGCGCCAGGACCACACGGCGCTCGGCCGCGGTGAGCCCGCCCCACACCCCGTACGGCTCCGGCTGGAGCAGCGCGTGCTCCCTGCACTCGACCATCACGGGACAGCGTGCGCAGACACGTTTCGCAGCCTCCTCGCGGGACAGCCGTGCGGCGGTCGGCTCCTTCGACGGCGCGAAGAACAGTCCGGCCTCGTCCCGGCGGCACACCGCCTCAGCGTGCCAGGGACCGGCCTGATCTTCCCGCGCCGGAATTCGCTGCGACGGAACGGCGGCTACCTGCAGGGACTGATGCGGCAGTTGCAGCACGGTCTACTCCTGACGACGGCTTCGCGAGCGAGAGAGACGATGCAGCAGTCCCTACCCGCTGTACGCGGCCCTATGCACTGAGTGGCACTGAGTTCCGATGTACGGAATTGCATACAGGCGCACAAGGCTGAAAAGCACTCCGGCGCGGGGCCGTCGGCAGGGTGTCAGCGAAGGTGTTTGCGCAGGCGGTCATGGAGGTCGGCGATACGGCGGCCACGCTTGGGCTTCGCCTCCACATTGCCGAAAACCGCATACCCGTTGACGGCGACGACCGGGGCTTCCGGGTCCTGCGCCTCCAGGCTGACGACCTCGAAATTGCCGCAGAAGCCGGAGCCCGTACCGCGCAGCGTGATGTTCTCCGGGACACGGACCTCGATGTTCCCGAAGACGGACCCCGCGTCGATCACCGTCAGGCGCTGCTCGAAGAGCGCCTCGGTGAGGTCGATCTCGATGTTGCCGAAGAGGGAGAAGGCCTTCAGTCTGCGGTTGACGCGCCAGCGCCCCTTTCGGGTGTTGCTGGAGAAGACGGCGACCAGGCTCTCCGCGGGGCGGGCGTCGGCCCCGGCGTCCGCCCCCTCGCCCGGGAAGCGGTACGGGTCCGGGGCCTTCCGGCCCGGCGGCGGCGCGGGAAGGTCCCGTACGAGGGGTTCGAGCTCGCCGACGGTCTTGGCCCGGTAGACCGCGTCGATGCGCTCCGCGTGCTCCTCGGCGTCCAGCCGGCCCTCGGCCAGCGCCTCCCGGAGGATGTCGGCGGTCCGGTCCCGGTCGGCGTCCGAGGCGCGCAGGGCGGGCGCGGTCCGGGACTTGGCGTCATGCTTCTCGAGGTCCACGGGCCCAGCGTAGCGAAACGCGATAGATCGCGACAGGGCACACGACGGCCTGCCGCAACTGAGCCCTACCTCACAGAATCGCCCCTGGCCCCTCGCCCTACGCTTGAGGACGCGCCGCCAAAGGAGGCCGCGCCGCCGTCTGCCGAGTGAGGAATGGCCGTAATGCCGGAGTTTGCGTACACCGATCTGCTCCCCGTCGGAGACGACACCACGCCCTACCGCCTGGTGACGTCCGAGGGTGTCTCCACCGTCGAGGCCGACGGCCGTACGTTCCTCAAGGTCGAGCCGGAGGCGCTGCGCAAGCTCGCCGCCGAGGCGATCCACGACATCCAGCACTATCTGCGCCCTGCGCACCTGGCCCAGCTCCGGCGCATCATCGACGACCCGGAGGCGTCGTCGAACGACAGGTTCGTCGCCCTGGACCTGCTGAAGAACGCGAACATCGCGGCCGCGGGCGTGCTGCCCATGTGCCAGGACACCGGCACGGCGATCGTGATGGGCAAGCGCGGCCAGAACGTGCTGACCGGGGGACGGGACGAGGAAGCCCTCTCGCGCGGCATCTACGACGCCTACACCAAGCTGAATCTGCGCTACTCGCAGATGGCGCCGCTGACCATGTGGGAGGAGAAGAACACCGGCTCGAACCTCCCCGCGCAGATCGAGCTGTACGCGACCGACGGCGGCGCGTACAAGTTCCTCTTCATGGCCAAGGGCGGCGGCTCCGCCAACAAGTCCTTCCTCTACCAGGAGACGAAGGCCGTGCTCAATGAGGCGAGCATGATGAAGTTCCTGGAGGAGAAGATCCGGTCGCTGGGCACCGCCGCGTGCCCGCCGTACCACCTGGCGGTCGTCGTGGGCGGCACCTCCGCCGAGTACGCGCTCAAGACCGCGAAGTACGCCTCCGCCCACTACCTCGACGAGCTGCCCGACGAGGGCTCCGCCCTCGGCCACGGCTTCCGCGACAAGGAGCTGGAGGAGAAGGTCTTTGAACTGACGCAGAAGATCGGCATCGGCGCGCAGTTCGGCGGCAAGTACTTCTGCCACGACGTGCGCGTGGTGCGGCTGCCGCGGCACGGCGCGTCCTGCCCGGTCGCCATCGCCGTGTCCTGCTCCGCCGACCGGCAGGCCGTCGCGAAGATCACGGCGGAGGGCGTGTTCCTGGAGCAGCTGGAGACGGACCCGGCGCGGTTCCTGCCGGAGACGACGGACGAACACCTCGACGAGTCCGGGGACGTCGTCAAGATCGACCTGAACCAGCCGATGGACGACATCCTCGCCGAGCTGACCAGGTACCCGGTCAAGACCCGGCTCTCGCTGACCGGGCCGCTGGTCGTGGCGCGCGACATCGCGCACGCCAAGATCAAGGAGCGGCTGGACGCGGGCGAGGAGATGCCGCAGTACCTCAAGGACCACCCGGTGTACTACGCGGGCCCGGCCAAGACGCCCGAAGGCTATGCGTCCGGGTCCTTCGGGCCGACGACCGCCGGGCGGATGGACTCGTACGTGGAGCAGTTCCAGGCGGCGGGCGGCTCCAAGGTGATGCTGGCGAAGGGCAACCGGAGCAAGCAGGTCACCGACGCGTGCGGTGCGCACGGCGGCTTCTACCTGGGGTCCATCGGCGGGCCGGCGGCGCGGCTGGCGCAGGACTGCATCAAGAAGGTCGAGGTCGTCGAGTACGAGGAGCTCGGCATGGAGGCGGTGTGGAAGATCGAGGTGGAGGACTTCCCGGCGTTCATCGTCGTCGACGACAAGGGCAACGACTTCTTCCAGAACCCGGCGCCCGCGCCGACGTTCACGTCGATTCCGGTGCGGGGGCCGGGTCTGGCCTGACGGGCGCGGCGGGGAGGGCGGGGCTGTTCTGCCCCGCTCCCCCGAACCGGGGCTCCGCCCCGAACCCCATGCGAGGGGGCTCCGCCCCCGACCCCCGCGCCCCGAACGCCGGCGAGGCTGGATTGTTCCGGAATGAGCCAGACCCCCTGCGGGGCGCAGCCCCGCAGGGGGTCTGGGGGCGGAGCCCCCGGTCACGGAAAGGGGGCGGGGATGGGAGAAGGCACGTCCCTACACGAGGCGCTGCCGCGCCGAGCCGTCGCAGCGCTGGAGCCGCACCGGCTCACCCACCCCGGCGACCGTCGCGCACAGCCCGGTCGCGGATGTCGGACGCAGGGTGCCCGCGTCGCGTACGAAGCGCTGGTTCGCGCCGCCGTGGCAGTCCCACACGATCAGCCGGGCGCCCGCGCGGTAGTCGCCGCCGGGGACGTCGAGGCAGCGGTCCTGGCTGAGTTCGGTGTGCAGGTAGTCGCGCTTCGGATCGTGCCACCAGTTCTGGTTGCGGCCCCCGTGGCAGCCCCAGCCCAGCACGCGCGTGTCGTTGCGGCTGACCGCGCCCTCCACGTCCAGGCAGGCGCCGCTCGCCTCGGCCCTGAGGGGCTTGAAGGCGTCGTCCCAGGCGAAGGGGTACAGCGCGGGCTTCCCGCTCGATGCCACGTCCGCGCAGCTCGCCTCGCTCAGGCCGGAGTCGTAGAGCTGGGTGAGGCAGGAGGCGAAGGCGGCGTGTCCGCGCGCGTTGGGGTGGAAGGACTGGCGGACGGAGTTGGAGTCCGGCGGGAACGGGTTGGTGAGGTCGATGTAGAGCCCTCGCGCCCAGGTGTTCTGGTAGCACACCTCATGCCCGTGGAAGAGGCGTGAGTTGTCCAGGTAGACCGCCCCGGTCGACTGCGCGACCTTGCGCATGCCGCGTTCGAACGCCGGTACCGCCGTGTTGCGGCCCCACACGGTGTCGGAGTCGTATCCCATGCCGCCGCAGAACAGCTTGCCGATGAAGTGGGGGTTGTCGCGGAAGTCGGGCCCGATGGGGCTCGGGTAGCCCATCACCACCAGCTTGTAGTCGCCGTCCGCGTATCCGGCGTCCCGCATCACGGTGCGCAGGTCGCGCACCGTCTGCTCGACCTTGGGGACGAGGCCGTCGACGCGGGCCTGCCAGCCGGGGGCGTACTTCGGCTCACAGGGGCCCTGGAACAGGATGTAGCGGGTGACGCAGTCGGTCATCACCGGGCCGAACCGCAGATCGTCGTTGGCCCCGGCGACCAGCAGCACCATCTTGATGCGGGTGTTGCGGGCCTTGATCGCGAGGTTGTCGCTCTGGATGAGTTCGTCGGCGTACTGCTTGCTGCCGCCGATGCGGATGTTGCCGGTGTACGCGCCGGAGCAGGAGACGTTGTACGTCACATCGGCGGCGATGCCGGTGCGGTGGATGGCGGCCTCGGGTGACCGGTGGCACCAGTTGTCGGGGCCGTTGGTGCCGGGTTCGTAGGTGCCGACGCCTTCACCGGATATCTCGCTGTCGCCGAGCGAGATCAGTCCGGTCTTGCGTGCGGCGAGCGGGCGTTCCTCGGGGCTGCCGTAGAGCTCGACGGCCTCTGCCGCCCGGATCGACTCCAGTTCGGGTGGGAGCGGTGCGGAGGCGGTCGCCGCGGCGGCAGGGGACGGGGGAGCGGCCGCGGCGGGGGCTGCTCCCGCCAGTGTGCCGAGCCCGAGGGCTGCCGCCAGCGCTGCGGCGGTCGCCGCCGTACGCCGAAGTCTGTGTCTGGTGCGCGCCATTGCGCCTCCCCGGTTTGTGGTTGCCACCGGTATTTACTGGCGGGTAGCGCAGTTGGGAATAGATAGAACAAGACAAGTGCTCATCTTTTTCAGGAGGGATGATCCTGATGACCGATGCGAGCGAGTACCGGACAGAGCACGACTCCATGGGGGAGGTCCGCGTCCCCGCCCATGCCAAATGGCGTGCGCAGACGCAGCGGGCCGTGGAGAACTTCCCCGTCTCCGGGCAGCGGCTGGAGCGGGCCCATATCGAGGCGCTGGGCCGGATCAAGGCGGCGGCCGCTCTGGTCAACGCCGAGCTGGGAGTCCTTGACAAGGAGATGGCCCGTGCCGTCGCGGACGCGGCCGGAGAGGTCGCCGAGGGCCGCTGGGACGAGCACTTTCCGGTCGACGTCTTCCAGACCGGCTCCGGCACGTCCTCCAACATGAACGCCAACGAGGTCATCGCCACGCTCGCCACCGAGCGGCTCGGCGGCCGGAGCGTCCACCCCAACGACCACGTCAACGCGTCGCAGTCGTCGAACGACGTCTTCCCCTCCTCCATCCACATCGCGGCGACCGCCGCGGTGACCCGCGACCTGATCCCCGCGCTGGAGCATCTGGCGGCCTCCCTGACCCGCAAGTCCGATGAGTTCTCCGACGTGGTCAAGGCCGGCCGCACGCATCTGATGGACGCCACACCCGTGACGCTCGGCCAGGAGTTCGCCGGCTATGCGGCGCAGATCCGCCACGGCGTCGAGCGGCTCACCGCCTCCCTCCCCCGGCTGGCCGAACTCCCTCTGGGCGGCACGGCGGTCGGCACCGGCATCAACACCCCGCCCGGGTTCTCCGCCGCCGTCATCGCCGAGGTCGCCCGCACCACCGGGCTGCCGCTGACCGAGGCCCGCGACCACTTCGAGGCGCAGGGCGCACGCGACGGGCTGGTGGAGACCTCCGGGCAGCTCCGGACCGTCGCGGTCTCCCTCACCAAGATCGCCAACGATCTGCGCTGGATGGCCAGCGGCCCCCGCACCGGCCTCGCGGAGATCGATCTGCCGGATCTGCAGCCCGGCTCCTCGATCATGCCCGGCAAGGTCAACCCGGTGGTGCCGGAGGCGGTGCTGATGGTCGCCGCCCAGGTCATGGGGAACGACACCACGGTCGCGACGGCAGGAGCGTCGGGGAACTTCGAGCTGAACGTGATGCTTCCGGTCCTCGCCAAGAACCTGCTGGAGTCCGTCCGGCTCCTCGCGAACGCGTCCCGGCTGCTCGCCGACCGCACGGTCGACGGCATCACCGCCAATGCGGAACGGGCCCGCGAGTACGCCGAGTCCTCCCCGTCCGTGGTCACCCCGCTGAACAGGTACATCGGATACGAGGAGGCCGCGAAGGTCGCCAAGAGGGCGCTCGCCGAGCGGAAGACCATCCGCGAGGTCGTCCTGGAGTCCGGCTATGTGGAGCGCGGGGCGCTCACCGTGGAGCAGCTCGACGAGGCGCTGGACGTGCTCCGGATGACCCGGCCCTGACCCTCGGCCATGACACGGCCGTGACCTGCATCGCAGCGTGCCGCTCGATGCCCTCCTAAGATCTGCTCATGACAGGCAGGTCAGACACGGCGGGCCGGGGACGCGCCGTACGCTTCAGCCGCGGGGACAGGATCCTCTGGCGGTACCGCGGCCATGCCCCGGACACGCAGGGCCGCAGCGTCCACATCTGCCGTCCGGTGACCGTCGTCCAGGACACCGACGAGCTGCTCGCGGTGTGGATGGCCCCCGGGACGGAGTGCGTCAAGCCGGTGCTCGCCGACGGCACCCCCGTGCACGAGGAGCCGCTCGCCACCCGCTACACCGCCCCGCGCACCGTCACCCGGGCGCGCTGGTTCGGCACGGGCGTGCTCAAGCTGGCCAGCCCCGGGCAGCCGTGGTCGGTGTGGCTGTTCTGGGAGCGCGGCTGGCAGTTCCGCAGCTGGTACGTCAACCTCGAGGAGCCGCACACCCGATGGGCGGGCGGCGTCGACTCGGAGGACCATTTCCTCGACATCTCGGTGTACCCGGACCGCAGCTGGATCTGGCGGGACGAGGACGAGTTCGCCCAGGCGCAGCGCGTCGGGCTGATGGACGCGGCCAAGGCGCGCCGGGTGCGGGAGGCGGGCCAGTCGGCCGTCGAGGTGATCCGGGACTGGGGCGCGCCGTTCCGCGACGGCTGGGAGCGCTGGCGTCCCGACCCCGGATGGCAGGTGCCCGAACTGCCCGAGGACTGGGACCGGGTGCCGCCGACGACCCGGATGGCCTCATAGCGCGGACGCCCCGATGCGGGCAGCGCGCCGGCGCGTGTGCGCGTCCTCGGTTTCGCGCGGGTCTCGCTGAAGTGACTGATTCCGGTGCCGGAAGGCGCTCCGGCGCATACCGCCTCGTGAGACTCTTGATGCACCCCCTGGGGGCAAACGTAGGATCGTCGTCCGCAAGGCTGGACAGCTGGCCGACGGCGCCCACGACACCGATCGAACGGGGATCAGACACCACATCAGATACCGATACGCGCATTGAGGACATGCATCAACCGCTGAGCGCGGCACCGAAGCTGACCGTAAGTCATTTCGAGTCACTGAACACGTCGACCACAGGGGGTGGAGCCGTGCCGGATGCCCACCACCCTGTCGCCGCCCCCCACAGAGCGGGTATACCGCCTCACGAGGCGTCTCACGAGGCGAAGGCATCGCACACCCGGCCCAGACGGACGGAATCCCACGCGTGACGGAGCAGCCCACGTCCCACGAAGGCCGGCAGCCCCTGGCTGCCCGCCCGCACGAACGCGCCCGGCCCCGGTCGCAGGCGGCCGGACACGCCGCCGTGCCTGCGCCGGGCGGACCCGCCGGGCCGTCGCAGGACCTGGCCACGGCCGCGCGGCGCGAGGGTGACCGGCTGCGTTTCGTGGGAGCCGCGACCCGCCGCATCGCGCGCGGGATCGATCTGGACGAGATCGTGCTGGGGCTGTGCCGGGCCACGGTGCCGACGTTCTCCGACGCGATCCTCGTCTATCTCCGCGACCCGCTGCCGGTCGGCGACGAACGGCCGGTGTCGCCGTTCGTGCTGCGGCTGCGCCGCACTGACCGGCTGCGTTTAGCGGAGGAGGACGGCGATCTCACCGTCGCCGGGGCGGCGGCCTCCGCCGATCCCCAGATTGACCTGAATCCGACGGCCGAACTGTGCCAGGTCCGCTCCGGCGGGGCCCTCTCGGAGGTGCTGCGCGGGGTGCGGCCGGTCTTCGGCGACTCCGCGGCGGCGCGCGCCGCGCTGCCGGAGCTCCTCGGCGACGGCCGGAGCGTGCCCGGCGGCCACCGGGCCATACTCGCCCCGCTGCGCGGCCGCCGTCGTGTCATCGGCGCCGCCGTCTTTCTGCGCAGGCCCGACCGGCCGGCCTTTGAACCCAACGATCTGCTGGTCGCCGCGCAGCTCGCCACGCACACGGCTCTCGGCATCGACAAGGCCGTGCTGTACGGACGCGAGGCGTACATCGCGGACGAGCTGCAGCGCACCATGCTCCCCGAGGGGCTGCCGCAGCCCACGGGCGTACGGCTGGCCTCCCGCTATCTGCCGGCCGCCGAGACCGCGCGGGTCGGCGGGGACTGGTACGACGCGATCCCGCTGCCCGGCAGCCGGGTAGCGCTGGTCGTGGGCGATGTGATGGGCCACTCCATGACCTCCGCCGCGATCATGGGCCAGCTGCGCACCACCGCGCAGACCCTCGCCCAGCTCGACCTGCCGCCGCAGGAGGTGCTCCACCACCTGGACGAGCAGGCCCAGCGGCTGGGCACGGACCGGATGGCGACCTGTATGTACGCGGTGTACGACCCGGTCTCGCACCGCATCACCATCGCCAATGCCGGGCATCCGCCGCCGGTGCTGCTGCATCTGGGCGGGCGGGCCGAGGTGCTGCGGGTGCCGCCGGGCGCGCCGATCGGCGTGGGCGGGGTGGACTTCGAGGCCGTGGAGCTGGACGCCCCGGCGGGTGCGACCCTCCTGCTCTACACGGACGGCCTGGTCGAGTCGCGGCTGCGGGACGTGTGGACGGGCATCGAGCAGCTGCGGGAGCGGCTTGCGGCGACCGCCCAGCTCACCGGCCCGGACCACTCGCCGCCGCTGGAGGCGCTCTGCGACGACGTGCTGGACATGCTCGGGCCGGGCGACCGGGACGACGACATCGCGCTGCTGGCCGCCCGCTTCGACGGGATCGCGCCGAGTGATGTGGCGTACTGGTTTCTGGAGCCGGAGGACGCGGCGCCGAGCCGGGCTCGCCGGCTGGCCCGCCGGGCGCTCGCCCGATGGGGTCTGGAAGATCTGTCGGAGTCGGTGGAGCTGCTGGTCAGCGAGGTGGTCACCAACGCCGTGCGCTATGCGTCACGGCCGGTGACGCTGCGGCTGCTGCGTACGGATGTGCTGCGCTGCGAGGTCGGCGACGACTCCCCGCAGCTGCCCCGGCAGCGCCGGGCGCGGGACACGGACGAGGGCGGCCGGGGGCTGTTCCTGGTGAACCGGCTGGCCAGACGGTGGGGAGCCACCCGGCTTTCGACCGGCAAGGTCGTCTGGTTCGAACTTACTTCGCGCGGGTAGAAGGGCGGGGCGCGAAAGGAGTCGGCCAGCGGCGGACGGGGGCCAGAACTGGACCCCGTCCAAATGTTGCCGCCGTCAGGTCTGAGGAGTTCACTGGGGGGCGCGGGAGGCCTCACCCCAAGCCCCTCAACCGACGGGAGGACGCTCGTGACCGAGTCAGCCCCCACGACTCCGTACACGACGAACAACGCCGGCATCCCCGTGGAGAGCGATGAGCACTCGCTCACCATCGGCTCCGACGGCCCGATCCTGCTCCAGGACCACTATCTGATCGAGAAGATGGCCCAGTTCAACCGGGAACGGGTGCCGGAGCGGGTGGTGCACGCCAAGGGTGCGGGCGCATACGGAGTCTTCCAAGTGACGAACGACGTCAGTCAGTTCACCAAGGCGGATCTGCTCCAGCCCGGCAAACGCACCGAGATGCTGGCACGCTTCTCGACGGTCGCCGGCGAGCAGGGCTCCCCCGACACCTGGCGCGACCCGCGCGGCTTCGCGCTGAAGTTCTACACCGAACACGGCAACTACGACCTGGTGGGCAACAACACCCCCATCTTCTTCGTCCGCGACCCCAGCAAGTTCCAGGACTTCATCCGCTCGCAGAAGCGCCGCCCGGACAGCGGGCTGCGCGACAACGACATGCAGTGGGACTTCTGGACGCTGTCCCCGGAGTCGGCGCACATGGTGACCTGGCTGATGGGCGACCGCGGCATCCCCAAGACCTATCGCCATATGAACGGCTACAGCTCCCATACCTATATGTGGGTCAACGGCGGCGGCGAGAGGTTCTGGGTGAAGTACCACATCAAGACCGACCAGGGCATCGGCTTCCTCACCCAGGCCGAGGCCGATGAGCTGGCCGGGAGCGACGCGGACGTCCACCGCCGCGATCTGCACCAGGCGATCGAGTCCGGCAACGCACCGAGCTGGACGATGTATGTGCAGGTCATGGCGTTCGAGGACGCCCCGGACTACCGCTTCAACCCGTTCGACCTGACCAAGGTGTGGCCGCACGGCGACTACCCGCTGATCGAGGTCGGGCGGATGACGCTCGACAAGAACCCGGAGGACTACTTCATCCATATCGAGCAGGCGGCCTTCGAGCCCTCGAACCTGGTGCCGGGCATCGGCCCGTCACCGGACAAGATGCTGCTCGGCCGGCTCTTCTCGTACCCGGACACCCACCGGTACCGGATCGGCCCGAACTACGCCCAGCTGCCGCCGAACCGGGCGCGCTCGCAGATCAACTCGTACGCCAAGGACGGCCCGATGCGCTATGAGCCGGCCAACGCCGCACGGCCGTACGCGCCCAATTCCTACGGCGGGCCGGACGCGGACACAGCGGCCTTCGGCGACCCGGCGGGCTGGGCCGCCGCGGGCGAGATGGTGCGCGAGGCGTACAAGCCGCACCGCGAGGACGACGACTGGGGCCAGCCGGGCACGATGGTCCGCCAGGTGCTGGACGACGCCGCCCGCGACCGGCTGGTGTCGAACGTCAGCGGGCATCTGAAGGCGGGCGTCTCCCGGCCGGTGCTGGACCGTGCGCTGCAGTACTGGCGCAATATCGACAAGGAGATCGGCGACCGGATCGCCAAGGAGGTCAACGGCAGCTGAGGCCGCCGGGGCGCGCAATGCACGCGCGTGTGCCCGCCGCCCGGGAACAGGGCGGCGGGCACACGCATGGAATCACGGCCGGCGGCGGTGACAGCCTGCGGCTTCACCGCATACGGCTCACGGTCTGCGGCGGTCGCGGCCCGCCCGGTGACAGCCTGCCAGGCACGGCCTGCGGGGGTCACGCCCCCGCCGGTGACATCCCGCGGCAGTCACGCCCCCGCCGTGACATCCCGCGGCAGTCACGCCCGCGCCGTGACATCCCGCGGCGGTCACGGCCTGCTGGGCCGCTCTCCGTCGGGGAGGGTGCCGTCGTCCGGATCGCCCGTCCCGGACTCCGTCGGCGCCGGCTCGGTGGGCCCCGTCGGCCGCGGGTCCGGCTTCTGCGTCTCGGTGTCCGTGGGCGAGGGGTCCGGGCCCGGCTCGGTGGTCTGCGTGTGCGTCGGCTTGGGATCCGGGTCCGGCTCCGGCTCCTGCGTCTCCTCCTCGGTCCGGCTGGGCGTGGCATCCGGCTCGGGTTCCTGCGACTCCTCCTGCGTCCAGGTCGGGGACGGAAGTGCGGTCGCGATGTCGGCGAGTTCAAGATCGAACTTCTCGTTCGAGTCTCCGCCCAGCGCGCTGCGCGTGTAGTCGGCCCAGATCTTGGCGGGGAAGCCGCTGCCGCTTGCGCGCCCGGAGTTGGCGGTGCCGGTGAGCGTCACCTGGCCGCCGCCCTCGGTCGGCTTCTCGCCGAACAGCGCGACGACGGTCGTCAGCTCCGGGGTGTAGCCCGCGAACCAGGCGGCGTTGTTGTTCTCCGAGGTTCCGGTCTTGCCGGCCGCCTGGTACGCGCTCGACCTGGCGTTGAAGCCGGAGCCGTTGTCCACCACGCCCTTGAGCACGGAGGTGACGGTGTCCGCGGACTCCCGGCTGATCACCTGGCGGCCGATCGGATCGTCGAACTCGACGGTGCGGTCCTTGCGCTCCGCGGAGGCGACGATCGCCGGGGTGACCTTCTTGCCGTGGTTGTCGAGGGTGGCGTACACCCCGGCCATGTCCCAGGTGGAGGCGTTCATGCTGCCGAGCGCCGTCGACGGCCTCACCGGGTAGTTCTTGTCCGGGACGCCGAGCTTGAGCGCCGTCTCCTTCACCTTGTCGAGGCCGACGTCCACGGCCATCTGCGCATAGGCGGAGTTGATCGAGCTGTCCGTGGCCTTCTGCACGGTGACCGGGCCGTAGCTCCTGCCGTCCTGGTTCTGCGGCGCGTACGGGGTGTCGCTGCCGACGACCGGGCGCTTGCTGGTGCCGTCGTAGATGGTCTTGGGGCCGATCGGGCGGCCGTCCTGCGTCTTGGAGCCGTGCTCCAGGGCCGCGGCGAAGACCAGGGGCTTGAAGGTGGACGCCGGGGTGTAGTCCTGGCGGGTGGCGTTGGAGACCCAGTGCTTGGTGGCGTCCACGCCCCCGTACAGGGCGACGACCTTCCCGGTCTTCGGGTCGACGGAGGTGGCGCCGGCCTGCACGGTCGCGTCGGTCTTGTTGCCCTTGCGGTCCAGCTCGCTCTCCAACTGGTCGCCGACCGCCTGCTCCAGCGCCTTCTGCCGCTTGGGGTCGATGTTCAGCGTGATGGACCAGCCGCCCGCCCTGAGCTCCTGGTCGCTCACGCCCTGCTCGCGCAGTTCGCGGTTGGCGGCCTCGACGATATAGCCGGTCTGGCCCTCCATGCCGGGGGCGGGCTTGGGCTCCTTGGGCGTGGGGAACTTCATCCCGGCTCGCTTGGACTGGTCGAGCCAGCCCTCCTCGACCATGTTGTTCAGCGTGTAGTTCCAGCGCTCGGTGACCAGCTTCTTGCCGGTCTCGCCGGCGACGGCCCAGTCGTACTGGCTCGGGGCCTGGAGCAGTGAGGCGAGGTACGCGCCCTGCTCGACGTTCAGCTCGGAGACGTCGACCCCGTAGTAGGCCTGGGCCGCGGCCTGGATGCCGTAGGCGTTGCGGCCGAAGTAACTGGTGTTCAGATACCCGGCCAGGATGTCGCTCTTCTCCTTGCGCTGGTCGACCTTGAGCGAGATCACCAGTTCCTTGAGCTTGCGGCTGACCGTCTGGTCCTGGTTCAGGTAGTAGTTCTTGACGTACTGCTGGGTGATGGTGGAGCCGCCCTGCTTGCCCTTGCCGGTGAGGGTGTTGAGCACTCCGCGGGCCGTGCCCTTGAAGTCGACTCCCGAGTCCTTCCAGAAGGTCTTGTTCTCGGCGGCGACGAAGGCGTTCTGGACGTCCTTGGGCACCTTCTCAAGACCGACGATCTCCCGGTTGACCTCGCCGTCGCGGGCGAGGACGGTGCCGTCGGCGTATTTGTACGTGTTGCTCTGCAGCTCCGCCTGGGCGTTCGCCTCCGGAACCGGCACCAGCAGGTAGATCACATACAGCGCGCCCATCCCGAGCAGGGCCAGGGTGAAGAACGCGCCCAGCACCTTCCGCCAGGTGAAGAAGCGCCGTATGCCGGTGGGCTCGGCTTTCGTGGCCCGGCGCGGCGAGCGCTTCCGGGCGGCTGGTCGCGCTTCGGCTCGGCCCATCGGTGGTTCGCTCCGCTCTCTGTTGTGCCGTTCTGTCGGGAATCAGCTAGGCAAGCTAACACTGCTTCCTGGGACAAAGGCTCATCGATCCGTCTTTTCCGTGCGTGAGGTTCAGCACCCCACTGAGGCGCCCCCCAACAGATCCGACTCCCGGGAGGTGCGCAGGGTTGCGAGATGGATTAATCTGCTAGCAGTTAGATCTCACAACGCTAAATGGGACCAGAAGCACCGACACGGGGAGTGACCATGACTGCTGTCACCGGCGACACGGCCGACAGGGCCATAGGCGCGGAAGTCAGGGGTGAGGGACCGGAGATGCCCCGGCCGCGGGTGAGCGAGTTCCCGGCACGCAGCATCGGCGGCGGTCTCGCGCTGCTGCTCGGACTCGTGGGAGTGCTGGCGGCCGCGGGCCTGATCGCCCTGGGTGCGACCGCGGACCCGGCCGGCGTCAAAACCGCCCTGATCTGCGGCGGTGTGGTGATCGCCATCGCCGCGCTGCTCGCGATGAGCGGGCTGAACATGGTCGCGCCCGGCGAGGCGCGGGTGGTGCAGCTCTTCGGCCGCTACCGGGGCACGATCCGCACGGACGGCCTGCGCTGGGTCAACCCGCTCACCACACGGGAGAAGATCTCAACCCGGGTGCGGAACCACGAGACCGCGGTGCTGAAGGTCAACGACGCGTACGGAAACCCGATCGAGCTGGCCGCGGTGGTCGTATGGAAGGTCGAGGACACCGCACAGGCGATGTTCGAGGTGGACGACTTCCTGGAGTTCGTCTCCACTCAGACCGAGGCGGCGGTCCGGCACATCGCCATCGAGTACCCCTACGACGCCCATGACGAGGACGGCCTGTCACTGCGCGGCAACGCCGAGGAGATCACCGAGAAGCTCGCACTGGAACTGCACGCGCGGGTCGAGGCGGCCGGCGTGCACATCATCGAGTCCCGCTTCACACACCTCGCGTACGCACCGGAGATCGCGTCCGCGATGCTCCAGCGCCAGCAGGCGGGCGCGGTGGTCGCCGCGCGGCGGCAGATCGTGGACGGCGCGGTCGGCATGGTCGAGCAGGCGCTGGCCCGCATCCAGGAGGAGGACATCGTGGAGCTTGACCCGGAGCGCAAGGCCGCGATGGTGTCGAACCTGATGGTGGTGCTGTGCGGGGACCGGTCCGCGCAGCCCGTGCTGAACACGGGCACGCTGTACCAGTGAGCGGCGCCGAGCGGAAACAGGTGCTGTTGCGGCTGGATCCGGCGGTGCACGAGGCGCTGGCGCGATGGGCGTCGGACGAGCTGCGCAGCGCGAACGCGCAGATCGAGTTCCTCCTGCGGAGGGCGCTGGCGGAGGCGGGCCGTCTGCCGGATGCGGCGGGCCCGCTGCCGAGGCGCGGCCGCCCGCCCAAGCCGCGGCCCCCTGAATGACGGGGGCCGTCGCCCCCGCCGCCCCCGGACCGGAGCTCGCGCCGCCCCCTTTTCCGGACCCGCGCCGAAGGCGCGGGTCCGGTCGTTTGTGCTGGTGGGGGACTTCGCCCCGCACGCCCCACACGGCGGCTTCGCGCCGCGGCACGAGGCCGTGACCGGTCGCAGGGCCGTCCCCGGCCCCACCAAGCAGCCTCGGCCGCCCCGGAACCAAGCCGGAACCCGCCGCAGAACCGTCCCCGACCCAGCAGGCGGCCGGTCTGCCGTGACACCCGGCCGTACACACGGAGGAGCCGCCGACGGCAGGCGACCGGCCACGGGAGAACCCGCCCCCGGCCGCCGAGTTGTACGGGTGGCCGCGGAAGGGGAACGGCGGCCCGCCGCCAGGCGGGGCGCACCCGGCCACCGGGCCGCGCGGACCCCGGACCCGGCCGCCGGCATCGCACCGCGCACCGCGCCGCGCTGCTATGCACCGCACGTATACACCTCATGTATACACACCATGTACAGTGGCTCGTATGTCCATTGGTCACACACTGCTCGGGCTCCTCGAGTCCGGCCCCCGCCACGGCTACGACCTCAAGCGGGCCTTCGACGAGAAATTCGGCCACGACCGGCCGCTGCACTACGGGCAGGTCTACTCGACGATGTCCCGGCTGCTCAAGAACGGCCTCGTCGAGGTCGACGGGGTAGAGACCGGCGGCGGACCGGAGCGGAAGCGGTACGCCATCACCGACGCCGGGGTCACCGACGTCGAGCGGTGGCTGACGCAGCCGGAGAAGCCGGAGCCGTATCTCCAGTCCACGCTGTACACCAAGGTCGTGCTCGCACTGCTCACCGGCCGCAGCGCGGCCGACCTCCTGGACTCGCAGCGCGCGGAGCATCTGCGCCTGATGCGCGTCCTCACCGACCGCAAGCGCCGCGGCGACCTCGCCGACCAGCTCATCTGCGACCACGCGCTGTTCCACCTGGAGGCGGATCTGCGCTGGCTGGAGCTGACCGGCGCACGGCTCACCCAGTTGGCCGGCGAGGTGCGCGCATGACCCCCGCCGGCTCCCTTCTCATCGCATCCGGGCTGTGCAAGGCGTACGGCCCGACGACCGCCCTGGACGGGGCGGACTTCTCCATACACCCCGGCGAGGTCGTCGCCGTCATGGGCCCGTCCGGTTCGGGCAAGTCGACTCTGCTGCACTGTCTGGCCGGGATCGTGACGCCCGACACGGGCACGATCACCTACGACGGCCGCGTCCTGTCGGCCATGAGCGACGCGGAGCGCAGCGCCCTGCGCCGTACGGACTTCGGCTTCGTCTTCCAGTTCGGCCAGCTGGTGCCCGAGCTGACCTGCGTGGAGAACGTCGCCCTCCCGCTCCGCCTGGCGGGCGTCAAGCGCAGGGAGGCCGAGCGGGCCGCCCTGGGCTGGATGGAGCGCCTGGAGGTCGACGGTCTGCGGGCCAAGCGCCCCGGCGAGGTCTCCGGCGGCCAGGGCCAGCGGGTCGCCGTGGCCCGCTCCCTGGTCACCCGCCCCCGTGTGCTGTTCGCCGACGAGCCGACCGGCGCGCTGGACTCCCTCAACGGCGAGCGTGTGATGCAACTCTTCACCGAGGCCGCCAGGTCGGCCAACGCCGCCGTGGTGCTGGTCACCCACGAGGCGCGGGTCGCCGCCTACTCGGACCGGGAGATCGTCGTACGCGACGGAAAGTCCCGCGACATGATGCAGGAGCTTCCCGCGTGAACGCCTGGATCCAGGACCTGCGCATGGGTGTCAGGTTCGCGTTCGGCGGCGGCCGTGAGGGCTGGACGCGCACCCTGCTCACCGGTGTCGGCGTCGGTCTCGGCGTGGCGCTGTTGCTGGTCACCACGGCCATCCCCAGCGCCCTCGCCGCCCGGGACGCCCGCGCCGACGCCCGCAGCGAGCACACCGCGCCCCAGGCCGCGCAGCCGGGCCGCGACACCCTGCTGATCGGTGAGGCGGACACCCGCTTCCACGGCGCCGACGTCCACGGCAGGCTGCTCAAGCCGGAGGGCCCGGACGCCCCCGTCCCGCCCGGCCTCACCGCCTTCCCCGGCCCCGGGGAGATGGCCGTGTCGCCTGCGCTGAAGGAACTGCTGGCCTCCTCGGAGAGCGAACTGCTGCGTGAGCGGCTGCCGTACCGGCAGACCGCGGTCATCGGA
The DNA here is from genome assembly GCF_029846775.1 of Streptomyces chengmaiensis. Lineage (NCBI taxonomy): Bacteria > Bacillati > Actinomycetota > Actinomycetes > Kitasatosporales > Streptomycetaceae > Streptomyces > Streptomyces chengmaiensis. The sequence continues at coordinate 41,197 of NZ_JARWBG010000041.1, forward strand.
GACGAGGGGCTGATCGGCCCGGCCGAACTCGCCTACTACGCGGGCAGCGACACGCTCAAGCAGATCGGGGGCAAGGTCCCGCGGGTCACCGGCTTCGACAACTCGGCGGAGCCGGAGCCCCTGGACCCGGTGCTGGCACTGCTGATCGTGTTGGTCTTCACAGCCCTGCTGACGCCCGTCGCGGTCTTCATCGCCGCCGCCGTCCGCTTCGGCGGCGAGCGTCGCGACCGCAGGCTCGCCGCGCTGCGCCTGGTCGGCGCGGACAGCCGGATGACCCGCAGGATCGCCGCGGGCGAGGCGCTCGCCGGCTCGCTGGTCGGGCTCGTCCTCGGCACGGGCTTCTTCCTGGTGGCACGCCAGGCGGCCGGCGCGGTGGACCTGTTCCGCATCAGCGTCTTCCCCGCCGACCTCAACCCCTCACCCGCCCTCGCCGCGCTGGTCGCCCTCGCCGTGCCGGCCGCCGCGGTCGCGGTGACCCTGTTCACCCTGCGCGGCGTGGTGATCGAACCGCTCGGCGTCGTACGCACCGCCAAGTCCGCCCGCCGCAGGGTCTGGTGGCGGCTGCTGCCGCCGCTCGCCGGACTGGCCCTGCTCTACCCCATGACGGGCCGCGGCAACGACGGCGGCGAGTTCAACCAGTGGCAGGTCAGCGCGGGCGTGGTGCTGCTGCTGGTCGGCGTCACCGGGCTGCTGCCCTGGCTGGTCGAGCGGGCCGTCGCGCGGCTGGGCGGCGGCCCGGTCTCCTGGCAGCTCGCGGTCCGCAGACTCCAGCTCAGCAGCGGCACGGCGGCCCGCCTGGTGAACGGCATCGCGGTCGCGGTCGCCGGGGCCATCGCCTTGCAGATGCTGTTCGCCGGGGTCGAGGGCGACTACACCAAGCAGACCGGCCAGGACCCTTCACGGGCGGCGCTGTCCGTGAGGGCCAACACCGGCACCGGCTCGCCGGAGGAGGTGGCCGCCCTCAACCGGCGGATCCGCGAGGCCAAGGGGGTGGCAGAGGTCATCCAGCTCACCACCACCGGCCTGTCCCCCGCCCCCGACAGCCTGGAGGAGACGACTTCCCTGACCATCGGCAGCTGCGCGGCACTGCGCCAGGTGGCGCAGCTGGACTCCTGCGCCGACGGCGACGCCTTCATCCTGCGCGGCGGCTTCGACGACACGAACACCGAAGCGGTCGCCAAGCCCGGCCGGACGCTGTACTCGGGCAATGTGTACGGCACCGAGGACGGACCCCCGCCGGTCGCCTGGACGTTGCCCGCCTCCGCGAAGGAGGCCGTCAGCCGTGAGGACCCCGACGGCACCAAGCGCAACGGCATCGCCGTCACCCCGTCCGCCGCCCCGCAGGGCCTGGGCGACGAGCAGCTCGCCACCCTCTATGTGCGGCTCGACGGCTCGGTGCCGGACGCGCTGGAGCACGTCCGCACGGCGGTGCGCCAAGCGGACCCGCTGCTGAGCCCCTTGGGGCTTCAGGCGACGAAGGAGTCGGAGCGCTTCGCCTCGATCCGCACCGGCCTGTACGTCGGGGCCGCCTGCGTCCTGCTGCTGATCGGCGCGAGTCTGCTGGTCTCCCAGCTGGAGCAGTTGCGCGAGCGCAAGAAGCTGCTGTCCGCGCTGGTGGCGTTCGGCACCCGGCGCTCCACGCTCAGCCTGTCGGTGCTGTGGCAGACGGCGGTTCCGGTGGCGCTGGGCCTCGCCCTGTCCACCGCCGTCGGGCTGGCCCTGGGCGCGATGCTGCTGCGGATGGCGTACGCCCCGGTGGTGATCGACTGGGTGTCCGTCGCCTCCATGGCCGGGATCGGCATCGCCGTCGTGCTGGCGGTGACGGCGCTCAGTCTGCCGCCGCTGCTGCGTCTGATGCGGCCGGAGGGGCTTCGTACGGAGTGAGGACGCGCACCGGGAGGGCCCTCATCGCCTCCCGCAGCGCCCTGGCGAACGCCTCGAACTCGCCCTGGCGTGCCGCTCCCGCGCGGCACGCCAGGGCGATGCGCCGTGCGGGGGCGGGCTCTGCGAAGTACCCCGTCTGCAGCCGGCCGGACCGGGCGGTCTCCACTTCGACGGCGGTGCGCGGCAGCAGCGTCACCCCGAGCCCGCCCGCGACGAGCTGCACCAGCGTGGACAGCCCGGCGGCCGTGGTGGTGACGGCCGCCCCTTCGGTGCGGCCCGCCTCCCGGCACACGTCGAGGGCCTGGTCGCGCAGGCAGTGGCCTTCGTCGAGCAGCAGCAGGTCCAGCTCCTTGAGGGCGTCGCGCGGGATGTCGGCGCGCCCGCCCAGCCAGTGGTCCTGCCCGGTGACCAGCACGAAGTCCTCTTCGAAGAGGGGAAGTTCGGTGACGGTCGGCACACCGAGCGGCACGGCCAGCAGCAGCAGATCGAGCCGTCCGCCCGCAAGGCCGTCCAGCAGGGACGCCGTCTGCTCCTCGTGGACCTGGATGTCCAGCTCCGGATAGGCCTCGTGGACGAGCCGCAGCACCGTGGGCAGCAGATACGGGGCAACGGTGGGGATCACTCCGAGCCGCAGGACCCCGGTGAACGGGGCTCGTACGGCCTCGGCCTCCTCCAGCAGATCGCCGACGGCGTCGAGGACGGCCTTGGCCCGCACCGCGAGCCGCTCCCCCGCAGGGGACAGCAGCACCTTGCGCGTCGTACGCTCCAGCAGCTGGACGCCCAGCGCCTCCTCCAGCGCCGACACGGCCCCGGACAGCGCGGGCTGGCTCATCCCGATCGCGGCGGCCGCGTCCCGGAAGTGCAGATGCTCCGCCACCGCCGCGAAGGCGCGCAGCTGTGCGAGGCTCGGCTGCTTGCCCCTGTTTGTCACCACCACTGATAAGCACCTCCGATCGCCATGACCGAGTCTAGCTATTTCCGCGATCAATGCACTCTGTGCCACCATCAAGATCCGTCCAACCCCACTGGAAGACCCCAAAAGGAATCTTCCTGTATGCAAGGAGAGCGCGTGCTCACTGTCGGTGACCAGTTCCCCACGTTCGAGCTGACCGCCTGCGTCTCGCTGGAGAGCGGCAAGGAGTTCGAGCAGATCACCCACAAGTCCTACGAGGGCAAGTGGAAGGTCGTCTTCGCATGGCCCAAGGACTTCACCTTCGTCTGCCCGACCGAGATCGCCGCCTTCGGCAAGCTGAACGACGAGTTCGCCGACCGCGACGCCCAGATCCTCGGCTTCTCCGGCGACTCCGAGTTCGTCCACCACGCCTGGCGCAAGGACCACGCCGACCTGCGTGACCTGCCCTTCCCGATGATGGCCGACTCCAAGCACGAGCTGATGCGCGACCTGGGCATCGAGGGCGAGGACGGCTTCGCGCAGCGCGCCGTCTTCATCGTCGACCCGAACAACGAGATCCAGTTCACCATGGTGACCGCGGGCTCCGTCGGCCGTAACCCCAAGGAGGTCCTGCGGGTCCTCGACGCCCTGCAGACCGACGAGCTGTGCCCCTGCAACTGGAGCAAGGGCGAGGACACCCTCGACGCGGTCAAGCTCCTGGCCGGTGAGTGAGCATGGCCCTCGATGAGCTGAAGGCCGCCATACCGGACTTCGCCAAGGACCTGAAGCTGAACCTCGGCTCGGTGATCGGCAACAGCGAGCTGCCGCAGCAGCAGCTCTGGGGCACGGTCCTGGCCTGCGCGATCGCCTCGCGCTCGCCGAAGGTGCTGCGGGAGCTGGAGCCGGAGGCCAAGGCCAACCTGAAGCCGGAGGCGTACACCGCCGCCAAGTCCGCCGCCGCGGTCATGGCGATGAACAACGTCTTCTACCGGACGCGCCATCTGCTCTCCGACCCGGAGTACGCGAACCTGCGCGCCGGTCTGCGGATGAACGTCATCGGCAACCCGGGCGTGGAGAAGGTCGACTTCGAGCTGTGGTCGCTCGCCGTCTCCGCGATCAACGGCTGCGGCCAGTGCCTGGACTCGCACGAGCAGGTGCTGCGCAAGGCGGGCGTGGACCGCGAGACGATCCAGGAGGCCGTGAAGATCGCCGCGGTGATCCAGGCGGTCGGCACGACGCTGGACGCCGAGGCGACGCTGGCCGAGTGACACCCGCGTAGGCCCACGACGCGTACGACGATGGCCCCGCCGACTTCGGGTCGGCGGGGCCGTCGTGCGGCATGGGCTACGCGGGGCGCTTGAGGCGCTCCATCAGGGCCTTCATATCGTCCACCAGGAGCTTCTCGATCCCGATCGTGGAGAGATCGGGTCGCATCTCCCCGCTCTCGGCGTAGCCGGGAGAGACCGAGAGCGAGAGCCTGGCCTGACCATCCAGCACCACCAGCGACCGTGCGTCCGCTCCGTCAGACAGCAGATGCGCCCGTTCGCCCAACCCCTCGATCTTCTTCGCCGACGGTTTCTCCCCGATGAACAGGTCCAGCGGCGCGGCCACGGTCGCCTCGAACTCGGTTTCCGGATCTGCCTTCTTGTGCAGCTCGTAGGTGACACTCGCCGAGGGCGTCATGTCGTAGGTGTTGCCGTCCTCGTCCACCATCGGCTCATAGTCCGCAGGTCGCAGCTCGAGGTGGCACATCGCACGGTCCAGGACCCGGTGCTCGGCCGACTGGGGAGACGCCCCCGCTATCTGCCCCAGCGCGCCGGTCAGCGCCGACAGCTCCGCCTCCTCGCAGAGGTTCTCCGTCGCCCGGTAGCCGCCGAGATCGGGCCCCATCCGGTCGTACGCGTACAGTCCCCCCGCCCACAGCGCGGACGCGCCCACCGCGCCGGCGAGCGCCCACACCCACGGCGGCATGCGGCGCACCGGCCGTTCCGCGTCCATCGTCTCGCGGTCCGCGCCGGCGGACTCCCGATGCTCGCCCGGCAGCTCGGCCTGGCCGTACCCGTCCTCGCTGACCAGCTCCGGTTCGGATATCACTTCCGCTCCCCCTCTCCTCCCTCTTCCCCCTGGTCTCTCCCGCCGGGCACCGGCGGGGCGACCGGAGCGATCGCCAGCGCGGTCGCTCCATGCGGGGGCGGCATCACGCGCAGCGCCTGTTCCTTGCTGTATGCCCGCAGATAGCCGACGGCCGTGTTGGCGACGGCGACCAGGGGCACCGCCACCACCGCGCCGCCGATGCCGGCGGTGAGGCCGCCCACGGCGACGGCGAGGACGACGGCGAGCGGATGGACCCGCACCGCGCGGCCGAGGATGAACGGCTGCAGCACATGACCTTCGATCTGCTGCACGGCGAGTACCACGACCAGCACCATCAGCGCGGTGAACACGCCTTGGGTGACCAGGCCGACGACGACCGCGAGCGCTCCGGAGATCACTGCGCCGACGAGCGGGATGAAGGCGAAGAGGAAGATGAAGACGGCGAGCGGCACCGCCATCGGGACGTCGAGGAAGTAGATGCCGAGGCCGATGAAGATGGCGTCGATCAGCGCCACGAGCACCGTGCCGCGCACATAGGCGGTCAGGGTGCGCCAGGCGCGCGGGCCGGCCCCGGCGACGCCTTCCCTGGCCTGTGCGGGCACCAGTTTCAGCGTCCAGTTCCAGATGCGCCTGCCGTCGTAGAGCAGGAAGAGCGTGGAGAACATCGCGAGCAGGATGCCGGTGAGGATCTCCACCATGACGGTCACACCCTGGAGACCCGCGGAAGTGATCTCCTCGGTGTTGGTGCCGATGGTCTGGCTCAGGTTCTCCGCGATGTCGTTGATCTGCTGCTCGGTGACATGGAAAGGGCTGTCCAGCAGCCAGCGTTTGAGCTCCTCGATGCCGTCCCTGACCCGGTCGGAGAGGTTGTCGAGGTTGTCCATGACCTGCCAGACCACAAACCAGCCGACGAGACCCATGATCACGAAGCCGGAGATCGCGGTGACCGCGGTGGCGAGTCCGCGCGGCAGCCCCAGCTTCTTCAGCCGGGCCACGGTGGGCTGGAGGAGGGCGGTCACCAGGAGTGCGGCGACGAAGGCGAGCACCACAAGCTGCACGGCGCTGATGACCCGCATCAGCACCCAGACCGTGCCGGCGAGGACGAGCAGCCGCCAGCCGGCCTCGGCCGCGACCCGCATGCCCCACGGGATGGCCGCGACCGGATCGCGCCGGGCGGCGACGGCGGGCGCGTACAAGGGCGGCGGCGGAACGCTCCCGGGGACGGCGGGCAGACCGGCCGCGCCGGCGGCTCCCGCACCCGGGGCTTCGGGGGTTCCGCCGGCGGGCCCGGCGGTGGCGTCAGCCCCGGGGGCGGCCGGGAGTTCGTCGCCCGTCGCCTGCTTGCGGCGCTCTTCCAAGCGCTCCGCGGCCCGGGTCAGCCCCGCGCCCACCCGGCTGAGCCAGCCTGGCACTCTCGACATGCTCTTTCCTCATTCCCCCGACCACTCCCCCGGGTCATCCGGACCGACCGTACACGCACCGAGCCCCCCACCGGAGAGCGGCGGGGGGCTCGATGAGGTCGGACGTCGGGTTGGCCCCGGCGGTCTAGTACCAGTGGTTGGCCTGCCAGAACGACCAGGCGCCGCAAGGGCTGCCGTAGCGCTCGTTCATGTAGTTGAGGCCCCACTTGATCTGGGTGGCGGGGTTGGTGCGCCAGTCGGCGCCCGCCGAGGACATCTTGGAGCCCGGGAGCGCCTGGACGAGGCCGTACGCGCCCGAGGAGGGGTTCTGCGCCGTGTAGTTCCAGCTCGACTCGCGGCTCACTATGTTGCTGAAGCACTGGAACTGGTCGCCGGGGATCATCTGGCGCGCCATCGCCTGGACCTCGGCGACCGTGTAGGAGGACTGCGTCGTGAAGCTGGAGGCGTCACGCGTGGCGCTGCGGCTGGCGCGCTGGGTGGCGGCAGCCTCTTCCTCCTCCTTCTCCTTGCGCTCGCGTTCGGCCTGCTCCGCCGCTTCGACGGCTTCGGCCTTCTTCGCCTTGGCGGTCTCGGCGGCCTTGAGGCGGGCCGCTTCCTCTGCCGACTTCTTCGCCGCGGCCTCCGCGGCGGCGGCCTGAGCCTGCGCCTGCTGCGTCAGGGACGAGACCTGCACCTGGGCCTGCTCGCCCATCGGGATGTCTGCGAGCAGAGTCGTGTCGGCCGCGGTCGCCTCGAGGTTGTCACCGTTGTTCGAGGCCGCGCTGTTACCCGACGCGACGCCCACGACGGCGCCGACGGTGGTGACCGCAGTGGCCGACGCCACCGCGAATCCCCGAACCGAGATCCGGCTCACACGGTTTCCTTCCAGCATCGCCCACATGAGTGACCTCGCGGGCGCAATCGTGCCCCTGGCACTGGCCTCCCCTTGCTTGGGTCACGGGAGGCACGGGCCCGGCGGGCAACTCCCGCATGGGAGTGTGCCGCATGGTACTCGCGGGCGGCATGCAACGGAACAGGTTCTTGAGTTGTGTGGTGCCGTACACCTCTGAGGGTGCGGATGTGTCGCATGCGGGGCCTGACGGAAGCAAGACTCTGCCGGAAGCAGATACCGCAAGGCAATTCTTCGTTGCGTGTGAAAGCTCACACCCCGTTTACAGCTGGGGTTTTGCGGAAACGCCGGACAGCTCAACGCCGCCCGGCTACGCTTTCGCGCTCTACCGGGCGGCGTTGGCGATGACTTCAACTATTGCGCCCCGTACGCCCCTTTCAGACCCTACGGGACCCTGGGCCGGATCTGTCAGATCTTTCCGTCTTCGAGCATTTCGGTCACCAGTGCGGCGATCTGCGAGCGCTCGGAGCGGGTGAGGGTGACATGCGCGAAGAGCGGATGCCCCTTCAGCTTCTCGACGACGGCGACGACTCCGTCATACCTGCCGACCCTCAGATTGTCCCGCTGGGCGACGTCATGGGTCAGAACGACCCGGGAATCGGCCCCGATACGGGACAGAACGGTCAGGAGCACATTCCGCTCGAGGGACTGGGCCTCGTCGACGATGACGAAGGCGTCATGGAGGGAGCGGCCCCGGATATGGGTGAGCGGCAGGACCTCGAGCATGCCGCGCCCCAGAACCTCCTCGATCACCTCACGGCCCGCGACCGCGGAGAGCGTGTCGAAGACCGCCTGCGCCCAGGGGCTCATCTTCTCCGCCTCGGTGCCCGGCAGATAGCCGAGCTCCTGGCCGCCGACCGCGTAGAGCGGGCGGAAGACCATCACCTTCTGGTGCTGCCTGCGCTCCAGCACCGCCTCCAGGCCGGCGCAGAGCGCGAGCGCCGACTTGCCGGTGCCGGCCCGGCCGCCCAGCGAGACGATGCCCACCTCGTCGTCCAGCAGCAGATCGAGGGCGATGCGCTGCTCGGCGCTGCGGCCGTGGATGCCGAAGGCCTCGCGGTCGCCGCGCACAAGCCGCACATTGCCCTCGGGTGAGACGCGCCCGAGGGCCTTGCCCCGCTCGGACTGCAGGACCAGACCGGTGTGCACCGGCAGATCCGCCGCCTCGGGGACGTACAGCGACTCCTCCGCGTACAGCAGGTCGACCTGCTCGCCGCTCAGGGGCAGTTCCGCCATGCCCGTCCAGCCGGAGTCGGTGATGGCCAGCTCCGCGCGGTACTCCTCGGCCAGCAGGCCGACGGACGACGCCTTGATGCGCAGCGGCAGGTCCTTCGAGACGACCGTGACGTCATACCCCTCGGCCTGCAGATTGCGGGCCACCGCCAGAATCCGCGAGTCGTTGTCCCCCAGCCTGAAGCCGGCCGGGAGCACACCGGGGTCGGAGTGGTTGAGCTCGACGCGCAGCGTGCCGCCCAGGTCGCCCATGGGGATGGGGGCGTCCAGGCGGCCGTACCGCACCCGGCAGTCGTCCAGCAGGCGCAGCGCCTGGCGGGCGAAGTAGCCGAGTTCGGGATGGTGCCTCTTGGCCTCCAGCTCTGTGATCACCACGATCGGGAGCACGACCTCGTGCTCATCGAAGCGGGTCAGGGCGCTCGGGTCGGCCAGCAGGACGCTGGTGTCGAGAACGTAGGTGCGCCGGTCGGGCAGGCGGCGCTTTGTGCTGTTCACCACGGAAGGACAGACCCCCTCTATAGAGGCGCATGAGGTCGGGGTGCGACGCGTCGCGGGCGAGTGGGCCGGGCTCAGGCCGCGATGCGCGGGCCGAACGCCGGCCCTCCGCGCAGTCTGCACATGGGGTGCAGTCCTTCGTGTGCAAAGGGCCTCCCGGGTGAGCGGTCTCGGCCGCTCACTGAGATACGACGTCCGTGGATCGGACGTCGACCTGGAAGGGATATTCCCTCGAACAAGCGCTGGCATGCCCCGGCGTAGGCCGACGCGGGCATGAACTGCCGATGACCTTCGGCCAGGCGGACCCGGACGGGTGCGAACGGGTCCGGACTCGTCCGGACGGGGCGAAGCGAAGTGCGGCGGGGCGAGGCGGGGCGAGAGGCGTGACGTGCCCGGGGGCCGAAGGCCGTCTCAGGTGCCGTAGCGGCGGTGGCGGGCCGCGTAGTCGCGCAGGGCCCGCAGGAAGTCGACCTTGCGGAACGCGGGCCAGAAGACTTCGCAGAAGTAGTACTCGGAGTGGGCGCTCTGCCAGAGCATGAATCCGGACAGCCGCTGCTCGCCGCTGGTGCGGATGACGAGGTCGGGGTCGGGCTGGCCTCGGGTGTAGAGGTGCTCGGCGATGAGGTCGATGTCGACGGTCTCGGCGAGCTCCTCGAAGCTGGTGCCCTTCGCCGCGTGCTCCAGCAGCAGGGAGCGGACCGCGTCGGCGATCTCCTGGCGGCCGCCGTAGCCCACGGCGACGTTGACGAGTATGCCCGTATTGCCCAGAGTGACCTGCTCGGCCTCCTTCAGCACCGACTGGGTCCGGGCGGGCAGCAGATCGAGGCCTCCGACGTGGTGCACACGCCAGCGGCCGTCGGCGGCCAGGTCGCGCACCGCCTGCTCGATGATGCCGAGCAGCGGCACGAGCTGGTCGTCGGGGCGGTCGAGGTTGTCGGTCGACAGCATCCAGAGGGTGACGACCTCGACGTCGGTCTCGGCACACCAGCCGAGCAGCTCCTGAATCTTGCTGGCGCCGGCCTGGTGACCCTGCTCGGGCGAGCCGCCCGCCGCCTTCGCCCAGCGGCGGTTGCCGTCCAGGATGACGCCGATGTGCTTGGGCACCTGGGCGTGGTCGAGGCGACCCTCCACCCGGCGTGCGTAGAGCCCGTACACCAGGTCGCGCAAGTTCACTGAGTCCACCTCTCGGTTCCTGTCCGGGGGCCGCCGCCCCCGGGACACGGGGTGGGGTCGCAAGGCCGGGGCCGGGGCCGGGGGCCCGCCGAGGCCGGGGCCCAAGGCCGCCAATGTACTGCGCGCGGCCCACGGCGGCCCAACTCGGTCTGTCACAAGTCCGTGATAAGGAGAGATGCGTGACTGATTCTCTTCGTTCTTCCCACCCTTCACTCCCCGCACACCAGTACCGGGGAGCAGAGCACCGCTACGACGCGATGGAATACCGGCGTACGGGCCGCTCCGGGCTCAGGCTCCCGGCGATCTCGCTCGGGCTGTGGCACAACTTCGGCGACGACCGCGCACTCGACTCGCAGCGCGCGATACTGCGGCGCGCTTTCGACCTGGGTGTCACCCACTTCGACCTGGCCAACAACTACGGTCCGCCGGCCGGCTCCGCGGAGCTGAACTTCGGCAAGATCTTTGCTCAGGATTTCACCCAGTACCGTGATGAATTGATTATCTCCACCAAAGCGGGATATCTCATGCATCCCGGCCCGTACGGGGAGTGGGGCTCGCGCAAGTACCTGCTCTCCTCGCTCGACGCCTCCCTGAAGCGGATGGGCCTGGACTACGTCGACATCTTCTACTCGCACCGCTTCGACCCGGACACCCCGCTCGAGGAGACGATGGGGGCGCTGGCCTCCGCCGTCCAGCAGGGCAAGGCTCTGTACGCGGGCGTCTCCTCGTACAACGCCGAGCAGACCGGGCAGGCGGCAGCACTGCTGAAGGAGATGGGCGTCCCCGCACTGATCCACCAGCCCTCCTACTCGATGATCAACCGCTGGACCGAGGACGACGGGCTGCTCGACGCGCTGGAGGGCGCGGGCATGGGCTGCATCGCCTTCGCCCCGCTGGCGCAGGGCCTGCTCACCGGCAAGTATCTGAAGGGCATCCCGGAGGGCTCGCGGGCCGCCCAGGGCAAGTCCCTGGACCCGAACCTGCTCTCGGAGGACGTGCTGCGGCGACTGCACGGCCTCAACGACATCGCGGCCGCGCGCGGCCAGTCCCTGGCGCAGCTGGCGCTGACATGGGTGCTGCGGGACCCGCGGATGACGTCGGCGCTGATCGGCGCGTCCAGTGTGCAGCAGCTCGAGGAGAACGTCGCGGCGCTGAGCGGGGCGCCGCTGAGCCCGGAGGAGCTCAAGGCGATCGACGTCTTCGCGATCGACACCGAGGGCACGAACATCTGGGCCCGGCGGGGCTGAGGAAGCAGACCGCGGGCGTCGGCTGCGGGCGAAGAAAAACGGGCCGGTCCGTGGGGGGGATACGGACCGGCCCGAGGGGGGGTTTCCACCATAACCCTTCGTAAGTGCCGACGCACGCCACTGCGCGCCACAATTACGCTCCGAATGCGGCATTCAGCGGTCCCTGCACTCCTTTCGCCCCGCAGTACGACGGAATCCGCAGCCACTGAGCCACTGGCGGAGCCAGACGGCCGCATGCACGGCGCCGCTCCCACGGGGGACCCTGTCAACGGCGCACGAACTTGACGGAGCGCCACCGGATGCCGTGACGCACAGTCAAGCTGCGGTTTCCGTCGTCTCCGTGTCCAGCCGTCAGGATCCGGTACCTGGCGCGATTGTCAGCGGCGACCGCCATCATGAAGCCATGGCCAATCCGCACCTGACCACCGGCAGCGTCTGGCGGCTCCACCACGGCGACCGGGAGACGGCACGGCTGACCGTGACCGGAACCGACATGCCGTGGGTCCATGCCGACGTCGAGACCCTGCCAGGCTTCGAGGAGTTCCGCCCTGTCTTCGCCGAGCAGGAGCAGGCCGCGGACGAGGAGGACTGGGAGCGGGCCGACGCCTGCTACGCCCGGATCCGCGCCGCGCTGACCATGACGTTCCCCGACGGCCGCCCGGTCGCCGAGTTCATGCTGCACATCCACGGCGACGGCACGGCCGGCTGGCGCTGGCACGACGAGCCCTTCGACGCGCCGACCCCGTGAGCTGCGGGGCCGGTGAGCTGCGGGGCCCGTGAGCTGCGGGGCCCGTGAAGTGCAGGCCCGTGGGGCGCAGGCCCCGTGAGCTGCGGGCCCGGTGAGGCGCGGGCCCCCGTGGGGCGCGGGCCCCCGTGAGGGGCGGGCCCCGTTGGGCGCGGGACCGGCGGCCGGGAAGCCCGTCAGGGCGCCGCCGCAGCGGGCACCGCGCCCAGCAGCAGCCCCCCGAAGGCCCCCAGGAGCATGAACGGCCCGAAGGGGATCGCGCTCTTGCGGGTGGCGCGGCGCAGCGCGATCAGAGCGAGGCCGTAGAGCGATCCGAGCAGAAACCCCGCGAAGGCCCCGGCGAACAGCACCGCCCAGCCGTACCAGCCGAGCGCCGTCCCCACGGCGACCGCGAGCTTGACGTCGCCGAAGCCGAGCCCCCGGGGATGGAGCAGGAACAGCGCGAGATAGCCGCCCCCGAGAGCCGCCCCGCCCAGCAGCGCGCCGGTCCACGTCCCCGTGTGCCCGGGCAGCAGCGCCGCGGCCCCGAGCAGCAGTGCGACGGCGGCGGCGAGGGGCAGCGTCAGCAGATCGGGCAGCCGGTGGACGGCGAGGTCGACGAGGGCGAGCAGCACGGCGACCGGGACGAGCAGCAGCCATACGGCGAGCTCGGGACGGGGCCCGGTGGCGGCGGTCAGGGCCGTGCAGACGGCGGCGGTGAGGAAGGGCACGAGCCATCGGCTCCGTGCCGCCGTGTCTGCCCTGTCTGCCGTGTCTGCCGTGTCTGCCGTGTCGGCCGTGTCGGCCGTGTCGGCCGTGTCGGCCGTGTCGGCGGCCGTGTCGCAACTCCCGCACCCGGACCCGCCGATCCAGCCGCCGGCCGGTCCGGTGTACGTGTGTCCGAGAGGGCATCCGTCGCGCCATGCCTCTCCCGGCTCCACGGACAGCCGGTACGCGACACGGGGCACCAGCGCACCGGCGAGGGCGCCCCAGCACGCGGCGACGGCGATCAGCGTGGCGTACACGGCGGTGAGCGTAGCCGGTACGTTCCATGCCCATGGTCCGAAGATGGCACAACGCCCCCGCTCTGCTGAGGTTCCCGGACGCCGTCTCCCCCATACCGGTGGAGATCGCGGCGACATACGCCCGTCGGCGGAGAGGCCTGCTGGGCCGCGACGGCATCGAGGGAGCGATGCTGCTGACGCCGTGCAACAGCGTCCACACCTTCCGGATGCGCTTCCCGGTCGATGTCGCCTATCTGGACCGCGAGTTGCGGGTGGCAGCCCTGCACACCGTGCCGCCGGGCCGCCTCACCCGCCCCCGCCTGCGCGCCCGCCACGTCCTGGAGTCGGAGGCGGGCACGATGACGGAGTGGGGCCTGCGGGTGGGGGTACGCGTCTCGATCGAGCAGTGACGCGTCCTCCTCAGCGCGACAGCCTGCTCCTCGTACGGCGTACCGCAAAGCCCTCACACGGCAGCAGGGCCCAGGACTTGGTCCCCCGGTGCGGCGGTTGCGCCTCCTCCGTCCCCCAGTCGCCGCCGTGCTCCTCGGCCATGGCGTCCAGCAGCCACAGCGACCTGCGCCTCCGCTCCTCGCAGACGCTCACCGCGTCGGGATCGCGATGCCGTGGATGCTGGTCCCACAGCACGATCCGCAACGCCCCTGCCCGGTAGCGGACCGATACGTACAGGTCCTCCCCCGGCGTGAGCTTCGCTGCGGTCGCCACCAGCTCGGTCACGGCAAGCTGCGCGAGGTCCGCGTGCGGGGCGAGCCCGTGCGCGTGGAGCGCCGACCGGACCGTGTTCCGCACGATCGCGGCGCTGTGCGGCTCCCCGGGAACGGTGATGCTGCACGCCAGCCCGGCGGGCCGGGGCGCCTGGGGCGGCCGCGCGGCAAGGGGCGCGGCGGGGCAGCGGATGGGGCGGATCAGCGGCATGGCGAACTCCCTGGAGGAGGTGGACGGTTCGTTCGACTGCGATCGCCGCGGCGCGGATGAGCGGTGGCCTGTCTCCCTGACGCGGGCCGACCCCTCCCAGGGAAGGAGCCTGCGGGCAGGACCGCGTGATGCGCTTCCGTCTCATGTCGGTGAGCGCCGCATTACCTACCGTAGGGGCACACGGGCCAAATTTGCCCCTCCTCAGGGAAACTTAAGCCCTTTCGTGGGTGCATCGCACGCACACACGGCAGACTGCAATCGACCGCGTGCAGAGAGGACCGGCATGGCAGCGAGGACGTCGCCCACTGAGCGTCAGAAGCGACTGGGAGCCGAACTGCGCAAGATGCGCATGGCGGCGAACATCTCGGCCGAGGCCGCCGCAGCTCTCCTCGGCGTCGACCGGTCCAAGATCTCCAACATCGAGCAGGGCATCCGCGCGATCAGCGAAGAGCGGCTGCGCTCGCTTGCCACCGCGTGCGGATGTGCAGACGAGCGCTTCGTCGATGCGCTTGTGGACATGGCCCGACCCAACAAGCGTGGCTGGTGGGGCCGGTACCGGGGCATGCTCCCCCAAGCCCTCTTGGACATCGCCGAACTCGAGGCCTCGGCGGTCGGCATGCGAGCTGCGCACCTGATACACGTTCCTGGACTACTTCAGACCTCGGACCACGCACTTGCGCTCTTCCGCATCGTGATCCCCCGGCTACCCGAATCCGACATCGCGCTGAGGCTCGCGCATCGCGTCGAGCGACAGGAGATCCTTGAGAGGCCGGCCGCTCCGTCATACACGGCGATCATCCACGAGGCTGCACTGCGCATGCAGTTCGGCGGTCCCGGGGTGGCACGCGCCCAGCTTGAGCACTTGCTGAAGAAGTCCGAGCAGGACAACATCACGCTGCTCGCTCTGCCGTTCGCAGCGGGCGGCTTCCCCGGCGCCGGGCAGACTGTCGTCTACGCCGACGGACCGACGCGGGTCCTCGACACCGTACAGATCGACAACTCGCACGGCCCTGATTTCCTCTACAGGGAGTCACAGTTGGCGAAGTACCGTGCCCACCTGGACTGGATGGAGCGGATCGCACTCTCCCCCGGCGATTCACGCGACTTCATCCGCACCATTGCGCGCGACCTCTGAAGGGCTGATCCATGCCGGACATCATCTGGGAAGACCCGCTGTGCGGGGAGGGCAACTCCTGCTTTCGTCTGGGGACGGACGCCGGCGGCAACGGCTACATCGCCGTGCTCGGCGCAGAGGACAGATACATCACCGACAGCCTCGACGCCCTGCGGAACCTGATACGCGACATCAAGGCCGGCAAGGCGGACCACCTGCTCTGACCCGCCGCGCGCCCCGGCGACGGGCGAGCGCCGTCCACGCCGCCAGGAACAGCAGCAGCGCCGTGCCCGTGCCGATGCCGGCGACGGCGAGCGTGCGCATGAGGAGGGGCGAGCCTGCCGCCCCGTCGGCGGCACGGCCGTCGCTCGGTGCGCCGAGGCCCGACGCCCGCGGGTCGCCGTCGTAGTCGGGGCCCGGCTGCGGGTCGCCCGCGACCGTGAGGTGCAGGGTCACCGGGACCGCGCTCTGCACGGTGTCGTCGAGGCTGACGCGCACGTAGTACCAGCCGGCGAACCGCATCGCCCCGACGGCGGGGTCGACGGCCCCGCTCCGGTTGCCGTACGCGGCCGGGGCCGTGCCGAACGCGATGGCGGTCGGCTTGCCCGTGTAGTTCGCCTCCGCGCTGCGGACGAAGCCGCGCGCGGTGTTGAAGAGGGCGACCCGCATGCCGCCGCCCACCAAGGCGGCCCGGCTGCCCCTGGTCCCGGCGAACTCCGCGTCGACGAAGAGCTGCTGCCCCCAGGTGACGGGCACCCGGTAGAACCGGCTCTCCCCGGGGACCAGCTCATCGCGCCAGGCGCCGCTGTCGACGGTCGTCGCGTCGTTGAAGCCCGTGCCTCCCTGGACGGCCTCCGCCCCGGCGGAGGGCCGCCGCGGCATCTGCGTACTCCACGTGGACGGGGCCGACGGCGCAGCCGCCCCCGGCTTCAGCCCGGGCTCCGCTGCGACCCGGAGTTCGATGGGCCATCCCTCTGTCCCCGGCCCGCCGGCGCCGGGGCCGACCCACTCCACGGTGTAGACGTAGTCCCCGGCGCCCTGGCACTCACGCCCCGCGCCGACCAGCCGGCTGACGTAGTCACCAATGGGCCTGGCGGAACCGCCGCTGAAGGTGACGTCATTGCTCGGGCTGCAGTTCGCGCCGTCCTTGGACTGCAGTGAGATCCGGATGCCGTCCGAGAAGTCGATCCCGCTGTGCGGCGGAGGCGCGAGCACGGTCGACACATACGCGTCGGAGGAGTCGTCGAGCCGCACGCGGTAGAACTTCTTCTCACCCTTGCCGATGCGGTCCGTGTACGTCCCCCCGGGAACGAGCGGCGGCCCCTCGGTGCGTGAGGAACCTCCGCGGACGGACTGCGCCTCGGGAGCGGTCCGATACTCGGCCGTGCCACCGTGCGGTGTGTCGGCGAGCGACCTCGCCCCGGCGGGCCCTCCGGCCAGCAGCCCGAGAACCACGCCCCCGCAGAGCGCTGCCCCGAGTCCCCGCCCAGCCGCCCTGCCACCCCACATGGCTCCCTCTCTCAACTTCGTGTCCCGCGGCCCGGTCACAGTCTGCCGGACACCGTCTGCGACACGCGCTTGTGAAGCGAGTCACAGCAGCGGACCGTCACGGTTCACCGGTGTGCGGCGCCTCGATGGGCAGCCGACGAGCGGAGCCGCGTCGTGGAGGCAGGCTTCGTGGGGGCAGCCGACGGGAGGAGCCGCGTCGTGGGGACAGGCATTGTGGGAACACCGCGCTGACCGCCTCCGGGGCGGAGGCGCGCGACGGCCGCTTTGGGCGGTACCGGCCGTCGGCACAAACAGCAAAGGCAAGGAGCACCCGCTCCTTGCCACTCTCAACGTATAGCGCACGGGGGGCCTTGCGGCAAGACCCCCGTCGTGCCGCAGAATCGCCGCCCGATGCCAGAACCTGCGGAAACGGGGAATGTGATGATCGACGTGGTCGTGGTCGGCGGCGGGCCGACCGGCCTGATGCTGGCCGCCGAGTTGCGGCTGCACGGCGTACACGTGGTCGTACTGGAGAGGCTGACCCAGCAGACCGAGCAGTCCCGCGGACAGGGCCTGCATGCGCGCAGCGTCGAGGTGATGGACCAGCGGGGGCTGCTGGGCCGGTTCCTTGCGGTCAGTGAGAAGTTCCAGGTCGGCGGTCTCTTCGGCGGGATCCAGAAGCCGTGGCCGGACGGGCTGGACACGGCTCACCCGTACGGCCTCGCCACCCCGCAGCCGGTCACCGAGCGGCTGCTCAACGAGCGAGCCCTTGAACTCGGCGTCGAGATCCGACGCGGCTGCGAGGTCGTCGGGCTGAGCCAGGACGCGGGCGGAGCCGGAGCCGGGGCCGGGGCCGGGGTGACCCTGGAGCTGGCGGACGGCACACGGCTGCGCTCGCGCTACGCCGTCGGCTGCGACGGCGGCCGCAGTACGGTGCGCAGGCAGCTCGGCGTGGGCTTCCCCGGCGAGCCTGCCAAGGTCGAGACGCTGCTGGGCGAAATGGAGCTGACCGAGGATCCGACGGCGGTCGCCGCCGTCGTCGCCGAGGTCCGCAAGACCCAACTGCGGTTCGGCGCCGCGCCCCTCGGGGACGGGATGTACCGCGTCATCGTCCCCGCCGAAGGCGTGGCCGAGGACCGTGCGACCGCGCCGAGCCTCGAGGAGTTCAGGCAGCAGCTGCGGGCCGTCGCGGGCACCGACTTCGGTGCGCACTCGCCGCGCTGGCTCTCCCGCTTCGGCGACGCCACCCGGCAGGCCGAGCGCTACCGGGTCGGCCGGGTGCTGCTGGCCGGCGACGCGGCCCACATCCACCCGCCGACCGGCGGGCAGGGCCTCAACCTCGGCGTCCAGGATGCCTTCAACCTCGGCTGGAAACTGGCCGCCGAGGTGGACGGCTGGGCGCCGGAAGGGCTGCTGGACAGCTACCACACCGAGCGCCACCCGGTGGGCGCCCGCGTACTGGACAACACCCGTGCGCAGATCGCCCTGCTGGGGACCGACCCGGGTGCGACCGCGCTGCGGGAGCTGTTCTCGAAGCTGATGGACTTCGAGGAAGTGAACCGGTACGTGACCGAGATGATCACCGCAGTCGGGGTCCGCTACGACTTCGGCGACGGCCACCAACTCCTCGGCCGCCGCCTGCGGGACGTCAAGCTCAAGCAGGGCCGCCTCTATGAACTGATGCACCACGCCCGCGGCCTGCTGCTCGACCAGACCGGCCGGCTCTCGGTGGAGGGCTGGGCGGATCGCGTCGACCACGTCGTCGACACCAGCGAGGACCTGGACGAACTGGACGCACCCGCGGTGCTGCTGCGACCGGACGGCCACGTCGCATGGGTGGGCGAAGACCAGCAGGAGCTGCTCGTCCACCTGCGGAAGTGGTTCGGCGCGTCCGCCGGCTGAACGACGCACGGGGCCGCTCTGCTCCGAGGAAGGCCACCGGTTCGCCGTGCTGCTGCCCGAGCGGACGGCTTGCGTCCCGGACCGACCGCCGGACTGCCACCGCCCCCGTATCAGCAACCGGATGGCTACCAGGCGGCCGGGCCGGTCTTGTCGAAGAAGCCGCCGGTCGGACCGTCGGCGCCGATCAAGGCCATGCGGACGACGGTCTCCGCCCCCTCTTCGACGGTCTGCGCGCCTCGGTGACCGTTGAGGTCGGTGGCGGTGTAGCCGGGGTCGACGGCATTGAACCGGATGGCGGGGCATGCCTTGGCGTACTGCGAGGTGACCATCACCAGTGCGGTCTTCGACGAGTTGTAGTCCAGCACCGTCACCTGGGACTCCAACCGGTTGGGGTCGGTGGTCGCCGCCAGCGATCCCAGACCGCTGCTGACGTTGACGACGACCGGGGCGTCGCTTGCCTCCAGCAGTGGCAGGAAGGCATGCGTGACGCGCACGGCGCCGAAGACGTTCGTGTCGTACGTGGTCATCATGTCGGCCCCGGTGACGTCGCCGACCCGACCGAGCTTGCCCGCGCCCGCGATCCCGGCATTGTTGACCAGGACATCGAGGCGGCCGCCGGTCTCCGCACGGACGAACTCGGCGGCGGCCTTGACGGAATCCTCGTCGGTGACGTCGAGCTGAACGAAGCGGGCGCCGAGCCGCGAGGCCGCCTCCCGGCCGCGGTGGACATCGCGTGCCCCGACGTAGACGGTGTGTCCGGCCTCGATCAGCCGACGGGCCGTCTCAAAGCCGAGGCCCTTGTTCGCTCCCGTGATCAGTGTGGTGGTCATGGCGTTTCACTCCGATGATCGGTGGGGTGGAGACGCCTCCACCCTCCTTGCGCCACGGACGCATAGACAGGGCCCGCTGTTGCCTGTGGACTGCCAGTACCAGGCTGTCGAGGAGAGGCGGACGGATACTGGGGCCATGAGCGGATCCAGGGAACTGGGCAGGGCCCTGCGCGGCTGGCGCGACCGTACGCCCCCCGCCGCGGTGGGAGTGCCCGCCGGCGGAGTACGCCGGGCTGCCGGGCTGCGACGCGAGGAACTGGCGCAGCTCGCCGGACTCTCGGTGGATTACATCATCCGCCTGGAACAGGGCCGGGCCACCTGCCCGTCGGCACAGGTGCTGTCCGCGCTGGCCCGCGCCCTGCGGCTGTCGGCGGCCGAGAGCGAACACCTATATCTCCTCGCCGGCCAGCCACCGCCGAGCCCAAGGCAGGTGTCGGCCCACATCCCACCGGGCGTCCGAAGGCTGCTCGACCAGCTGGACGGCGCGCCGCTGAGCGTGTACGACGCAGCCTGGAACCTGATCCTGTGGAACCCCTTGTGGACCGCCTTGCTCGGGGACGCGTCCGCGCTACGCGGACGTGAGCGCAATGTCGCCTGGCGGCACTTCACCGGTCTGCCCAGCAGGGTCAGCCATACCCCTGGGCAACAGGCCCGCTTCGAGGCGGCCGTGGTCACCGATCTCAGGGCGGCGACCGCCCGCTACCCCGCCGATGCCGGCCTACACTCTCTGATCAAGGACCTGCGGGGCGTCAGCACCGGCTTCGCACGCCTGTGGGACACCGGAGCCGTGGGTGTCCACGAGACGCACACCAAGACCGTCCACCACCCCGAGGCGGGAACATTCACCCTCGACTGCGACGTGCTCACAGCTCCAGGCAGCGACCTGCGCATCGTCGCCTATACCGCCGCCCCCGGCAGCGACGCCGCCGACCGGCTGGGACTCCTCCACGTCATCGGCACCCAGGCCATGGCCGAAGACGGCATCCCGGAATAGCAGCCAGCGGCCGCACGCCGACCCCACGCCCTACGGCCCGTCACATCCGCCACCGGCGACGACCTGCCATCAACGGCCGGAAGCGGCCCCACGTTTTGCGCCTGATCATCGGGCGATCGCCATCGTTCCCCCTGGTCTACTGACCCGACTACTGGCCGTGCGTCGGGTACTGCTGCTGGTACGGGTTGTGTGCCACAGCCGGGATCACCTGGGCCCGGCGGCGGGAGCGGATCACGGAGAAGGTGACGGCAGCACCGATGAGGGCAGCCGCGCCGACGCCGAGTCCGATCCACAGTCCCGTGTTGGAGTCGTCACCCCCGTCAGCACTCGGGGCTGCCGCCTCCGTCTTGCTGTCGTCGGGCTGTGATCCTGCTGCCGGCTTGGAGGCGTCCGAAGCCGGCGACGGCGACTGGGCCGCGGTGAGGTCCGGCAGCGGATACTCATCGGCGGGCCCCGGGTCTCCGGGCTCCTGGAGAGCGCGGAGGGGACGTACAGCCCCGTAGCCGATGTGGTCGTTGCGCTCGTTACCGCTGGTGGGCCCGCTCACCGTGTTAAGCATCACACGAAGCACCTGGTTATTGGTCCACTCGGGATGCTTGGACCAGATGAGCGCGGCGGTAGCGGACGCGATGGCCGTGGCGTCACTGGTGCCATGCGACGTGCACAACCCCGTCTTGCCACCGCAGGCATGCACCATGTCCCAGCCTGGGGCGGATATGTCCACCTGCGGCCCGTACTGCGACTCCTCAGTTTTCTTCAGCTTCTGGTCGAGAGCACCAACACCGACGACACCAGGTGTAGCAGCCGGGTATTCGAGATCCGAGCTCCCATCGTTCCCGGTGCTTGCAAAGATCAGTGAACCTTCATCGATCGCATACTTAACGGCTGTAGTCAGCTCTGGGGAACCTCTGAACACTGACATCGAGATGTTGATGACCTTGGCATCCTGCCCAACTGCATACTTAATGGCCTCAGGAATGAGGTCGTTGAACTCCTCGACCTGGGATTCACGATTGGCCTCTCTACCCACGTCCGGAGTTCGGATGGGAAGGATCTTCACGCCGGGAGCAAGGCCGAAGGCACCATCTCCACCACCACTCCTACCCGTGCCTGCGATCAGGCCAGCCATGGCAGTACCGTGGCCTTCGGTATCCGTATGCTCGTCTCCTGGCGACTGGGGAGCTAGGTCCAGACCCTTGAGTACCTGGCCGCGCAGGTCCCCGTTGGTGGGGTCGACGCCGCTGTCGATGACGGCGACGGTCACGCCCTTGCCGGTGCTGATCTTCCAGATCTCCTCCGCCCCCATGGCATCCAAATGCCACTGCTGAGAACGGATCGACTCCGCATGCGCAGGCGTGGCCGCGATGCCCGCCAGCACCAACCCCAGGACCGCAGAGACCACAGCCCGACCACGGGCCCGACCAGTACCGGCAGGCATACGCATCCTCTTCGCTCGCCTCTCTCGGGGGCTCAGTCGATGACCGGGGGCGCAACCCGGCGCTGGTTCTGCTGCCAGGTCTCCTCATCCTCAGTCAGATAGTCCGGCCGCTGCCCATTGGCATCCTCACGCCGCGAACCGGCCCGCGACGACGAAGCCGGAGGCATCATGCCACCACGCACCCCCGCCGACTGACCAGCCCCGCCACCCGACACACCACCAGCACCGCCGCGCACCAGACCCGAACCACCCGGCGTGAACGGACGACCAGCCGCCACACCCGGCTGCGCCGGACGACCACCGACAACCCCGCCGGTCTCACCAGCAAGACGGCGACCGCCAACCACACCACTCTGACCCGCGCCCACACCGCCGCCAGCCGCACCCCCGCCACCATGCGCCATCGGAGGCCGACCGCCGTGCACACCCGACTCCGCACCGACCACCATCCCCCGCGGCAACCCTGTCGCCCCACGACCGGACTGCGCAGGCGGCACCGGACGACCACCCACCACACCCTCACGCGACACCCGACCCACAGGACCAGCCGAACCACTGCCGCCCACCGGCTGACCGGTCACAGGCGACACAGGAACACGACCACCACCGACACCAGGACGCAGACCACCAGCACCACCACCCTGCGACTTCACAGACCCACCACCCACAACCGGCGGCGCACCCGTCACCAACGGCGGCACACTCACATCAGACCGCCCCGAAGAGGGAGGAGTCGGCGNAACCGGCGGCGCACCCGTCACCAACGGCGGCACACTCACATCAGACCGCCCCGAAGAGGGAGGAGTCGGCGTCACAGTAGGAGCAGACGGAGCCGACTGCGCTGGCACAGCCACACTGTCAATCCCCAACAACACCGGCGACGAAGGCGCAGCACTGGCCCCCTCCGGCCGAACATATCCCACAGCAGGATCCGTCACGCTGGCACGCGTCACGAATGCCTGATGGCTTGCCGGACTCCCGGCGGTTGCTTGACTGTACGGCGCGCTTCCAGCGCCGCTTCCTGGCGCGGTGCTGCGAGTGAGGTCGCCATTCCGGCTATCGCGAACCTCCTCAGGCGGCACGAAGCGGTCCGGCGGTGGCTGGAACGTCGGCACCTCCTGCTTCGCCATCTGCGACGACGACTGCTGATACGACTGCGACAACTTCCGCATCTCCGCAGCCGCCTCAAGACGCTGACTCTCCTGCGACGCCGCAAGNGGCGGCACGAAGCGGTCCGGCGGTGGCTGGAACGTCGGCACCTCCTGCTTCGCCATCTGCGACGACGACTGCTGATACGACTGCGACAACTTCCGCATCTCCGCAGCCGCCTCAAGACGCTGACTCTCCTGCGACGCCGCAAGCGCCGCCTCAGCCTTCTCCTGCACCAACCTCGAATCAGGATCGTTCCGATACGCCTTCGCCGCATCCAGACTCTCCTGCGCCGACTCCTTCGACGTATACCGAGGAATCCCCGACTGCGCCGCCGCAATCGACGTCGCAGCCTCCTTCAACCACTTCGACGCCTCATCGCTGTAATCCGCCAGCCGATACGTCGCACCCGACAGACTCGCACCCCACTCCACAAACGCCTCAAAGCCCTCGCCCTGCCACTCCACCCGCTCAGGACGAAACTTCAACTGCAACGCAATCTTCCGGATCTCACCCGCAGCCCGAGCCAGCCGATCCCCCGCATCCCGCACATGAAAACTCGACGCCT
>NZ_JARWBG010000042.1:0-62543 GCF_029846775.1 Streptomyces chengmaiensis
CGCGCACCGCCGCGAGCAGCTCCGCCGGGGCCGGCAGCGGGCCGTCGGCACGCCGCTGGGCGGGGACGCCGGAGCGGGCGGCGTCCCCCCGGGCGGGCCGGGGCGCGGGCAGCCGGTCGCTCCAGCAGCCGGTGAGCAGCGCGCGCAGCAAGGGCCGGGCGCGCGCCATGTCCACCGTCCACTCGGCGACCGAGGCCAGCGTGTCGGCCGACCCCCGGCACGCCGCCTCGGCGCCGCCGCCGCTGCCGCTTTCACTTACGCCGCCGCTGCCGCTGCCGCTGCCCGCAGTGAGCACGCGGTCGACACCGTGCAGAAACACGTCCGCCTCCTTGCGGACGAGCGCGCGGGCAAGCCCCTCCTTGCTGCCGAACTCGTTGTAGAGGGTCTGCCGTGACACTCCCGCGGCGGAGGCGACGTC
Source organism: Streptomyces chengmaiensis (assembly GCF_029846775.1). Classification (NCBI taxonomy): domain Bacteria; kingdom Bacillati; phylum Actinomycetota; class Actinomycetes; order Kitasatosporales; family Streptomycetaceae; genus Streptomyces; species Streptomyces chengmaiensis. The sequence goes on from NZ_JARWBG010000042.1 coordinate 419, forward strand.
GACCATGCGGACGGCGGACCAGGGCAGCTCGGACAGCGCCCGGAAGGCGGCGTTCAGCAGGGACTCTCGCGCCGTGGGCATCGTCGCCTCCCCGGGCCGGAGCGGGTCGCCGTCCGCACCCGCCTGTGCGTCGCCGACGGTTCTCGGCTCAGCGTTGACGCGCCGCCACGCGCTGTCAAGACTGCCGTCACCGGTCAGGGGCCGTGTCGATAGAGTGACGGCCATGCCCGACTACCACGATGATCTGCGTTTCGCCCATGTTCTCGCGGATGCCGCCGACGCCGCCACGATGGAGCGGTTCAAGGCGCTGGACCTCAAGGTCGAGACCAAGCCGGACATGACTCCGGTGAGCGAGGCCGACAAGGCGGCGGAGGAGCTGATCCGCGGACAGCTCCAGCGGGCACGGCCGCGCGACGCGATCCTCGGCGAGGAGTACGGCATCGAGGGCACGGGGCCGCGCCGCTGGGTGATCGACCCGATCGACGGCACCAAGAACTACGTCCGGGGCGTCCCGGTGTGGGCGACGCTGATCTCCCTGATGGTGGAGGACGAGGAGGACTACCAGCCCGTGGTGGGCGTGGTCTCCGCCCCCGCGCTGGGCCGCCGCTGGTGGGCGGTGGCCGGGGGCGGGGCGTACACGGGGCGCAGCCTGACGTCGGCGACGCGGATGCACGTGTCGCGGGTGCAGAGCATCTCGGACGCCTCCTTCGCGTACTCCTCGCTCAGCGGCTGGGAGGAGCGGGGCCGGCTGGACGGGTTCCTGGATCTGACCCGCGCCTGCTGGCGCACCCGGGGGTACGGCGACTTCTGGCCGTACATGATGGTCGCTGAGGGGTCGGTGGACATCTGCGCGGAGCCGGAGCTGTCGCTGTGGGACATGGCGGCGAACGCGATCGTCGTACAGGAGGCGGGCGGCGCCTTCACCGGCCTGGACGGCCGCCGCGGCCCGCACAGCGGCAACGCGGCCGCGTCGAACGGGCTGCTCCACGACGAACTGCTGGGCTATCTCAACCAGCGGTCCTGACTTCCGCGTTCCGTCGCGGCCGGCACGCCGCCGCGCGCCGGAGATCGGCGTCGCGCGCCCCCTTGCCGCCGCCCCGCAGGACTGCGACTCTGAGAGTCCCCCCACTTGTGAACTTGTGAATCGGTTCTCGAAGCGATCGAATCGGCCGATCCACCGAGGAGGTGGCTCCATCCATGCTCGTCCGTGACGCCATGAGCACGGTGGTCCTCACCATCGGACCCACACACACTCTCCGCCAGTCAGCCCGCCTGATGGCCGCACGCCGGGTCGGCGCGGCCGTCGTCCTCGACTCGGACGCGGGCGGGCTCGGCATTCTGACCGAGCGCGACATTCTCAACGCGGTGGGCTCCGGCCTGGACCCGGACCTGGAGACAGCAGGCGCCCACACCACGCCCGACGTCGTCTTCGCCGCGCCTTCCTGGACCCTGGAGGAGGCCGCCGAGGCCATGGCGCACGGCGGGTTCCGCCATCTGATCGTGCTGGACGGGGCAGGTCCCGTCGGCATCGTCTCCGTACGCGACATCATCCGCTGCTGGGCCCCGGCCCGCCGCCATCCGGCGCCGCTGGCGGACCAGATCCCGGCCTGACCCCCCGACCCCGGGCACGGCACTGCGCCGCACGGCACGGCAACGGGCCGGACCCCCTGGACAGGGGTCCGGCCCGCGCCCTTCCACGGCAAGCGCCCTCAGCCGCGCAGGGCCTGGACCGCGGCCTCGAGCCGCTTGCCGAAGTCTCCGTCCGCCCGGCGGAAGTTGTCTACCGCGCGCTCGGCGATGTCGTCGCGCGACACCTTGGCGATGAACCCGGACAGGTTCTCGACCAGACGGGTCTTCTCGTCCTCGGACATCAGCCGGTAGAGGTTGCCCGCCTGCACGAAGTCGTCGTCCTCGGCATGCGACGGGGCCGCCTGGTCACCGGTGGCGCCGGTGACGGCGACCGGCTGCCACAGCGGCCTGTCCGTCTGGAACGGGCCGCCGAAGCTGTTCGGCTCGTAGTTCTTCGCCCGGCCGTGGCGGCCGTCGTACATCACGCCGTCCCGGCCGTGGGTCCGCGCCTCGGTGGCGTGCGGGCGGTTCACCGGCAGATGGTCGGCGTTGATTCCGACCCGGTAGCGGTGTGCGTCGCCGTAGGCGAAGAGACGGCCCTGGAGCATCTTGTCCGGCGACGGTCCGATGCCCGGCACGAAGTGGGCGGGCGAGAAGACGGACTGCTCGACCTCGGCGAAGATGTTCTCCGGGTTGCGGTTGAGCTCCAGCTTGCCGATCTCGATCGGCGGGTAGTCCTCGTGCGGCCACACCTTGGTGAGGTCGAACGGGTTGAAGCGGTACTCCGCCGCGTCGGCCGCGGGCATGATCTGCACCTGCACGGTCCAGGTCGGGAACTCACCGCGCTCGATGGCCTCGCGCAGGTCGCGCTGGTGCGAGTCGGGGTCCTTGCCGGCGAGCACGTCGGCCTCGGCCTGGGTGAGGTTCTCGATGCCCTGGTCGGTCTTGAAGTGGTACTTGACCCAGAAGACCTCGCCTGCCTCGTTGTTCCACTGGAAGGTGTGCGAGCCGTAGCCGTTCATGTGGCGGTACGAGGCGGGGATGCCGCGGTCGCCGAACAGCCAGGTCACCTGGTGGGTGCTCTCCGGGCTGAGCCCCCAGAAGTCCCAGACGTTGTCCGCCTCCTGGCTGCCCGTGTACGGGTCGCGCTTCTGGGTGTGGATGAAGTCCGGGAACTTGACGGCGTCCTTGATGAAGAACACCGGGGTGTTGTTGCCGACGAGGTCGTAGTTGCCCTCCTCGGTGTAGAACTTCAGCGCGAAGCCGCGCGGGTCGCGCACCGCGTCCGCGGCGCCCAGATTGCCCGCGACCGTGGAGAAGCGCAGGAAGACCTCGGTCTGCTTGCCGATCTCGGAGAGGAACGCGGCGCGTGTGTAGGGCGTGACGTCCGCGGTCACGGTGAACGTGCCGTATGCGCCGGCGCCGCGCGCGTGCACGATGCGCTCCGGGATGCGCTCGCGGTTGAAGTGCGCGAGCTTCTCCAGCAGCAACTGGTCCTGGACCAGAACAGGACCGCCGACGCCCGCCGTCTCGCTGTTCTGGTTGTCGGCGACCGGCGCGCCGGCCTCCGTGGTGAGCGGTCCCTGCGTCACGTACGCCTCCTGGGTGTCCTGTCCCTCGCTTGTGCTGCACTCGATCCTACAATGGACTTAGTCCAAGTCAAATGAACATCCAAAGTCATATCCGTTCGGGACCTGACCCAGGTCCCGCCGCTGTTAGGCTGGTCCCTATGAGTGACCTGTTGGAACGACTTCGCGGACGCGGCTGGCGCATGACCGCCCAGCGGCGTGTCGTGGCCGAGGTCCTCGACGGCGACCATGTCCATCTGACGGCCGACGAGGTGCACGCGCGGGCCGTGGAGCGACTGCCCGAGATCTCCCGCGCGACGGTCTACAACACGCTCGGTGAGCTGGTCAGCCTGGGCGAGGTCCTGGAGGTTTCCACGGACCGCCGCGCCAAGCGGTACGACCCGAACGCCCACCGCCCCCACCACCACCTCGTGTGCGGCCAGTGCGGCGCGATCCGGGATGTGCACCCCCTGGGCAACCCGCTGGCCGACCTCCCGGACGCGGAGCGCTTCGGCTTCACGGTCTCCGATGTCGAGGTGACCTACCGGGGCACATGCCCGAACTGCGCATCGGCCTGACGCTCCGACGCCGGGCCTCGACTAGGCGCCAAGGCCCCGGCCCCTGAAGCGGATTCAGGGGCCGGGGCCTTCGGCTGCGGACACAAGCGGCGTGCCAGGTGCGCGGGGCTGCGGGCTGCGGGCTGCGGGCTGCGGGCTGCGGGCTGCGAGGGCTGCCTGCCCGGACGCAGACATCGGGCACGCCTGCACACAGATGTCCCGCACGCAGATATACGGACAAGCGAATAAGCAGAAATGACGAAGGCCCGGATCCTTGAGGATCCGGGCCTTCGATTCAGTAGCGGGGACAGGATTTGAACCTGCGACCTCTGGGTTATGAGCCCAGCGAGCTACCGAGCTGCTCCACCCCGCGTCGGTGAACACAACACTACGTGACCACGACGACCAGAGCAAATCCATTCCCGNAACACAACACTACGTGACCACGACGACCAGAGCAAATCCATTCCCGGCGGACCGCCACGGCAGGGGTGTCCGGGGGCACATCCGCCCTGCACCCCTTACGCCGTGAGCTCCTGGAGCAGCGCCTCCCGCAGCCGGGCCGCTCGCTCGGCGACCTCCGCCGGGCCCAGCTCGACGGCGCGGGCGCACCAGCGCTGGCCGTCCTTGAGTTCGCCGCGGCGGGCGGCGAGGAGCGCCAGTCGCAGGGCGGCGCGGCCGTGGCCGGCGCGGGCGGCGCGCGTCCACCACAGGGCGGCCTCGCGTTCGCCGCCCTCGCGGGCGAGCAGCAGCCCGAGGTTGAACGCGCCGCTGCGGCTGCCCGCCTCCGCGGCCTCCCGGTACCAGCGGGCCGCCTCGGAGGCGTCGCCGCGGGCGGCGGCGAGCATGCCGACGCGGACCTGCGCGCGCCGGTGCCCCTGCTCCGCCGCGCGCTCGTACCACTCCTCGCACTCGCTCTTCTCGGCCACCGGCTCACCCAGCGCGGGCGGGCCGGGCGGCGGCTGCCGGGCATCGAGCAGGGCTGCCAGCCGGAAGGCGGCCTCGGCGCTGCCGCTGCCCGCCGCCAGCCGCAGATGGCCCTCGGCGGACTGCTCGTCTCCGTCTCTGAGCTGGGCGATGCCGACCTGCAGCGCGGCCTCGGTGTGCCCGGCGGCCGCGGCCCGCTCGTACCAGCGCAGCGCGGTCCTGTCGTCGTCCCGGCCGACGTACAGGATGCCCAGGTTGAAGGCGGCGTCGACGCTGCCGGCTTCGGCCGCCTTGGAGAACCACGGCTCGGCTCCGACCGCGTCCCCGGCCTGGAGCAGCAGGACGGCCAGGGCGTTGGCGGCCTCGCGGTGCCCCGCGTAGGCGGCCCGCCGGTACCACTGCTCGGCCTGCGACAGCCGGTCCTGGGCGGCGCAGAGCAGGCCCAGGTTGTAGGCGCCGTTGACGTCGCCCGCGTCCATCGCGGCGCGGTACCAGCGCTCGGCGGTCTGCTGCTCGCCGCGGGCGGCGTGCAGGGCCCCGAGGGCGTTGGCGGCGTTGCCGTCCCCGTCCTGGGCGGCGCGCAGCCACCAGACGGCGGCGCTCTCCTCGTCTCCGGCGTCCTTCAGCAGGAAGCCGAGGGCGCACGCGGCGCGGGCCTCGCCGTCCTTGGCCGCGCTGAGGTACCACTGGCCGGCCTCCTTGAGCTCGCCGCGCCGCTCGAGGATCGCCCCGAGGTGCAGCGCCGCCCGCCGGTGCCCGCGCGCGGCGGCCTGCCGGTACCACTGCTCGGCCTCGGCCAGCTCGCTCGGCCGCTCGCCGTCGGCGCTCTCCTCCGCCCGGGGCGCCCGTACCGCCCGGCCCGTCTGATCGGTCCGGTCCGCCCGGGCGGCCGTGCGGTCCGCCCGGTCCTGCCGGCCGCCGGCGTCACCCCGCCGGGCGCGGGGCACGCTTACGGCCCGGCTCTCCGTGCCGTACGGAACGCGGGGCTCGCGGCCGGATGCGCCCGTCTCCCGCCGGGCGGCCCGGCCGGGCTCCCCCGCCGCGTCCGGCGGGGATCCCGCACCGGCGCGCGGGCCTTTGTCCCGGGATGCGGCGGCCTCCGGCCGCGCCCCCTGGGCGGGCAGGCGGGCGCCCGTGGCAGGCTCGCCGCGGAGCAGGCCGGCGTCGCCGCTGCGGCGGATCTCGTCCGCCGCCCGGCGCTCCAGGGCGCGGGCCAGCCGGTAGGCGGCCTCCCGGTGCCCCTGTTCCGCGGCCGCTCGAAGCCAGCGCTCCGCGCCGACGTCGCTGCGGTGCTCCAGCAGGTCGGCGAGGGCGTACGCACCGAGCGCGTGCCCCTGCTCCGCGGACTGCCGCAGCCAGTACTCTGCGGCGGGCTCGTCGCCGCGCTCCCGGTAGTGCCGCCCCAGGGCGTGCGCCGCCGCAGCCGATCCGGCGACCGCCGCAATGCGCCACCAGCCGGCGGCCTCGTCCGGATAGCCGCGCTGGTGCAGCAGTACGCCCAGGTTGTTGGCGGCGGCCCGGTCCCCCTCCGCGGTGGCCGCGCGCAGATGGGGCTCCGCGCCGTCGAGGTCTCCGCGGCGCAGCAGCAGTGCGCCGAGCACGCTCATCGACGCGGCGTCCCCGGCCTCCGCGGCGCGCCGGTGCCGGGCCTCAAACCCCGCCTTCTCCACTGCTTCCGCGGCGTCGATGCTTTCCGTGCCCTCGGTGTCCGGCTCGCCCCCCTCGCACACGGACGACGGGAAGGCGGCCGCTGCGGCCAGTCCCGCGGTCAGCTCGGGGATGTCGGAGACGCCTGAGACGTCCGAGGCTTCAGCAGTTACGGCTGTGACGGCAGCGTCAACGTTGTCATCCATGCGGTCGGGCACGTCGACTGTGATCACCGCGTCCACGGCGTTCACGGCGCTCCCGGCATGCGGCTGTGCAAACCGCTCCGTCTCCAACAGAGTTGCCCTGTCCCCCATAAATTCCATCGTCGCACCACCTGCAACCTGCGTACACCCGGTATACCGCAGCCAGTGAGGTCACTTCAGCGTTTTGTCGACATGCCCACAGAGAGATAAGTCAAACACGTCCGGCTCCAACTCGCCTCCATCGCCACGCAGTTCTCAGCGCGCAGTACACATGCGCGAACACACAGGCACGAAGAGGGCCCGGATCCTGAAGGATCCGGGCCCTCTTCTTCGAGTAGCGGGGACAGGATTTGAACCTGCGACCTCTGGGTTATGAGCCCAGCGAGCTACCGAGCTGCTCCACCCCGCGCCGTTGTGCAGCAACCGTATCACGGCGGTGCGGTTCCCCCTGCCACGACCTGGGCCGCGGCGGGGGGAACCGCCGGCGCGCTACTCCTGCTGCCGTCCCTGGGCCTCCGCGGCCCGGCGCAGCGCGGCCTCCAGATCCGCCTGCGCCTTGCCGTAGGCCTGCCAGTCCGTCGGGTCCTTCTCCAGCGCCGCCTGCGCCTCGTCGTACGCCTTCTGCGCATCCGCGATGGCGGCCTTCAGCGCGGCGTCACCGGTGGCCGGCGGCTGCTCGGGCTGCTCCTCGCCCGGCGGCTGCTCGGTGCTCGGCGGCGTCTCCTCGCTGTCCTCCACGCCGAACACCGCGTTCAGCGCCTCGGACAGGCTCTGCTTGAAGACGATCTTCTCGCCGTAGGATGCGCCCACCATGCGCAGCAGCGGCAGCTTCTGCGTACCGCCTCGCGCATAGACCGGCTCGACATAGAGGAAGCCCTTGCCGAGCGGCACCGTCAGCAGGTTTCCGTACTCGATGTCGGAGTCGGTGCCCCGCAGGTTGCGGACGAACTCCGCGACCTCCGGCAGACCGTTGAGCTCACTCTGCACCTGCTGCGGACCCTTGACGGTCTCGCTGACCTTCAACAGCCTTATCGACCCGTAGGTCTCGCTGTCGGCGTCGGCGTCCACGGCCATGAACGCGCCGAGGTTGGGGCGTCCATTGGGTGTGAACGTGGTGGTCAGCGAGAACTTCTGCGCGTCGTCGCCCGGCATCCGCAGGCTCAGGTAGTACGGCGGGACCGACTCCTTGTCCTTGGTCGTCGGGTCGTCCGGCACCTGCCAGGCGTCACTGCCGCTGTAGAACTGGGCGGGGTCGGTGACGTGGTACCGGGTCAGCAGCTCCCGCTGGACCTTGAACATGTCCTGCGGATAGCGCAGATGGGCCTTCAGGCTCGGCTTGATCTCGCTCTTCGGCTCGACCGTGCCCGGGAACGCCTTCATCCACGTCTTGAGCACCGGGTCCTCGGTGTCCCACTCGTACAGCTTCACCGTGCCGTCGTAGGCGTCGACGGTGGCCTTGACCGAGTTCCGGATGTAGTTGACCTGGTTCTGCTGGGCGACCACCGCGCGCTGGGTGTCGGTCAGCGAGTCGGCCGTGGTGTCCCCCAGCGTCGTACGGGAGGCGTAGGGGTAGCCGTTGGTCGTGGTGTACGCGTCGATGATCCACTGGACCCGGCCGTCGATGACGGCCGGGTAGGCGTCGCCGTCGATGGTCAGCCAGGGCGCGACGGCCTCCACCCGCTCCTTGGGCGTGCGGTTGTACAGGATCCGCGAGCCGTCGCCGATGGCTCCGGAGTAGAGGATCTGCGGCTCGCTGAAGGAGACCGCGTACGCGGCGCGGTTCAGCGGGTTGTCCAGCGCGACGCCGCTGTCGCCCTCGTAGCTGGTGGTGCGCTCGCCGTCCTCCTCGTAGTCCAGCTCCTTCTGGGGGCCGCCCACGATCGAGTACTGCGTGGTCTTCTCGCCGTAGTAGATCCGCTGCTCGTACTCGCCGAACTGACCGCTGGACGGCAGCCCGGACTCGGTGAACAGCGGCGAGCCGGCCGGCTCCTTGCCGGTGCCCGTGCCGTCCGCGGCGATCGCGCCGTAGCCGTGCGTGTAGGTGAAGTGGTCGTTGATCCAGTTCCGCTTGGGGATGCCCGTGATGTCGAGCTCACGCAGACCGACGACCGTGTCCTGCGTCTTGCCGTCTTCCGTCTTGTAGCGGTCGACGTCCAGCGTCGCGGGGAACGTGTAGTAGTTGCGGCGCTGCTGGAGCTGCTGGAAGGCGGGCGAGACCACATTGGGGTCCATCATGCGGTAGCTGGCCGCGGCGTTGGCGTCCTTGCGGAGCTTCGCGCCGTCCTCGGCCTCGGCGTCGCCCTTGCCCCCGTAGTCGGTGATCTTGGCGCCTTCGATGCCGTACGCCTCGCGCGTGGCGGCGATGTTCTTGCGGATGTACTCCGCTTCCTTGGCCTGCTCGTTCGGCTGGACCTGGAACTTCTGCACGATCGCCGGGTAGAGCCCGCCGATGAGGATCGCGGAGAGCACCATCAGGCCGAAGCCGATCACCGGAAGCTGCCAGGTGCGCCGCCACAGCGTGGCGAAGAACAGCAGCGCGCAGATCACGGCGATGCAGAAGAGGATCGTCTTCGCCGGCAGATAGGCGTTGGCGTCCACATAGCGCAGACCGGTCCAGTTGCCCGTCGCCTTGAAGTCGCTGGACTTCACCGCGAGACCGTACCGGTCGAGCCAGTAGGCGACGGCCTTGAGCGAGACGAAGACGCCGAGCAGCACCGACAGATGGCCGGTGGCCGCGGCCGTCGCCCGCGCACCGGGGCTGGTGATGCGCAGCCCCCCGTACAGGTAGTGCGTCAGAGCGGCGGCGAGCAGCGACAGCACGGTGGCCGCGAAGCCGAAGCCCAGCAGGAAGCGGTACCAGGGCAGCTCAAAGGCGTAGAAGGAGACGTCCAGCTGGAACTGCGGGTCCTTCGTGCCGAAGGGCACGCCGTTGATCCACATCATCCAGGTGCGCCACTGGCCGGTGGCGGACGCTCCGGCGATCAGCCCGACCAGGGCGGTGACCCCGATCAGCACCCACTTCTTGTACGGGGCGATGCTCATCCGGTAGCGGTCCAGGCTCTGCTGCTCCAGCGACATCGCGCTCAGCGGCGGGCGCAGCCGGTGGGCGAGCCAGATGTTCAGCCCGACCGCCGCCGCCATCAGCAGCCCGAAGACGGCGAACAGGCCGATCTTGGTCCACAGAGTCGTGGTGAAGACGGAGGAGTACTTGACAGAGCGGTACCACAGCCAGTCGGTCCAGAACCCGGCGAACATGACGAACGCCATGGCCAGCACGGCCAGGACGCCCAGTGTCATGAGCAGGGTGCGGACACGCCGGGAGGGACGGCCCACTCTCATCCGTGGCCCGGTCGGGCCTCCGCCGCGGTCCGGCATCTGGAAAGCCAACGTGCGCACCTCGAAGTTCGCGGTCGTGTGAATCGGGCCCCGCGATCGTAGAGCCCACTGATGCAACTTACTAAGGCTTTACCTAGTTCCCGACCCCGGGCCCGAACCAGGCAGGATATTGACCATGTCCAACGTTTCCTCCTCAGGCCCCCCGATGGCCGCGAGCCCCCTCACCCGCGCCGTGCTCGAGATCGACGAGTACGCATCCGGGCTCGGCTGGGACCAGCCGGCCCGGCTCTTCGCCCTGGTCGACACCGCGCAGCTGCGCGCCCAGGAACCGTCGCTGGCCGCCCAGCTCGGCCTCGACGACGATGCGGAGGCGGCCCCGCTGACCCCGATCGAGCAGGACGAGATCCCGCCCGGCAAGCCGCTGGACGAATTCCTCGCCACCATCGCCTGGCCCGACGCGGTGGCCGGCTGCGCGCTGACCGTGGAGCGGCTGATGCTCCCGCCGTCCGCGGAGACCTCCGTGCCCGAGGGCCTCGACGAGGAGGCCCTCGCCCGCTGGGTCGCCGAGCATCCAGACCGCAAGGAGGTCCGGATGACAGTGGCGGTCCTGCGGGACGGCACCCGCGAGTCCGCGCTCCGTCTGCGCGAGAAGGACACCTCGACGGAGGTCCTCACCGGCGCGGACCTGGTCCCGGGCCTGGCGGAGGCCCTGGCGGCGACCTTCGAGGCGTAGCGCCGAACCGTTCCCGGGGCTCCGCCCCGGACCCCGCGCCTCAAACGCCGGACGGGCTGGAGAACCCGGACGGGCTGGAGAACACAGCCCGTCCGGGGCCCTGCTGGGGCGCCTCCCAGCGGCGGCTGGGGGGAGAAGTCCGGGGGGTCGAGGGCACGGCCGAAGGCCGTGCGGGGTCCGGCGATGCGAAGCCTGCCGCCCGCCGGGACCCGGTGCGGCAGGCCCGAGGCCCGCTCCGAAGGAGTTCCGGGGACTTTCCTCCCGGTCGGGAAGCGGGGCGGGGGCAGGTCCACCCCCGCAGAAACGGTTCGCCGCCCCGTCGCGACGCCGTCAGCCCACCTCGCAGCTCGGCAGCTCCTCGATGTCCCCCTCACGGATCTTCTCCAGGGACTTCGTCGCGTCCGCGATGGTGTCGACCTTGACCAGGGTCAGCCCGTCCGGGGTGTCGGACGCCGCCGACGCGCAGTTGTCGGCGGGGGTCAGGAAGTACTCCGCGCCCGCGTTCCGCGCGCCGACGAGCTTCATCTCGATGCCGCCGATCGGCCCGACCTTCCCGTCGTCGTCGATGGTCCCGGTGCCAGCCACGAACGTGCCGCCGGTCATGGCGCCCGGGGTGAGCTTGTCGATGATCCCGAGGGCGAACATCAGCCCCGCGCTCGGCCCGCCCACGTCGGCGAGATTGATGTCGACGGTGAACGGGAAGGTGTGGTCGGTCCCGGCGTGGATCCCGACGATCGCCCGGTCGTCCTCCCGGGCCTTCACCGTGGGGACCGTGACCTTCCGGGTGACCGTGGGTTCGCGGCCCGCCTTCTCCGCGGCCGCCGCCTCGTCGGCCGGGACGATCGTGAAGACGACGTCTTCGCCCGGCTGGTGCTTCACGACGAGGTTCGCGACATCGCCGGGCTCCTTCACCGCCGTGCCGTCCACCTCGCGGATCACATCACCGGCGTGCAGCCGCTTCTCCGCGGGAGAGTCCTTGAGGACGGAGGAGACCACCACGCGCGAGGCCACCGGAATGTTCAGCTGCTCCAGCGCCGCCACCTTGGCGCTCTCCTGCGACTGGGTGAACTCCTCGGCGTTCTCCTGCGTGGACTCTTCCTCCGTCTGCCCGTCGGGGTAGAGCGTGTCGTGCGGCACCACGACGTTGTCGTGGGCCAGCCAGCCGTAGATCGCCTCGACGAGGTTCATGCGGTAGTCGGCGCCGGTGACCCGGACGGTCGTCATGTTGAGATTGCCGCTTGTCGGATAGGTCTCGCGGCCGGAGATCTCGAGCACCTGCTCGCCGTCCGTCGAGCCGAGGGTGTTCACGGTGGGGCCGGGCGACATCTCGGAGTACGGCACAGGCAGAAACACGCCGACACAGAGCAGCGCGATGAAAGCGAGTGTGGAGGCGAGCATCGTCGCTGTGCGGCGTGGCATGGAACGACAGTACGGGACAGACCTGTCGGCGCACCGCCCGGATCAGTCCGTCCGGGCTCCGGAACCGGACTGCGGAGCGGACCATGCGCCGGTTCACGGGCGTGCGCCCCGCGCCCGTGCGCGCCTCGGCCCGCGGCCCGGCTCACACGACGTCGGTCTGTGAGCCTGATTTGTCCATTGCATCGCGGAACCGGGCATACCCGGCGAGCTCCGCCACATCACCGGACGTACGGTCCCGCGCGGCCCAGCTTCCCCATATGCCGGCGCAGACGACGGCGAACAGCGGAATCAACAACCAGGCGAGCACACCCATCGCAACCTCCCTCACCACGCTAGTGAAAGCAACCGAGTGATCAGCAGATTAGTCGTCTGCCAGTTCAACGCTCGTCGCGGGTGTGCGGTTACGCAAATCGGGGCGGATACGGTCGAAAGCTTTCAGCCTCATGTCCCCCGGGACCCCTTGCTCAGCAGGCCCCGACCCACTCCTCCGTGCCGTCCGAGAACGTCTGGTGCTTCCAGATCGGCACTTGGTGCTTGAGGTCGTCGATCAGCTTGCGGCAGGCCTCGAACGCCTCCCCCCGGTGCGGGCAGGACACGGCCACGACGACGGCCAGGTCCCCCACGGCGAGGTCGCCCACCCGGTGGACGGCGGCGAGCGCCCGCACCGGGAACCGGGCGGCGACCTCCTCCGCGATCCGCCGCATCTCGGCTTCGGCCGTGGGATGGCAGGAGTAGCCCAGCTTGTCCACGTCCGCGCCGCCGTCATGGCTGCGCACCGTGCCGACGAAGAGCGCCGTCCCGCCCGCCGCGTCGTCGCCGACGGCCGTGAAGACCTCGTCGACGGAGAGCGGGGTGTCGCGGATCGCGACCAGCCTGATCGGGTCCTGCGCCGCCTGTTCTCCGGGGTGATCGTTCCTGCGTGCCATATGACCATCGTGCCGTACGCCGCCGACAGCGCGGAATACCCGTTTCCACCGGCCGGCCGAGGCCCCGGTTGGAGCCTCCTACAGCGCCGTGCCGGCGTGTCGGGCGCGCCGCGTCACAGCCTGCGGCGCGCCTTGCGGGCCCTGCGCACCAGGGCGGCGGTGCCGAGCAGGGCCACGGTCGCACCGGCGGCGCCCGCCGCGGTGGCGTCCTTGCGGCCGAGCCTGCGGCCCGCGACGGTGTGCCGTCCCGCCGCCTCCTCCAGCAGCGCGGCCAGGACCTCCTCGTTCGTCCACTGCGGACGCCAGCCCGCGTCGTGCAGCCGGCTGACGCTGACGACCCAGGGATGCATGGTGTACGCGAGATCCCCGGCGGGGGACGGGGTGAGCCCGATCCGGTGCAGCCGGGTGGCGGCCCCCAGGGCGACGGCGGACGGCAGCTCCATGCGGCGGATGCCGCTGAGCTCCTCCACCTCCTCCTGCTCCAGCCAGCCGTCGCAGCCGACCGCGAGTTCCCCTTCCACCTTCTCCAGAGCGGCGTACTCGAGCGCGCTGACCAGGTCCTCGATATGGCAGAACTGCCAGGTGGGACGGGAGCCGGCCACCACCAGGAGGCGCGGCGACTCAAAGTAGCGGGTCAGTGCCGTGTCCGTGCCGCCCACCAGGACGGCGGGGCGGACCACGGTGACGTTCAGCCCCGGGTGGGCGCGCGGCGCACGCCGGGCGAGCCGCTCGATCTCCAGGAGATCGCCGACGCCGGTGGCCTCGGCGGTGGCGCGCAGCTCCGCGTCCTCGGAGAGCGGGATGTCGTTGTCGGGCAGCGCCCCGTAGACCATCGCCGACGTGCACAGGACGACCCGGTGCACTCCGGCGGCCGCCGCGGCGGTCAGCACGGTCTGCGTGCCGCGTACGTTGTACGCGGTACGGGCGGCCGGATCGGTCTCCAGGTCCAGGTCGAGGGCCAGGTGGACCACGACGTCGGCCCCGCGCAGCTTCTCGGCGATGGCCGGGTCACGGACGTCGAGGATGTGCCACTGCGCCTCCGTGACCTCGCCGCGACGCTCGTCGATGGCGATGACCTGCTTGATCTCGTCACAGTCGGCAAGCCGCCGCACCAGCAGGTCACCGACGCCGGACGAGGCGCCGGTGACCGCGACGACGGGGCCGCGGCCTGCGGGACTGCGGCCGTCGGCCGGGGTTGAGCGGTTTCGCGCTGCGCGAACCTGCGGATCTGGGGAACTCACCAGGCGTCTCCAGCGGTTGTCTTCAGTACCGAAGTACCGACGCGCACGGCGCGTGCGTACCGGGTGCGTCCATCCTGCCGCAGGCCGGCAGTCGGTGGAGCACCGAGCCCGGATGCGGCCCGGATGTCTACGCTGGGTGGTGTTGTCGGGCATTCGCCGCCGGCAGGAAGTCGGCGGCCCTACGAGCCGAGGAAACCCGTGAGTGACACCCCATTCGGATTCGGCCTTCCGCCGGAGGAGCCGGAGAACGGCGACGAGGGCAAGAAGAAGGACCCCGCCGGAGGTGGGCAGGGTTCCGGCGGCCAGAGCGGCGGTCCGGGCAACCCCTTCGGCTTCGGCATGCCGGGCGGCGCGGGCGGTGACAATCCGTTCGCCGCGATGTTCGGCTCCATGGGCCCCCAGGATCTGGGCGCCGCCTTCCAGCAGCTCGGCCAGATGCTGAGCTACGAGGGCGGACCCGTGAACTGGGACATGGCCAAGCAGATCGCCCGCCAGACGGTCTCCCAGGGCACGCCGGACGGCACGAAGGACGTCAGCGTCGGCCCCGCCGACCGGGCGGCCGTCGAGGAGGCGCTGCGCCTTGCGGACGTGTGGCTGGACGGTGTGACGTCCCTGCCCTCCGGGGCGAGCACGGCCGTGGCGTGGAGCCGCGCGGAGTGGGTCGAGGCAACACTCCCCGCCTGGCAGCAGCTGGTCGACCCGGTCGCCGAGCGGGTCGGCGTCGCCATGGGCGATGTGCTGCCGGAGGAGATGAAGGCCATGGCCGGCCCGCTGATCGGCATGATGCGGTCGATGGGCGGCGCGATGTTCGGGCAGCAGATCGGCCAGGCGGTCGGCGTCCTGGCGGGCGAGGTGGTCGGCTCGACCGACGTCGGACTCCCCCTGGGCCCGGCCGGCCAGGCCGCGCTGCTGCCGCTGAACGTGGACGCGCTGGGCAAGGACCTGGGTGTGCCGCGGGAGGAGGTGCGGCTGTATCTCGCCCTGCGCGAGGCCGCCCACCAGCGCCTCTTCGCCCATGTGCCCTGGCTGCGGTCGCATCTGTTCGGCGCCGTCGAGGGCTATGCGCGCGGGATCAAGGTCGACACCGGCAAGCTGGAGGACGTGGTCGGCCAGTTCGACCCGACGCACCCGGAGCAGCTGCAGGAGGCGCTGCAGCAGGGCATGTTCCAGCCGGAGGACACCCCGGAGCAGAAGGCCGCCCTGGCCCGCCTGGAGACCGCGCTGGCCCTGGTGGAAGGCTGGGTGGACGCGGTGGTGCACGAGGCCGCCGCATCCCGGCTGACCGCGGCGAACGCCCTGCGCGAGACACTGCGCCGCCGCCGTGCCAGCGGGGGGCCCGCGGAGCAGACCTTCGCCACGCTGATCGGTCTGACGCTGCGGCCGCGCCGTCTGCGGGACGCATCGAGGCTGTGGGCCTCGCTCACCGACGCGCGCGGGGTCGACGGCCGGGACGGGCTGTGGGAGCACCCGGACATGCTGCCCACGGCGACGGACCTGGACGACCCGGACGGCTTTGTGCACCGCGAGCAGATCGACTTCTCCGAGCTGGACAAGATGCTCGGCGAGGCGGCGAGCGGGCCCCGCCCGAAGGACGAGGACCGGCGCGAGGAGAACCGGGGCGAGAAGAATCCGGGCGAGGAGAACCGGGGCGAGGACGAGACCGACAAGTGAGCCTGCACGATGACGCCGTCCTCGTACTGAAGGCGTATGAGGACCAGCAGGAGCTGCGCCGGCTGTATCTGGACCATCTCGCGGAGCACCCGGACGGCATGTGGAAGGCCTGCGGGGCGGGCCACATCACGGCGAGCGCCCTGGTCGTCGACCCTGCGCGGGAACGGGTGCTGCTGACGCTCCACGGGAAGATCAGGAAATGGCTGCAGATGGGCGGCCACTGCGAGCCGGACGACGCGACCCTCGCGGCGGCAGCGCTGCGGGAGGGCGTGGAGGAGTCCGGCATCGAGGGGCTCGCTCTGCTGCCGGGCGGGCCGGTCCGACTCGACCGCCATCAGACGCCGTGCGCCTGGCATCTGGACGTCCAGTACGCGGCGCTGGCTCCGGCAGGGGCGGTGGAGGCCATCAGCGACGAGTCGCTGGATCTGCGCTGGTTCGGCTATGCCGAGGTGGCGGACGTGGCCGACGAGTCGGTGGTGCGTCTGATGCAGCGCACCCGCGAACGACTCCGGCCAGAAGACGACGAGAGGCGTGGGTAAGGGGCGGTCGCCCGGGCGGCCGGCCCTTACCCATGCGCCCCTGGCTCAGCGGGTCCGGCAGAGTCCGGTGCAGCTCGGCAGCCCCCGAAGGAGCGCGGAGCCGTATCGATATGCGGCTGTGCCGCGTGGGCGCGGCCGACCGCGACGGACCGCACACCCTCGACGGCCCATCGCGGCACTTCCATGCGGAACGCTCAGCCCCAGACGTTGTTCTGGTTCTGCGCATGGGCGCCGTGCTGGCCCACGCCGTACTGGGCGCGCAGCCCCTGCCCGATCGCGGCGTTCTGCGGGGGCATCACCTCGCTGGGCTGCACGAGGGCGAAGCCCTGGCCCAGGAAGCTGAGCTCCCAGCCCTCCCCCGTGTTGCCGCGCCGCCGCAGCACACCGGAGGAGTGCGTCTGGGCCTGCATCTGCACCCGCAGCCCGGAGGACCAGGCGACGATGGCGTCCGCGTCGACGCTGACGTACTTCTCGGGCGTGACCTGCATCATCAGCGGCTGGCCCGAGGTCATCAGCGCGACCTTGCCGCGCCCGGAGACATTGAGCTGGTACTTGCCGGACCCGGAGATTCCGTACTGGCTGTCCACCGCGATGACCTCGGTGTTCAGCGTGGAGTCAAGCGCCAGCACATAGGCGCTGTCGACGGTCAGCCCCTCGTGGTCGACGTCCACGACATGGATGTGCTGCGCGAGGTTGGCGAAGTAGACGGTGCCCTGCCCGGAGCAGCGCATCAGATCCAGGCCCTCGCCGGTGTGGGCGCGGGCGCGGCGCTGGCTGCTCGACTGGTACTCGCCGTCGAAGTCGACGAGCCCCTGGTAGGCCACCATCGATCCCTTGCGGGCGAGGATGTCGTCATGGCCGGTGAGCGCAACCCGCAGCAGCTGCGGGTTCTGCACGGTGTACCGCTCCTGGGACTGCTGCTCGGCATGGTTGAAAAGCGGACTCTGCATGGTGTGTGGCTCCCCCTCAGTGCCGGATCCGCAGGCGGTCGGTGCTGTCCTCGCTGGGCTGTACGACGACGATGCCCTGGCCCGAGAAGGCCATCTGGTAGGCCTCTCCGCTGCCCCGCCCGATGAGCGAGGACGCCTTGAAGCTGCGCTTGCCCTTCACCTTCAGGTTCGGGGACCAGGCGACGAGCGCGTCGGGGTCGACATACGTCTCGTCGTCGCCGCGGCCGCAGTCGACCACGATGGGAGTGCCCCGGGAGGTCAGGGCGACCCAGCCGGTGCCGCCGATCTGCACGTTCCACAGGCCCTGTCCGGCGAACTTGGCCAGACCCTTGACCTTTTCGACGCCCCACTGGAGGTGTGCGTCGAAGGCGAGCACATTGGAGCCGTTGACGGAGATGGAGTCGTTGGCGAGGTTGACGACGACGATGTCCGCGCCGTAGTCGGCGAGGTAGAGGAGCCCGTCCCCCGAGCACTTCATGATCGGCGCGCCTTCGCCCGTCACCCACTGGGCGGCGATCTGGCGGACGGCGGGCGGGTTGGGCTCGTACTGGACGAAGCCCTCGTAGGACACCATCGACCCGGTGCGGGCGTACAGGTCCTGGCCGGAAGCCATGGCGACCTTGAGCATGGTGCTGCCGTGGTTCTCCATACGGGCCGTGACGGGGGCGGGGGCGAAGCCCGCGAGCTGCTGGTTCATATCTTCGGGCTCCCTCAGACCTCGTACGGCTGAACGACGATGAAGTTCCCGGGAGCGCCCCGGAACTGGAGGTTGACGGTCTCCCCGCTGTGCCCGGGGTAGGCGTTGCGGCGCAGTCTGACCTGACTGGAGAGGATCACCTGGGAGGCCGCGGACCAGGCGACGACGGCGTTGGCGTCGGCGAAGGTCGTCGGTGTGACGGGCAGCACCACCGGGACGCCCTGGGTCTTCACGACGACCGTGCCCGTCCCCTGGAACATCATGGTGAACAGCGCACCGCCCGGGATGCCGTGGCCCTCGATCCGGCGGACCTCATGGTGCAGCGACTCGTCAAAGGCGAGGACGTTCTCCGCGGAGACGCAGATGCCGTCGCCCTGGAGCTCGATGGGGTGCAGTTGCGCGCCGTTCTCGGCGAGGAAGACCTGGCCGCGGCCGGTGCAGCGCATCAGCTGCATCTCCTGGCCGGTGGCGTTGCCCACGATGCGGCCGGTGAAGCCCGCGCCCTTGTAGCTGAAGTCGACCTTGCCCTGGTACATCACCATGCTGCCCTGGCGAGCGAGGACGGGCATGCCGCCCATGGTGAGGTCGACCCGCATGAGCTGCTGGTTCTGCGGGGTCCAGCGCTGCCCCGTGGGCTTCTCCCGGTACGGCTGGAGAGCCGCCTCCAGACCCGCGCCGGCCTGCGGGACGGCCGGCGTCTGCGGGGTCCCGGGAACGGGCGGCCCGCCGTACGGGGCAGGAGGCTGCTGGCCGTACGGCGCCGGAGCCGGGACCGGCTGGCCCTGGCCCGGAATCTGGCCGTAGGGGGCGGGCGCGGGTGCGGTCGGCGGGGCCATCGGGGCGGCCATCGGGGCCGCGACCGTCGGTGCGGAGTGCGTCTGCGGGGCGGCGGGCGGGGCGGGAGGCTGTGCGGCCGGCGCACCGAAAGCCGGTGCCGGCTGGGGCGCTTGAGGTGCCGGGGGCGCCTGGTACGGCTGCGGAGCAGGGGGCGGCGGTGCGGCCGTCTGGGGTTGCGGCGTCTGGGGTTGTGCCGTGTGCGGCTGGGGCGCAGACGGCGGGGCGAACGGCGGCGGGGCGGCGGGCTCCGCGGGCGGGGCGAAGGCGGGCGGCGCACCGGTCTGCGGCTGCGCGGCCGTCGGCTCCTCCTCGGCGACCTCGCCGCCGAAGTTCTTCAGCAGAGCCTCCAGGCCGCCGTCGAAGCCCTGCCCGACGGCGGCGAACCGCCACACGTCCTTCAGGTAGAAGTCGCCCAGCATCACCGCGCGTTCGGTGGAGAACTCCGAGCCGTCGAACGCGTACCGAGCGATCTCCTCGCCGCCCGCGACGACGCGGAGATACCCGGGGCCGATCTGGGACATCTGCCCCGCCCCGTCGATCGTCGCGGTGAACGACAGCCTCTGGACCGAAGCCGGAACGCGGTCCAGCGTGACCCGGAACGACTCCGTGTCACCGGCCTGCGGGCCCAGCAGCTGAATGGACTCCTCAGGCGATTTCGGCTGGTTGAAGAAGATGAAGTAACGGTCGTCGGAGAGCCGCTCGTCCGCGTCGAGACCGAAGCAGCTGATGTCGAAGGTCAGCCCGGGAGCGGCGATCTGCACACCCACGTACAGATCCGTTCCCGACGTGAGATCACTGATCTTGGCCTTGTGGCCGCGTTGGAATTCCCTGGCCATGCGTAACGACCGTCCCCCATCCCAGAATGTGAATGCGTCGCGACAGGCTAACGGCTGTGGACGACATCGAGCCAAGCCGGTACACATTCGGTACAGGACTGTTGACGATCACTCTCCGCGTGCGGACGGCACATGCGGCAACCGCTCCGCGGCGACGACTCCCTCCAGGTAGCCGCGGGCGCGCTCGGTACGCGGATAGGCCTCCAGCAGCCGCCAGAAACGCGGGCCGTGCCCGGGCACCAGCAGATGCGCCAGCTCATGGACGAGCACATAGTCGATGACGTACTCGGGCATCCCCTGGAGCCGGTGCGACAGCCTGATGCTGCCTTCCGCGGGGGTGCAGGAACCCCAGCGGGTGTTCTGGTTTGTCACCCACCGCACGGACGCGGGCCGGGCGCGGCCGTCGAAGTACTGCTCCGACAACCGTTCCGCACGCTCGGCCAGTTCGGCGTCGCCCAGGATGTTCTTGCTCTCCTGGGCTGCCAGCTTGTCCAGCATCACACCGACCCAGCGCTGCTCTTCGGCCTCGGACATCCGCGCCGGGATGAGCACGATGGTGCGGTCGCCCTCGCGATAGGCGGAGACCGTTCTGCTGCGCCGGGTACTCCTGCGGACCTCGACCGCACTCGTCCCCGATCCGCGGGACGGGCGGTTCGTCGGACTGCGCTGCTGGCTCTCGGCGCTGTGCAGGGGGTCGGCGGGCACGCCTTGACGTTACCCGCTGCCAGCGGCGGAAGTCCCGTCTACGGAACGGTTCGCGCTTGATCCACTCCATGTGCGCACCATTTGAACGACTAATACCCCTCGCCTGTGGATAACTTTTCACACGCCCTGCCGCGGACGGGCATTCTGCCGACACACGCCGCAGCGGCGGGAAGCAAGACGATCAAGACGGGGGACGGATATATGCATCCGTTGGTCAAGCCTGCATTGCGACGGGCGTGGCGGGAGCGGCAGTCCGTGCAGTTCGGGGTCACACCCGCACATGCCGTGACGCTCGGTCCGGTGGACACCGCGACCGGCGCGTTTCTGGAACTGCTCGACGGGACACGGGGGCTGCCGCTGCTGCGGGAGGAGGCACGGGCGATGGGCCTGCCCGACGGGCAGGCGGACGCCCTGCTGGTCCGGCTGGCCGCCGCCGGCCTGCTCGACGACACCATGGCCGGGGGCCGGCGCGGGGCGGCAGGGCGGCGTCTGGAGGAGGGCGCGCTGGAGCGGCTGCGGCCCGATCTGGCGTCGCTCACCGTGGTCCACCCCGAGCCGGGCGCGGGGATACGGCGGCTGACCGCCCGCCGGGCCATGCGCGTTCAGGTGCGGGGTGCGGGCAGGGTCGGCGCCACGGTGGCGTCGGTGCTGTCGGCCGCCGGGGTGGGGCGGGTCGAGGTGCTGGACGGCGGCTGCGCCGAGCCGTCGGACGTCGCACCCGGAGGGCTGCCCGAGGAGGCGGTGGGCCAGCGCCGGGACGTCTCGGCGCGTCGGCTCGTGGGGCGCTGCGCGCCCGGCCGTCGTCCCCGCACCGCAGGCCCTGGCGCTTCGGGGGATTGTCCGGGCGCCGCCGCGGGCGAACCGGGCCTCGGACTGATCGTCGTCGCGCCCCGCGACGGACTGGCGGCCTACGTCCCGGAGCCCGCCACGGCGGAGCCGTGGGTGGCCGCCGGCACGCCGCATCTGTACGCGGGGGTGGTGGAGGCCACGGGCGTGGTGGGCCCGCTGGTGCTGCCGGGCGGGACCGCCTGCGCCGGGTGTCTGGAACTCGGCAGGGGGCAGGGCGACCCAGGACGACCGAGGCTGCTGGCGCAGTGGCGTTCGGGACGCCGCAGGGTTGCGCAGTCCTGCGATGTGGCGCTGGCCACGGCGGTCGCGGGCCTGGCCGCCGCTCATGCCCTGGCATTTCTTGACGGGGAGTCACCGGCCAGCATCGGCACGCGGTGGGAGACATCGTTGCCGCTGCTGCAATGGCGAGCCGAGCGGATCGCTCCTCGACTCGACTGCGGCTGCAGTGCCGGAGGCGACAGTGAGGGAGCACACCTCGGGCGGGAGGCCGCAGCACGACACAATGTCCGGGTAACCGCCGTCAACGGAGCAACCCCGTAGGGCATATGCGGCACGGGCTGTCTGGGATTTGGAGGGGCGCATGTCTGATCTTCCCCGGAAGGCGGTCACCCGGACCGCCAAGCTGGCCGCGCTGCCCCTGGGTTTCGCCGGGCGGGCGACCTGGGGGCTGGGCAGGCGGATCGGAGGCAAGTCGGCGGAGATCGTCGCACGTGAGCTGCAACAGCGCACGGCCGAGCAGCTGTTCAAGGTCCTCGGCGAACTGAAGGGGGGCGCGATGAAGTTCGGCCAGGCCATGTCGGTGTTCGAGTCGGCCCTCCCGGAGGAGCTGGCGGGCCCTTACCGTGCCGCGCTGACGAAGCTTCAGGACGCCGCGCCCCCGATGCCGACACGCACCGTGCACACGGTGCTCGAGGAGCGGCTCGGCGAACGGTGGCGGGAGCTGTTCCTCAGTTTCGAGGACAAGCCCGCGGCAGCCGCGTCCATAGGCCAGGTCCACCGCGCCGTCTGGCACGACGGGCGGGAGGTCGCGGTGAAGGTGCAGTATCCCGGAGCGGGTGAGGCCCTGCTGTCAGATCTGAGCCAGCTCGGCCGCTTCGCCCGGCTGCTGGGACCGCTGATCCCGGGCATGGACATCAAGCCGCTGATCGCCGAGCTCCGTGACCGGGTGACCGAGGAACTCGACTATGAACTGGAGGCACAGGCTCAGCGGGAGCATGCCGCGACCTTCGCCGACGATCCGGACGTCCTGGTCCCCGATGTGGTGCACCAGTCCGACCAGGTGCTGGTCACGGAGTGGATCGACGGCATACCGCTGGCCGAGGTGATCGCCGACGGAGCCCCGGACCAGCGGGACCGTGCGGGCCAGCTCCTCGCCCGCTTCCTCTTCTCGGGCCCGGCCCGCACGCGCCTGCTGCACGCGGACCCCCACCCCGGGAACTTCCGCCTTCTGCCCCCGGAGGACGGCGGCGAGGGATGGCGGCTGGGAGTGCTCGACTTCGGCACCGTCGACCGGCTGCCCGGGGGCCTGCCCCAGACGATCGGCGACTGCCTGCGCATGACCCTGGAGGGCAAGGCGGAGGAGGTCTATGCCCTGCTGTGCGAGGAGGGTTTCGTCAAGGAGTCCATCGACCTCGACCCGGATGCGGTTCTGGACTATCTGCTGCCGATCATCGAGCCCGCGCAGGTGGAGGAGTTCACCTTCACCCGCGCCTGGATGCGCTCCCAGGCAGCCCGGATAGCCGATGTCCGCTCCCCCGCGCATCAGCTCGGCAAGCAGCTCAATCTGCCCCCGTCGTACCTGCTGATACACCGGGTGACCCTGAGCACGATCGGGGTGCTCTGCCAGCTGAACGCGACGGTCCGCCTCAGGGACGAACTGGAGTCCTGGGTCCCGGGATTCCTCCCGTCCGCGGCGGCCGGGGCCCCTGCCGCTCCGGCGGCCGAGGCCCAGGCCTGACAGCGTGGCGGCGGGGCTCCGGCGGCTCACCACCATGCAGAGTCGAGACGTCCTTCGATGGATCTGATGTTGGCGCGGGCGCAGTCGTCGCAGAAATAGCGGCGGACGCCGTTCTCCACGGAACAGGTCCAGGTCAAAGGCGCGGCAGCGGCGCGCTTGCCGCAGCGGGAGCAGATGACGGGCTCGGAGTCGGGTCTTGCGGCCTCTGGTCTTGCGGAGTCGGGGGGCTGGTGCTGGTCCACCACGTGACGATAACTCTGCGGACGACCGGGTGCAGGGACAACGCACCGCGGGGGCCGGTCCGTTCGACCGGCCCCCGCTAGGGTTCCTCAGACGTACAGCCGCCGGCGGTCAGTTCATGATCGCCAGGGCCAGCGCACGGCGGGCGCGCATGGAGACACGCTCGGCGCGGCGCTGCATCCGGCGCGCGGCGGCCAGGCGTACGGCCAGGCGGTCGCGGTCGGCCTCCCGCAGGCGGTCGTGCATATGCGCACGGGCCAGGGCTTCTGGGATGAGTTGCATTTCGCGGGTCCTGTTCTGGCGCGAGGTGTTCGCACCGATGGTGTTGAAGTTCTGGGTCGCGGAGCGCGCGGGCTCGCTGGTGGAAGAGGTCATGAGGGCCTGCTTCTGGGGGTTGTGCGTGAGGGGGCGATCGATCGTTCCGGTGGCGTTCATGCCGTGACCGGGTTCTTGCGCGGGCGGCCACGCGGCCGCTTGCGGGCGACGACCACACCCTGGACGAAGAGCTCTCCGCCCCAGACGCCCCACGGCTCACGCCGCTCCTTGGCGCCTGCGAGGCAGGCCTCCATCAGCGGGCAGGTGCGGCAGAGGGACTTGGCGTACTCGACGTCTGCCGGAGACTCGGCGAAGAAGACCTCCGGGTCGTAGGAGCGGCAGGGCACGGACTCGCCGAGGTTCTCGATGGCGTCGTCGAGAGCGGTGAGCGTGGTGAGCGGGGACAAGGTGGAGTCCTCCGTGGGGACGGGCGGGGGGACGGTCTTGGCGGTCGGTACGGACGGGGCGTGCGCTTCGAGTTGCACGGTGGTGTCGTTCCTCGTCTGGTCGGCCCGGCCGGTCGGCCGGGGGGAGGCTGGTACCGGGTGTTTCTTGTCCCGAGGCCCCTTCAACTCCGCTCTCCCCGTTCGGGGAAAACAGAAGGGCCGCGGATCCCGGGTGGGGTTCCGCGGCCCTGAAGGCGCCGGCCTGAGTCTCAGTCAGGCTGGATCACTCCAGGGTTCGAGCCCACGGAAGGCCCACTTCGTGTGGTGCTGCGTCTGGTCCATCTCGGCACTGGCCGCCGCAAAGGCATAGGCCCGGGCCTGCGCCGCTGCTGCTCCTGCTTCCAGTGCCTTGGTCGGTCGCTCATTGCGCTCCCGGACGGGGAGGCCGCCCAGGCCGGACACGGGAGGCACGGCGCAGCCGCCGGACATACGGGTGCCGGAGAACGAGAAGGAGAGGCCGAGCAAGCACGCGGAGACGACCGAGCGATCGGTCATTTTGGCGGTGCTGACGGTGCTGGTCTTGATGCTGATCACTTCAATCGCCTCCTCTCGGCGTCTCGGGGACCGGCCGGGGCCGGTCGCGCGTATTCGGATAAGTACAACACGGAGGCAGCGCTTCAGAGAAGTCGCTGTTTCCGTGGTTAAGAACC
Organism: Streptomyces chengmaiensis; assembly: GCF_029846775.1. NCBI lineage: Bacteria > Bacillati > Actinomycetota > Actinomycetes > Kitasatosporales > Streptomycetaceae > Streptomyces > Streptomyces chengmaiensis. The sequence continues at coordinate 25,237 of NZ_JARWBG010000042.1, forward strand.
TATGGGGACGGCTGGGGCGTGCGCAAACTATTTTTTCGACGAGTTTGCATCAGCCCTCCCCGTCGCCTCCCCCAACGTCCTGGCCTGCGCAGATGGCAAGCACATCGGCGCCGAAGCGTTCCAGCTTGCGGCCGCCGACTCCGGAGATGGCGGCGAGCTCCCCCTCGCTGCCCGGAGTGGCCTCGGCGATCGCCATCAGCGTCTTGTCGGTGAAGACGCAGTAGGCGGGCTGGCCCAGCTCCCTGGCCTGGTCCGAGCGCCACTCGCGAAGCCGCTCGTACAGCGCCTCGTCCATGTCGGAGGGGCAGTCCTCGCAGCGCATCAGCTTCATCTCACCCGCGTCGGTGAGCGTCTTGCCGCAGACGCGGCACAGCACCGGGCCCCGGCGCCTGCGACGGCCGCCGCTGCCGCGCTCGACGCCTCCCGCGCCCCCGGCGCTCCGTGCGCCGAAGGCCGTGGAGCCGGGCCGCAGCCCGTTCATGAACCGGGTGGGGCGACGGCTCGCGCGTCCGCCCGGCGAGCGGGACAGCGCCCAGGACAGGGACAGATGCAGCCGGGCGCGGGTGACGCCGACGTACATCAGCCGCCGCTCCTCCTCCACCTGTTCGTCCGTCTTGGCGTAGGTGATCGGCATCATGCCCTCGGTGAGGCCGACAAGGAACACCGCGTCCCACTCCAGGCCCTTCGCAGAGTGGAGTGAGGCGAGGGTGACGCCCTGGACCGTGGGCGCGTGCTGGGCGGCGGCACGCTCGTCCAGCTCGGCCACCAGATCCGCGAGTGACGCCTCCGGCCTGGCCCGGGCGAAGTCCTCGGCGAGGCGGACGAGCGCGGCCAGCGATTCCCAGCGGTCGCGCACGGCCCCGGAACCCGCGGGCGGCTCGGCGGTCCAGCCCTTGGCAGAGAGCACCGCACGGACCTGGGCGGGCAGGTCCTCCGCATCGTCGAGCAAGGAGTCGTTGCTCCCTGCACGGGCGGCCCCCCGCAGGGCGACGCCGGCCTCGCGCACCTCCTGCCGTTCGAAGAAGCGCTCGGCCCCGCGCAGCTGGTAGGGCACGCCCGCGTCGGCGAGGGCCTGCTCATAGACCTCCGACTGCGCGTTGACCCGGTACAGCACGGCGATCTCTCCGGCCGGGACGCCCGCCTCGATCAGCTCGCGGATGCGGCGGGCGGTGCCCTCGGCCTCGGCGGGCTCGTCCGCGTACTCGCTGTAGACGGGCTCCGGGCCGGGGTCGCGCTGGGAGATCAGCTCCAGACGGTGCTCTGCGGCGCGGCCGCGGGCCTGGTCGAGCAGCCCGTTGGCGAGATGGACCACCTGAGGTGTGGAGCGGTAGTCACGGACCAGTTTGACGACCGTGGCGTCGGGATGACGGGTGCGGAAGTTCAGCAGATGGTCGGGGGTGGCCCCGGTGAAGGAGTAGATCGTCTGGCTGGCGTCGCCGACGACGCAGAGGCTGTCGCGATCGCCGAGCCACAGCTCGAGCAGTCGCTGCTGGAGGGGGCTGACGTCCTGGTACTCGTCCACCACGAAGTGCTGGTACTGGCGGCGGACCTGGTCGGCGATGTCGTGCCGGTCCTGGAGGACGCCCACGGTGAGCAGCAGCACATCCTCGAAGTCGATCACCGAGCGGTCGCGCTTCAGCTGTTCGTAGGCGCCGTAGAGCTGGCTGATTTCCGCCGTGTCGCGCGGGGCGTCGCGGTGGGACTTGGCGACTGCGGCGGGATAGTCGGCGGGCACGGTCTGGGTGACCTTCGCCCATTCGATCTCGCCGGTGACGTCCCGCAGCTCGTTGCGGTCCAGCCGGACTCGGCAGCGGGCGGCGGACTCGGCGACAAGCTGGATCTTGCGCTCCAGCAGCCGGGGCAGCTCGCCTCCGACCGCTTTCGGCCAGAAGTACTGGAGCTGGCGCAGTGCGGCCGAGTGGAAGGTGCGGGCCTGGACGCCCCCCGCGCCGAGCAGCCGCAGCCGGCCCCGCATCTCGCCCGCGGCCCGATTGGTGAAGGTGACGGCGAGGACGCTGGCGGGCGGGAGTATCCCGGCGCGCACCCCGTAGGCGATGCGGTGGGTGATGGCGCGCGTCTTGCCCGTGCCGGCGCCTGCCAGCACGCACACCGGGCCGTGCAGCGCCGTCGCGACCTCGCGCTGCTCGGGGTCGAGCCCCTCGAGCACCGCGTCGGCCGACTCGGGGACCTGCGGGAAATGGGAGAGGTGCGTTGCTGCTGTCACCCCGCCATGCTGCCAGGTCCGCATCGGGCGGGTGGGACGGTCGTCCACAGCCGTGGGGACGCAGTCGTACGAATACGGGAATGGCGGCCGGGTCCCGTACGTTCTACGCGGGGAAACGAGCCCCCGGAATACCCCCGTGGGGTGTTGGCCGAGCCGGGTCCTACGTCCCGGACCGTGACGAGAGCGAGAGACGATGCTGGGGACCGTGACGATGTACAGCACCACGTGGTGCGGCTACTGCCGCCGGCTGAAGAGCCAGATGGACCGCGAGGGCATCGCGTACACCGAGATCAACATCGAGCAGGACCCGGCGTCGGCGGCCTTCGTCGAGAAGGCCAACGGAGGCAATCAGACCGTGCCGACGGTTCTGGTAGTTCCCCCCAACGGCGGCGACGACATCGTGATGACGAATCCGAGCCTTGCCCAGGTGAAGCAGGCGCTCGCGGTCTGAGCCGCGCCCTACATAGAGGACGCCCCCGCTACGGCGGGGGCTCTCTCGTGTCCGGGCGCAACCGCCAGCCGGTACGCCCCCTCGCTGGCCGTCAGGCATAAGTCTCACAAGGACAGGGCGCGCGACGGCACGGCGATCTGGCTGCACGCGGCGGGAGCGAGACGCCCTGACCACCTGTTTATGCAACAACGCGCATAGTCGCGTGCATGCATAGACACGATGTGTCACCCCCTCTACCGTCGTGGTCGGTCGGCCCCAACAGGGCCAGAGCGAGGGGGTTTGGCATGTCTGAACGTGCGGCGCTCACCCGTCTCACCGGCACGGGCACTGGGGAATGCGGAGAGAAGGACTGCCCGAATGTCTACCGTGACGAGAGGGACGGCGGAATCGTCGTTCAGGGCGATCAGTGCGCCGCGTTCCAGCCTCCGGCCGGTGAGGCGCTGGTGAAGATTCCCGAGGACGTTCTGAGGGAGGCCGTCCGTGCTCTTGGATGGTGACGCGTGGAATGACTGCTTCGACTCCATGGAGCGCGAGGCGTGGCGACTGGAGACGCTGCCCGTCTACACCATGCCCCAGGAAGCGGAGAAGTTGAAGCGCTTTCTCGCCGGGGAAAAGTCGCCGGACGATTACACCTCGGGCTGGATGGGCGAGGTTCGGCAGTGGGCCTCGGAAGGCAAGAGCGTCGGCAGGGTGCACATCGTGACCCGCCCGCTCTCGGACTACGTTCGGTTCGAGTTCGAGTATTACTACCGGCACCATGTAAAGGTGGGTGAGGATATCCGCATCCTCGATCTCACCGGCCGGGAGAACCCAGGTCTGCCGGATCAGGATTTCTGGATGTTCGACGAGTCCAAGGTGGTCCTGATGAACTATCGGCCGGACGGAACGCAGATCAATCGGGAACTGTACGAGGGTGATCCTGAGCCGTATCGGCAGTGGAAGCGGATCGCCATTGCTGAATCCGTCCCGTTCCTGGAGTACGTGAGCGGGTGACGATCGATCCTGAACAGTTGGGGCAGCCGAAACGGGAACTGGCGGCCCTGCTGAAAGAACTGCGCAAGCGAGCCGGCCTCACTGGGGACCGGCTCGCTCGGCGTTGCAACATGTCCCAATCGAAGATCAGTCGGATCGAGAATGGGAAAGTCCAGCCGAGCCTGCTCGACCTGGAGAGAATCCTTCGAGCTGTTATCGCTCCGCCCGAGGTCATCGAGGATGTCATTGCCCTCGCGAGGCTGGCCAATACCGAGTGGCAAGACCTGCGCTCGCTGCGCCGGAGGGGCCTGGAGAAGAAGCAGACCGAACTTGCCGCGCTGGAATCCTCGTCTACGGAGTTCCGTTTCTTTCTGTTGTCGATGATTACCGGGCTCCTGTCCACGCCTGAGTACATTCGAGCCAGCCTTGCCCACTCTCCAGCCGATGTCACAAAGACGATCGTGAGGAAGCTGGAGCGGCAGGAGGTTCTTTACGACACGACGAAGCGGTTCACTTTCATTCTCACTGAGCAGGCTGTGCGGTGGCCGCTCCTGCCACCGGCTGCGATGGCGTTGCAGATTGACCGGCTGGCTTCGCTGACCCACATGGCGAATGTAAAGCTCGGCGTCATCCCGATAGCGGGATACAAGCCGATGGCTCCGATGGACACGTTTACCGTCTATGACAACACCCTGGCCACCGTTGAGAACACCACCGGTGTCGTGATCCTGAGAGATCCCAGAGACATCGAAATGCATCTCGATTTGTTCTCCACACTGGAGGGCTATGCGCTTTTCGATGAGGAAGCCAGAGCCCTATTGGTGTCATGGTCAGCTGCCTGCCGTTCATGATGTTTAATCCATGACGGGAAAGAACTACACAGCCGCCGCTTTCCAGGTCAATCATTTCCCCCATGACAGCGACCGAGCGAAACGAGAAGTGGGTCCGCGACGGTCTTGGCCCGTTGCTGGAGTACCGGCGGACGTTCGGCACTGACGGTGGTCTGTGCTCATGACCGGGCGCATGACTCTCCGGGTGTCATACGACGGCGGCCGGACGTACGGCCCGGTCCGCATGGTGACGGTGAACCCGCGCAACGCAGTGATCTTGGGTTCGCCGACCAAGTACCCGCCGTGCGGGTGCCCTCGGTGCACGGGCGCCTGTCGCCACCGAGGTCGGCGTCCGCAGCGCTCGCCGCTGTCCCTTTGCTTCCTGCCGGAATCCCGGTGGGAGTCCCCGAAGAGAGAGGTAAGTCCGATGGTGGAGGAGAACACCACTTCGGTCGCCCCCGAGGGGGGTGGCCTGCTCGTCGCGAAGCGGAAGATCGTAGCCGCGCGCACCCGCGCCGAGCAGGAGTCGGACGTCAGCAGTGGCCGTTCCGACGGCAACGACTGACGGGAGCGCCCACGTTGCTTGATGCAGCCTCGTGGGCGGGGCGTCTGGGCGGGGACACGTTCCTCTCCCAGACGTACCACCGCTCATACGCCCACTTCCCCGGGGCCGCCGACATGGCGGGCTTGTTCTCCTGGGACGACCTGAACCGGATCACCGCTACGCAGCGGCTGGAACCGTCCCGGCTACGCCTGTCGGTCGACGGCGAGATGGTTCCACTGCACCGCTACGCGATCCCGACCACGAACCGCCGTGCGGTCACCTGGTCCCGTATCCAGCCGTCCGACTTCCACGCCCAGCTCAGGGGCGGGGCGTCGCTGGTCCTCGATGCGGTGGAGAAGATCCACCCCACGGTGGGCGTGGCCGCTGAGGGGCTTGAGCGCTTCCTCGGGACTTCAGTGCAGGCCAACGTGTACGCGTCGTGGACCGAGCGGGAGGGATTCGGCCTCCACTGGGACGACCATGACGTTGTCGTGGTCTAGTTGCACGGCTCGAAGCGGTGGCCCTTGTACGGGATGACCCGTGAGGCCCCCACGTTCCGGGACGTGGAGTCGCCGGAGGAGCCGGAGGGCCAGCCGGTGGCGGACCTCGTTCTGTCCCCGGGTGATGTGCTCTATCTGCCGCGCGGCTGGTGGCACTCGGTCACCGCTGACCAGGGGACTGAACGGCCCGGGAACTCACGAAGGTGATGGATGAACTCGCCTCTGAATGAGGAAGTACAGGCCTTGATGGAGGCCGCCCACGACCGGGTGGCCAAGGCTCTGGGGTTGACGTGCACGGGTCCGCTGGCGTGGGGCTTCCTCGGTGTCACCCTCGGACGCCGGGCCGGAGACCGATGGCTACGGGTCAGCCGGACGGCGAAGCGCAATGTGGGCAGGAAGCAGGGGGAGGGCATCGTCGGGGCCTCCCTGCTCGTGCCCGACGCTGTCCCGCGCCCGCGCCTGTACGAGGTGCACGATTGGACTGACGGCGAGTGGGCCTTCGAGGCAGAAGTCCTCGACCACGTCACGCAACCCATCGTGTCCCCGGACCGAGCCGACATCGACCACGACCCTGGGTTGCCTGACGAGTGGTGGGCGGACCTTCGCCGATCCCTTGCCGTGCTCACTGAAGCGGAGGGGGTGAAGGTCACCGTGCGCGACGGCTGGATCGAACGGGCCTTCCCCCAGTTCCTCGGCGTCCCGGCCCCCGCCAAGGTGGAGCGGGTGACCGGACACGGTGACCTCCACTGGGGCAATCTCACCGCCACGCCCCTGTGCCTGTTGGACTGGGAGCGGTGGGGCTTGGTGCCCTTCGGCTATGACGCCGGGCTCCTCCATGCCAACAGCCTGCTCGTGCCCGACGTAGCCGCCCGCATCCGCAAGGAGTTTGCGCCGATCCTCGACACCCCCGCCGGCCGAATCGGGGAACTCGCGGCCCTGGCCGAGATGCTGCAAGCCGTAGCCCGTGGCTGGTACCCCGACCTTGCACCCCGCCTGGTTGCCCGCGCGGAAGCCCTCACCGGAGTGCGCCCGCCCGTCCCGGTGCACTCCGAGGTGAGTGCCTGACTGCGCCCCTGTCTCAGGCCTCTCACCGATGTGCCGGCACGAGGTAGCCCCGGAGATGCGCCTTGACCCAAGGCCCGTCTTCGAGGACGGTTCGACGCTGACCAACCCCTCGCTGGCCCAGGTCAAGCAGAAGATCGGCGTCTGAGCGGCGCCGATCCCGGGTCAGAGGCCGTCAGGGGTCAGGTGAGCTCTCCCGGCTTGGGGAGCGGCTTGCCGTACCAGAGCTCGAGCAGGCGGGCCGCGATCGAGATGCCGTAGGGGGGCAGGACCTCCCCGGACTCGAACGCGGCCCGCAGCTCTTCCCGCGAGAACCAGCGCGCCTCGTGGATCTCCTCGCCGTCGACGTCGATCTCGGCGGAGGTGGCGCGGGCCATGAAGCCGAGCATCAGGCTGGAGGGGAAGGGCCAGGGCTGGCTGGCGATGTACTCGACGTCCCCGACCGTGACGCCCGCCTCCTCGAACACCTCTCGGCGCACTGACTGCTCGATGGACTCCCCGGGCTCGACGAAACCGGCCAGGGTGGAGAAGCGGCCCTCGGGCCAGTGGACCTGCCGCCCCAGGAGCGCGCGGTCCTCGTCGTCGGTGACGAGCATGATGACGGCCGGGTCGGTGCGGGGGTAGTGCTCGGCGCCGCAGGCCGGGCAGCGTCGGATGTGCCCGGCCGCGGCGATGACGGTGCGTTCGCCGCAGCGGGAGCAGAAGCGGTGCATCCGCTGCCAGTTCTCCAGGGCGACGGCGTGGACGAGGAGTCCGGCGTCGCGCGGGGAGAGCAGCAGCCCGGCCTCACGCAGGCCCGCGGGGCGCGCGGACTGGTCCATACGGCCCGGAAGGGCGTCCTTCTGGAGGGCGAAGTAGCGCACCCCGTCGGCGTCGGTGCCCAGGAAGTAGCGGTGGGTCTCGGTGACGGGGGCCTCGAACGAGGGGGTCATGACCAGTTCGGTGCGGCCGTCGGGGGTGTCGTCGATCAGCGCCTGTCCGCCGGAGACCACGAAGACCCGGGTCGTGGGGTGGCTCCACGCCGCCGCCAGCCAGGCCTCGTCGAGGCGGTGGTGCGCCTCGCGGTCGATGCCGCTGGGGGCGGTGAGGCTGATCGGGGCGGCGAGGTCCGCCGCGCGGCTCGCGGTGGCGTAGCTGTCGGTGCTCACGGTACTTCCAACTCCCCCTGGTGGTTTGGGTGTCAGCTCAGCGAAGGGCGTTCGGCAGGTCAGCCCACAGATGGGCGGCGCTCTCCGCTCCTTTGAGAAGCAGGTCCAGTTCGACCTTTTCGTTGGGGGCGTGCCAGCCGTCGGAGGGGACGGAGACGCCGAGGAAGAGGACGGGCGCGCCGAGGACGTCCTGCAGGTCGGCGGCCGGCCCGGAGCCGCCCTCGCGGGTGAAGCGGACCTTCTGGCCGTCGAAGGCACGGGACATGGCGCGGGCTGCCGACTGCAGGGCGGGGTGGTCGAGCGGGGTCAGGCAGGGGCGGGTCGGGGCGCCGAACTCGATCTCGTGGCGGATGCCCCGGGGAAGCTGCGCGGCGACCCAGTCGCGCACCGCCAGTTCGATCTTCTCGGGGTCCTGGCCCGCCACAAGGCGGAAGGACAGCTTGATCCGGGCGGAGGCCGGCACGATCGTCTTCCCGCCGGGGCCCTGATAGCCGCCGCCGATGCCGTTGACCTCGGCGGTGGGGCGGGCCCAGACGCGCTCCAGGGTGGAGTAGCCGGCTTCGCCGAGCGTGCCGTGGGACTTGGCGGTGCGCAGCCAGGACGCCTCGTCGAAGGGGAGCTCGGCGAAGAGCTCTCGTTCGGCGTCGGTGAGCGGGGTGACGCCGTCGTAGAAGCCGGGAACGGCGACGCGCTCCTCGGCGTCGTGCAGGGCTGCGACGAGGCGGGCGGCGGCGGTGGCCGGGTTGGGGACCGCGCCGCCGAAGGAGCCGGAGTGGATGTCCTGGTCGGGGCCGTACAGGGCGATCTCGCAGTCGGCGACGCCGCGCATGCCGGTGCACACGGTGGGGGTCGTCTCGGACCACATGCCGGTGTCCGAGACGATCACCGCGTCGGCGGTGAGGCGGGCGGCGTTGGCTTCGACGAGGGTGCGGAAGTTCGGGGAGCCGGACTCCTCCTCGCCCTCGATCAGCAGCTTGAGGTTGACGGCCGGCGCGGTGCGGCCGGTGGCGGCGAGATGGGCGCGGAGCCCCAGGGTGTGGAAGAAGACCTGCCCCTTGTCGTCGGCCGCGCCGCGGCCGTACATCCGCCCGTCGGCGGTCTGCGGCTCGAAGGGGTCGGTGCGCCAGCCGTCCTCGCGGGCGGCGGGCTGTACGTCGTGGTGGCCGTAGACGAGGACCGTCGGCGCGTCCGGGTCGTCGGACGGCCAGGAGGCGAAGACGGCGGGAGCGGCGGGCGCGGCAGGGGCGGCGTCCCCGGAGCCGTCCGGGGTCCAGACCTCGGTGATCGGGAAGCCGGTCTCCTTGAGCTTCTCCGCGAGCCAGTCGGCGCTGCGCCGTACGTCCGCCGCGTGCTCGGGCTGTGCCGACACGGACGGGATGCGCAGCCAGTCGGCGAGGTCGTCGAGGAAGGCTGTGCGGTGCTGCCGGACGTACTGTCGGACGGCGCTGTCCGGGGTAGGGCTCATGCTCTTGAGCCTAACGGGCCCGGGGGGCCGTCTCGTCCGCCGTCTCGCCCAGCAGGATGCGCTCCAGCTCGGCCCGGCCGGGCAGGGCGTCGGGGCGGACCACCTCGCCGCTGCGGACGTAGACGAAGGCGGCGGTCACGGCCTGCAGGGGGATGCCGTGCTGCTCGGCCCAGGCGAGGCGGTAGACGGCGAGCTGGAGCGGGTCGGCGGTGTGGCGGCGGTTGGTCTTCCAGTCGACGATCTCGTACTGCGGTGCGCCGGGTCCGGCGGCCGCGTCGGCCGCGGGGGGCGCATCGGTGCGGTAGACGGCGTCTATCCGTCCGCGCACGACCCGGCCCGCGAGCGTGATCTGGAAGGGGGCCTCGACGCGGTAGGGGGTGCGGTGGGCGTACGGGGTGCGTTCGAAGGCCTCCTTGAGGGCGGCGAGGTCGCGCTCGTCGGCGATCTCCGGGTCGTCCTCGTCGCCGCCGGGCAGTTCGTCGGGGCCGAGCATCGGCAGCGGCAGCGCCTCGAAGCGTGACTCGACCCAGGCGTGGAAGCGGGTGCCGCGGCGGGCCGCGGGCTGCGGGGGCCGGGGCATGGGGCGGGCCAGCTCCTCGGCGAAGCCGTCGGGATCGGCGGCGAGACGCAGCAGCTGGGAGGCGGACAGGGAGGGCGGTACGAGGACGTCGTGCACGGCGGCGCGACTGCGGCGCAGTTCCCCGGCGAGTGCGTCGAGGTCGCGGTCCCAGGAGGCGATGGTGCGGGCGTCCTCGGGGGTGAGGTTCGGAAGAGAAGTGTCGGTGGGAGGGGCGTGGCGGGGTGCCGGCAGGGCGACGGGCGCATGGTCCTCACCGGTCCCGCGACCGTCCTCCGGGGCCTCGGGGTCCCATGGAGCGCCGGCTTCCCATGGTTCGGGGCCGGACGGTTCGGGGTCCCATGGTTCGGGGCCGGACGGCTCGGGGTCCCATGGACCGGGGCCGGACGGCTCGGGGTCCCATGGACCGGGGTCCCGGAGGCCGGGCACCTCTGCCTCGCCGTCCCAGTCGTCCACGTGGCCCCAGTCGCCCCAGTCCGGTTCCGGTGCGTCGTCGGGTACGGGGTCGTCATCGGGTACGGGGCCGTCATCGGGCGCGGCCGCCCGCTCCGCGCAGCGTCCGGAGCCGGATGCGGCGCCGGGAGCCGGCTCGGAGCCTGGCTCCTGCGCGGATGTCCGGGCGAGGTGCGCCAGGACGGTGTCGGCGGCCTCGCGGCGGCGGGCGAAGGAGCCGGGGTCGAGCGGCAGGGGCCAGGGCTGCTCGGCGGCGGCGTCCCGCAGGGCCGGGTTCTCCGCGTCCTCGGCCGGTTCGTCCGCCCAGGCCTCGATCTCTCCATGGCCTTGCGCACAGTGCTCGTACAGCTCCCGGAGAAACGGCGAGGGGCCGCGCCGCCGCTTCTGGGTGGGCCCCCACCAGTGGCCTGAGCCCAGCAGCAGGGAGCGGGGCCGGGTGAAGGCGACATATCCGAGGCGCAGTTCCTCGGTGTGCTGGTGGTCCTTCAGCGCCTCCTTGAACGCCTTGATCCCCTTCGGGTCCCAGGACGGCACCACGGGTAGGGTGGCCGCGTCTCCGCGCAGCGGGTGCGGCAGGACCTTGGCCTGGGCGGTCCACGCCTCGCGCGGCTGCTCGCTGGGGAACTGCTTGGCGACCAGCCCGGGAACGGCGACGACGTCCCACTCGAGCCCCTTGGACTTGTGGGCGGTGAGCACCTTGACCGTGTTCTCGCCGCCCGGCAGGGCGTTGTCCAGACCCTTCTCGTACTGGGCGGCGGTGCGCAGAAAGCCGAGGAAGGCCAGGAGCGTGGCCTCTCCGTCGAGGGCGGCGAAGCCCGCGGCGATGTCGAGGAAGCCGGAGAGGGTCTCGCGGCGGCGGGCGGCGAGGGCGTGCGGGGAGGCCGAGAGCTCGACCTCCAGACCGGTGGCGGCGAGGACGCGGTGCAGGACGTCCATCAGGGGGTCGGCGAGGCCCCGGCGCAGCTCGCGCAGTTCGGCGGCGAAGCGGGCGAAGCGGACGCGTGCCTCGGCGGAGAAGGGCAGGCGGTCGTCGTCCTCGTCGGGCGCGGCCGTGGCCAGGAAGGTGTCGAGGGCGTCGGCGAGGGAGATCACTTCGGCGGGGTCGGCGCCTTCGACGGCGGCGGCGAGCCGCTCGTCCGCGTCGGCGTCGTCGGCTGCGCGTTCGCGGTGGACGAGCAGCCGGGCGCGGCGGCCGAGCAGGGCGAGGTCGCGGGGGCCGATCCGCCAGCGGGGGCCGGTGAGCAGCCGGACGAGCGAGGCGTTGGCCCCGGGGTCCTGGAGGACCTCGCACATGGCGACCAGGTCGGCGATTTCGGGCAGATGCAGCAGCCCGGACAGGCCGACGACTTCGACGGGGACGTCGCGGGCCACGAGGGCGCCCTGGATGCGGGGGAAGTCGGCAGCGGTGCGGCACAGGATGGCGATCTCGCCCGGTTCCCGGCCCGTGCGCACGAGGTGGGCGATCTGGTCGGCGAGCCATTCGAGCTCTTCGGCGTGGGTGGGCAGCAGGGCGCAGCGGACGGATCCGTCGCGTTCGGCGCCGGGGGCGGGGCGGAGCGCCTCGACGCCTTCGTGCAGGGCGCGCAGGGGTGCCGCCAGGCCGTTGGCGAGCTGGAGGAGGCGGCCGCCGCTGCGGCGGTTCTCGCTGAGGGCGTAGCGGGTGGCGGGGCGGCCGTCGGCGTGGGGGAAGTGGGCGGGGAAGTCGTCCAGATTGGCCACCGAGGCGCCGCGCCAGCCGTAGATGGCCTGGCAGGGGTCGCCGACGGCGGTGACGGCGTGGCCGGTGCCCTGGCCGAACAGGCCGGACAGCAGCAGCCGCTGTGCGACGGAGGTGTCCTGGTACTCGTCGAGGAGGACGATGCGGAACTCGTCGCGCAGCATCGACCCGACCTCTGGCCGGGTGAGGGCGAGCTCCGCGGAGAGGGCGATCTGGTCGGCGAAATCGAGCAGGTCGCGGGCGTGCTTGGCCTCGCGGTAGCGGACGGTCAGCTCCAGCAGCTCGCGGCGGGCGGCGGCTGCCTCCGGGACCTTGCGCAGATCGGCGTTGGTCAGCCTGGAGTCCTCGAGCGTGCGCAGCAGCTCGCTGTCGTGGGCCAGGAGCTGCTCGGGGCGTACGAGGTGTTCGGCGAGTTCCGCGTCAAGGGCGAGCACGTCGGCGACGAGGAGGGAGAAGGAGCGGGTGAGGGAGGGGTACGGCCCGGGGGCCTCGCGCAGCACGCGGGCGGCGAGCTGGTAGCGGGTGGCGTCGGCGAGCAGCCGTGCGGTCGGTTCGAGGCCGATGCGGAGGCCGTGGTCGGTCAGCAGCTGTCCGGCGAAGGCGTGGTAGGTGGAGATGCGGGGCTCGCCCTGCGGGGCGTCCGGGTGGCCGCCGGGCGTGCCGGGTGCTTCATGGGTGTCGGGGTCGGTCACCCCGGCGCGGACGAGAGCGGTGCGGACCCGTTCGGCGAGCTCGCCGGCGGCCTTGTTGGTGAAGGTGAGGCCGAGGACCTGCTCGGGGGCGACCTGTCCGGTGCCGACGAGCCAGACCACCCGCGCCGCCATGACCGTCGTCTTACCCGAGCCGGCTCCGGCCACGATGACCTGCGGGGCGGGCGGCGCGGTGATGCAGGCCGTCTGCTCCGGGGTGAAGGGGATGCCGAGGAGCTCCTTGAGCTGCTCGGGGTCGGTGATGCGTGCGGTCACCTGCAAGAGGCTAGTAGGGGCCGCTGACAGCGCCTGAAGCCGGCGCTGTCAGCGGCCCCGAAGCCTGGCGGGGGGTGTGCGTCAGCCGCCCAGCTTGGCCGGGTCAAGGACCTGGTCGGCGGGCGGCGCCTCGACGGTGAGGGACGCGTTGAAGTCGGCGAACTGAACCGACTCGGGCTCCTTGCCGCCTTCGGAGGTGAACTTGAGCAGGTAGGGCTCACCGTCCTTGGCCACGTAGTAGGTGAACGTCTCCGCTCCGGCCTTCTTGGTGAGCACGGCGGCCTTCTTGCCGTCGACGTCGGCGTCCTCACCCTTGGCGAGGCCGGTCTTGGAGCGGTCCGCGAGCTCCAGGTGGGTGTCCACGTCGCACATGGCGGCCAGGTCGTCCGGGTCGCTCTCGTCCTCGGGGATCTTGATCCAGCGGCCCTTGAACAGCTCGGCTATGCCGGCGGCCTCCTCGGCGGAGGTGCCGTCCTCCTCGCCCATCTCCTGGTAGTACTTCTCGTCGCCCTTCACATAGGCCGCTTTGCCCACCACTCGTATGTCCGCGCTGCTGCCGCCGGAGTGCAGGGTGCCGCCGCAGTCGCCCTTCTGGGTGATGGCCACGTCGAACTGCATCAGTTCGCCGTCCGCCTTCTTGGAGCCCTTCACCTTCAGGGAGTCCACGGCCTTGGTCGTGTCGAGTGCCTTGTCGGCGATCTGGTCGGCGGTGAGCCCGGCGAACGGGTCCGGCTTCTCCGTCGCCTTCGGCGACGGAGACGCTGCGGGCGTCGACGCGGCGGCGTCGGCCTTCTTGTTCTCGCCGTCCTTGTTGCCGCCGCAGGCGGCCAGGCCCATGGCCGCTGTCACACACAGCGTCGCCGTGACCAGAAACTTCCGGTTGTTCACCGTTCGCGCTCCCCATTTAGGTGCTGCTTATGCCGCACCATCGGACTCGCGTTCCAGCCATATGGATGCACTGCCGAATCGTGATTCGCGTCACTCGACGACATGGCGGCCCTCGGGGCGGGCGCTGCAGGAGGAGCGGAAGGCGCAGTTCTCGCACTGCGAACCGGCGGTGGGGGTGAAGCGCTCGTCGAGGACGCGGCCCGCGGCGCCGGCGAGGAGCTCGCCGACCCAGGCGTCGGCGGGGGGCGCCTGGGACTGCACGCGCGGGAGGGCTTCGCCGCCCTCCTTCTGGGGGGCGGGCCGGCGGAGCTGGACCAGTTCCGCGCCCGCCGCTTCGGGGCGGCGGCCGTCGAACGCATCGTCCACCGCGCCCTCGCGGACCGCCCGCTGGTAGACGGCGAGCTGCGGGTGGGCCGCGACCTCGTCCTTGGTCGGAGCCTGTTTGCCGGTCTTGAAATCGACCACGTACGCATGGCCGTGCCCGTCGGTCTCCACGCGGTCCATGGAGCCGCGGATCCGCACCTCGTACGGGCCTGCCTCCAGGGTCACGTCGAAGGGGTGCTCGGTCGCGGCGGGTGTGCGGCCACCGCGGTCCATGACGTGCCAGCGCAGAAAGCGTTCGAGGGCGGCGCGCGCGTGTTCCTTCTCCTGCCGCGACTTCCAGGGGGCGTCGAAGGCGAGGGCGTCCCAGACCGTGTCCAGCCGTTCCATCAGGACGGCGAGGTCGGCGGGGGTGCGGCCGGAGGCGACCTCGTCGGCGAGGACGTGCACGACGTTGCCGAAGCCCTGGGCGGCGGTGGCGGGGGCGTCGGCCTTCACCTCGCGGCCGAGGAACCACTGCAGGGCGCAGGCGCCGTCGGCGAGCTTCTCCAGGGAGCTTGGGGACAACACGATCGGGTGACTGCGGTCGCGGAGGGGAACGGCGCTGCGGGTGGGTTCGTCCAGCCCCCACCAGCGGAACGGGTGTGCGGCGGGCACCAGTGGCTGGCCCTCGTCGTCGGAGAGCGCGGCGAGGCGGGCGAGGCGGCGGGCGGCGGCCTCACGCAGGGCCGAAGAGGCCTCCGGGTCGACGGTGGCGGCGCGGAGTTCGGCGACGAGCGGGGCGACGGCGAGAGGGCGGCGGGGGCGGCCGGCGACGTCCTTCGGCTCCACGCCGAGTTCGGCGAGGAAGCGGGAAGGGGTGTCTCCGTCGTCGGCGGGGGCCTTGACGGCGGTGACGACGAGCCGGTCGCGGGCGCGGGTGGCGGCGACGTAGAAGAGGCGGCGCTCCTCGGCGAGGAGAGCGCCCGGGGTGAGGGGTTCGGCGAGGCCGTCGCGGCCGATGCGGTCGGCCTCCAGGAGGGAGCCGCGGCGGCGGAGGTCGGGCCACAGTCCCTCCTGCACGCCCGCGACGACGACAAGCCGCCACTCGAGGCCCTTGGAGCGGTGGGCGGTCATCAGGCGTACGGCGTCGGGGCGTACGGCGCGCTTGGCGAGCGTGTCGGCGGCGATGTCCTGGGCGTCGAGCTCTTCGAGGAAGTTGAGGACGCCGCGGCCGCCGGTGCGGTCCTCGGCGCGGGCGGCGGCGTCGAAGAGGGCGCAGACGGCGTCGAGGTCGCGGTCGGCGTTGCGGCCGGCCGCGCCGCCTCGCAGGGCGGCGCGGTGCAGGCGCTGCGGCCAGGACGTGCCGTTCCACAGCAGCCAGAGGGCCTCCTCGGCGGTGCCGCCGCCGTGGAGGAGCTCCTTCGCCTTGTGCAGAAGCGCGCCGAGGATCTGCGCGCCGCGGGCGTACGCGGGGTCGTGCACGACGAGCCGCTCGGGTTCGGCGAGCGCGCGGGCGAGGAGCCGGTCGGAAGGCGGCGGCAGCTTGTTGCCCGCGGCCCGCTCCTCGTCACGCAGGGCGCGGGCGAGGCGGCGGAGGTCGGCGGTGTCCATGCCGCCGAGGGGCGAGGTGAGGAGGGTGAGAGCGGTCTCGGGGTCGAGGGGGTCGTTCCCCCACCCCGCCCTTTCCCGGAACCGGGGCTCCGCCCCGGACTCCGGCGCGCCCGCCTCGCGGCGCGCCCCGGCCGGCTCCCCGGCGAAGCCGTCGGCGTCGCCGGACGGAACACCCCCGGCGCCGCCGGGACCGGACTCGGGCGGCCCCGGCACGCTGCCCTCGGCGTAGGCGGGCGCTCCGTCCGAGCTGCCGCTCCCCGCGCCCACCGCCGCGTCGAACGGCTCCACGCCCCCCGGCAAGCGCCCGCCAGGACCCGCCGCAGAGGCCGACGGCTCGGCCGGGCCCGCCGGATGACCAACGGACGAAGACCCGCGAGCAGCCGCGCCCACCGCCGCGTCGAACGGCTCGACGCCCCCCGGCAAGCGCCCGCCAGAACCCGCCGCAGAGGCCGACGGCTCGGCCGGATCACCGGAAGGCGGTGAAGGCTGTGAAGGCTGTTCGGGGCCCGTTCCGGGCGTGGGAAGCGTGGCTGATACGCGGAGGGCCGTCAGGAGGGAGGCGACGGCCGGTTCATGGCGGAGGGGGATGTCCGCGCCGTCCGTTTCGACGGGGACGCCCGCGGCGGTCAGGGCGCGGCGGGCCGCCGGGATGGTGCGGCCGCCGGCGCGGACGAGGACGGCCATCTGGTTCCAGGGGACGCCGTCTTCCAGGTGGGCCCGGCGCAGGATGTCCGCGATGTTGTCGAGTTCCGCGGAGGCCGTGGGGTAGGTGTACGCCTCCACCCGGCCGCCTTCCCCCACGGCGGCGAGCTCCCGGTGGGCCCGTGCCTTGTCCGCGGGCAGCCGGGGCAGCGGCATACGGCGGGTCAGCAGCCGGGTGGCGGCCAGGAGGTCTGCGCCGCTGCGGCGGGAGCGGGTCAGCACCGCCACCGGGGCGGGCCGGCCGTCGGTGCGGCGGAAGGCGTCCGGGAAGTCGAGGATGCCGTTCACGTCCGCGCCCCGGAAGGCGTAGATCGACTGGTCCGGGTCGCCGAAGGCGACGAGTGTGCGGCCGCGGCCCGCCAGCGCCCGGAGCAGCCGCACCTGGGCGGGGTCGGTGTCCTGGTACTCGTCCACGAAGACCGCGTCGTAGCCGAACGCCTCGTCCGGGAACTCCACCCGCTCGGCCAGCAGGACCGCACGGTGTACCAGCTCGGCGTAGTCGAGAACGCCCTGCAGGTCCAGCACGTCGAGGTACTCGGCGAGGAACGCCGCGGCCGCCCCCCAGTCGGGGCGGCCGGTGCGGTCCGCGAACCGGGCCAGGGCGCCGGGCCCGAGGCCCAGCTCCCGGCTGCGCGCCAGCACCGCCCGCACCTCGTCGGCGAAGCCGCGCGTCGTCAGAGCCGCGCGCAGTTCGTCCGGCCAGCGTATGCGGGCCGCGCCGGCCCGCTCGAAGTCGAGCTGACCGGCCAGCAGCTCCCGTACGGCGACGTCCTGTTCGGGTCCGGACAGCAGTCGCAGCGGCTCGGCGAACAGCTCGGCGTCCTGATGCGCCCGCACCAGCGCGTAGCAGAAGGAGTGGAAGGTCGTCGCCGGCGGCCCCTGCACTCCCCCCAGCCGTACCGCCATCCGGTCCCGCAGCTCCGCCGCGGCCTTGCGGCTGAAGGTGAGCACCAGGATCCTCTCCGGGTCGACCCCGCGCGCCACCCGGGCGGCGACCGCCTCGACCAAGGTGGTGGTCTTTCCGGTCCCGGGGCCCGCGAGCACCAGCAGCGGGCCCTCGCCGTGGTCAACCACCTCCCGCTGGGCTGCGTCCAGGAGAGGGGGCTCGGGCCGGGCCGGCGGGGTGCGCACCAGCCGGTATGCGCCAGGGGTCCGCCGCCGCGCCTGTCGCTGGTGCGGTGCGTATGGCGTACGCCCGGTGGTGGAGGAGGAGCTCACGTGGATCGCCGGTCCTGGTGGGTGTGCTGATGCGGAGAGTGCGGTTCGCGCCGCGGGGAGAGCCGCACGGACTCAGAGACGCTACGTCAGCCCGCGGGGGACGCGCAGTCGGCCGTGCCCGCGTCCGGGCCCGCACGCGCTTCCCTGCTCCGTACGGAACGGCGTGCGCCCGCACCGTCGGCCCGTGGCGGAAGCTGTCATATGTGAGTTCCGCCGCCGTCCCACCGCGCCCGTTTCATATCGATCCGAGGCGTATGCCCCTCCGCTGCGGCCGTCGCCTCCCTCAGCGGGGTCCCCTCCGCGCGGTAGTGCCGGAGCGCGCGCAGCTCATGACCGGGCAGCAGCACCCCGTCCGCGCGGACCACACGCCACCACGGCACCCCGCCCCCGTAGAGGGCCATCACCCGGCCCACCTGGCGTGGACCGCCTTCGTCGAGCCACTCGGCCACGTCTCCGTACGTCATCACACGGCCGGGCGGGATCCGTTCCGCGACCTCCAGCACCCGCTCCGCGTACTCAGGCAGCGCATCCATCCGGCCCATCCTGCCGCACGCCACCGACAATGGCCCCATGAGCGGATCTTCGGGATGCACCCTGATGCCCCCGTTGCCGTCCGCTCGTGCCACCATCGTGCCGGGGGTCCCCCACGCCTCCGGGGCGTAGGGGGAGGTGACCGGTGATACGAGACCAAGAAGAGACAGAGACGGCGAAGGAGCAGGGCGTGCAGCCTCGCATGGCGGCCGGCGCGCCCGAGCCCGAGCCGTATCCGGACGATCCCGGGTCCAGGCGCGCGGCGCACGGCCCGGCCGGCGGCGTGCCCGGACATGCGCAGGGAGCCCAGGGAGCCGACGGCGAAGCCGGGGCCGGCGCTGGCGGAGCCGACGGGATGGGGGAAACGGCCACGGGAGGAGCCGCCGACGGCGAGCCCGCAGGCGGGCGTCCCGGGCCGGTCCGCGACCCGTCCGGGCCGGACGGCCCGCCATCGGAAGGCCCCGACCCGGACGACCCGCCGTCGGACGACCAGTCTTCGGACGACCCCGACCCGGACGACCCGCCATCGGACGACCCGCCGTCGGACCGCCCCTCCCACTCGAAGGGACCGAAGAACCGGAAGGGATCGGAGGAGCCTCGCGAACCCGAGGTGATCCAGGCCGACAGCGTCTCCCGGGACGAGCCGCTGCTCGCCGCGCGCGTGCACCGGCCGTCCGATCTGATGCGGCTGCTGATCGGCATCCTGGCGATCGCCGTCATCCTCGCCGTCGCAGCCTTCGCCCAGGGCACGACCACCGGCCTGGAACAGGACATCGACAAGGGCACGCAAGGAGCCCCCGCCCTCCTCGTCAAGATCGCCGGACTGGCCTCCAGCATCGCCGTGCTGCTCGTCCCCGTCGCCTTCGCCATCGAGCGGCTGGTCAAACGCGACGGGCTGCGGATCGCCGACGGCGTGCTGGCCGCCGTCCTCGCACACGGCGTCACCCTCGCCACCGACCTGTGGGTGGCCGAGGCCGCGCCCGACTCGCTCCAGGACGCCCTGACGCAGCAGCAGGCGGGCGGGGATCTGACCGACCCCGTACACGGCTATCTCGCCCCGGTCATCGCCTATATGACGGCCGTCGGCATGGCCCGAAGACCGCGCTGGCGCGTCGCCCTGTGGGTGGTCCTGCTGATGGACGCCTTCGCGATGCTCGTCGCCGGCTACACCACACCCTTCTCGATCATCCTGACCGTGCTGCTCGGCTGGACTGTCGCCTACGGCACCCTGTACGCCGTCGGCTCGCCCAATGTGCGCCCCACCGGGCAGAACCTCCTCGCGGGCCTTCGCCATGTGGGCTTCCACCCGGTCAGCGCCCGGCGCGCCGAGGAGCCCCCCGTCGAGGCCGAGGCGAACGGCGAGGGCGGCGACCGCGGCCGCCGCTACCTGGTCACCCTGGAGGACGGCCCCCCGCTCGATGTCACGGTCGTGGACCGCGAGCAGCAGGCACACGGCTTCTTCTACCGCCTGTGGCGGCGGCTGACGCTGCGCTCCATCACCACCCGCCGCTCCATCCAGACCCTGCGCCAGGCCCTGGAGCAGGAGGCCCTCCTGGCCTACGCGGCGATCGCGGCCGGCGCCAACGCCCCCAAACTGATCGCCACCTCCGAGCTGGGCCCGGACGCCGTGATGCTGGTGTACGAGCATCTGGGCGGTCGGTACCTGGACGCGCTGACCGACGAGGAGATCACCGACGAGGTGGTGCGGGGCGCCTGGCAGCAGGTGAGAGCGCTGCAGTCGCGGCGGATCGCGCACCGCAGGCTGACCGGCGACGCCGTGCTGGTGGATCGTTCCGGCAAGGTCATCCTCACGGACCTGCGGGGCGGCGAGATCGCGGCCGGCGATGTGGTGCTGCGCATGGACGTGGCACAGCTGCTGACCACGCTCGGCCTGAGGGTGGGCGCGGAGCGCGCCGTCGCGGGCGCGGTCGAGGTGCTCGGCCCTGACGCGGTCGCCGGCTGCCTGCCGCTGCTCCAGCCGATCGCGCTGAGCCGTTCGACGCGGGCGACGCTGCGCCGGCTGGCCCGCGAACGGGCGCAGCGGGAGCGCGAAGCGGTGCTCAAGGCGGCCGAGGCCTCCCACAGGGCGCGTACGGCGGCGGGCGCGGGGGCCGCCGCCGGGGACCGCAAGGCCCAGCGCAAGACCGAACGCGCCGAGAAGCTGGCCGACAAGAAGGCCATCGACGAGGCGCTGGACGAGGTTCGCGAGGAGGATCTGCTCACCCAGATCCGCCACGAGGTACTGCTGATCAGACCCCAGGCGCCGGTGGAGCCGGTGCGGCTGGAGCGGATCAAGCCGCGGACGCTGGTCAGTCTGATCGCCGGCGCGGTCGCCGCCTACTTCCTGCTCTCGCAGATCGCCGGGATCGACTTCGGCACGATCTTCTCGCAGGCGCACTGGGGCTGGGTCGCCGCTGCGGCCGTGTTCTCGGCCCTGAGCTACTTCGCCGCCGCCATGGCCCTGCTGGGCTTTGTGCCGGAGCGGGTGGGCTTCATGCGGACCGTGCTGGCCCAGGTCGCCGGGTCCTTTGTGAAGATCGTCGCTCCGGCGGCGGTCGGCGGCGTGGCGCTCAACACCCGCTTCCTGCAGCGCTCCGGGGTAAGGCCGGGCCTGGCCGTGGCGAGCGTCGGCGCGTCCCAGCTCTTCGGACTGGGCGCGCACATCCTGCTCCTGCTGTCCTTCGGCTATCTGACCGGCACGGAGGAGACGGCGTCGCTGACGCCGTCGAGGACGGTCATCGCCGGGCTGCTGACGGTCGCGGTGCTGGTGCTGGTGGTCACGGCGATCCCGTTCCTGCGGAAGTTCGTGGTCACCCGGCTGCGCTCGCTGTTCGCGGGCGTGGTGCCGCGCATGCTGGACGTGCTCCAGCGGCCGTTGAAGCTGCTCACCGGCATCGGCGGAATGCTGCTGCTGACCGGTGTGTTCGTGATGTGCCTGGACGCGTCGATCCGGGCGTTCGGGGACGGCGCCCAGCCGGTGAGCTATGCCGCGGTCGCCGTGGTGTTCCTGGCGGGCAACGCGCTCGGCTCGGCGGCGCCGACGCCCGGCGGCGTGGGAGCGGTCGAGGGCGCGCTTCTGGGCGGTCTGCTCCTGGTGGGCCTGCCCAAGGACGTGGCGGCCCCCGCGGTCCTGCTGTACCGGACGCTGACGCTGTGGCTTCCGGTGCTGCCCGGCTGGTTCGCCTTCAGCCAGCTCACGCGCAAGGGACTGCTGTAGCCCCGTCGGCGGCGCGGCCGGGGCACTGCCGGCGGCGCGACGGACGCGGTCGGGCGCGCTCCGGACGCTGCCGGGGCGCCGGGCGGCGCGACCACCCGCATGGACCGCCGCGGGGGCGGCCGGGGTCGGGCGGGCGCAGGATGGCGGCATGCCGACCTCTTCCTCCGCCGGGCGGGCCGCCGCGCTCGCCGTCGCCGTGTCCGTGCTGCTGGCCGCGGGCTGCTCGGGCGACGGAGGCGGGGGGAACGACCACGACCGCGCGCAGGATCTGGCCTCCCAGGAGCTCGAGTGGGAAGCCTGCGGGCCTCCCTCGGAAGAGCAGGGGAACGGCCCCGCCCCCTCCCCGCTGCCGGGCGGCGCCGAGTGGGAGTGCTCCGCGATGGACGTCCCGCTGGACTACGACGACTCCGGCGGCGACACCGTCTCCCTGGCCCTCATCCGCGCCCGGGCACGCGACCCCGACCGCCGCATCGGCTCACTGATCTTCAACTTCGGCGGGCCCGGCGGCTCCGGGGTGGCCACGCTGCCCGGCTTCGCCGAGGACTTCGAGACCCTGCGCGCCCGGTACGACCTGGTCAGCTTTGATCCGCGGGGCGTCGGGGACAGCGCGGGGGTGGAGTGCCTGGACGACGAGCAGTTGCAGGCGTACTTCGCCGAGGACGCGACCCCCGAGGACGCGGCCGAGGAGAAGGAGTTCGTCGACGGCATCGAGGAGTTCTCCGACGGCTGCGAGGAGCGGTCCGGCAAGGAGCTGCCGTATGTCGGCACGGTCAACGCCGCCCGCGACATGGATCTGATGCGCCAGGTCCTCGGCGACGACAAGCTGTACTACTTCGGCATCTCGTACGGCACCGAACTGGGCGGCGTCTACGCCCATCTCTATCCGAGGAACGTCGGCCGAGCGGTCTTCGACGCCGCCGTGGACCCGACCAAGAACATGGAGCAGGGCGCGCTCGGCCAGGCCCGGGGCTTCCAGCTGGCTCTGGACAACTTCGCCCAGGACTGCGTCAACCGGGGCGACGACTGCCTGCTGCCCGGAGCGACCGCGAACGAGGTCGTCGACGGGATCATCGCGCTGCTCGACCGGCTGCGGGAGGACCCGATCTCCGGAATCGGGCTGCGGCGGCTCAACGAGACCCAGGCCATCAACGGAATCGCCCAGACCCTGTACTCAAAGGAGTTCTGGCCGCTGCTGGAGCAGGGGCTCGACGAGGCCGACGCCGGCTCCGGAGCGCTGCTGCTGGCGTTCTCCGACTCGCTGAACGGCCGCAACGAGAACGGCACCTACAGCAACATCCAGGCCGCCAACACGGCCATCAACTGCGTCGACTCCAGCGCCCGCTACACCCTGGGGCAGACGAAGTCCAAACTGCCCGAGTTCCGCGAGGCGTCCCGGGTGTTCGGGGACACCATGGGCTGGGCGCTGATGTCGTGCAGCGAGTGGCCGGTGCCGGGTCTCGCGCCCACGCCGGACGTGTCGGCCCCGGGCGCGCCCCCGATCCTGGTGATCGGCACCACCGGCGACCCGGCGACGCCGTACGAGGGCGCGCGGGCCATGGCCGAGGCGCTCGGGGACGGCGTGGGCGTGGAGCTGACCTACGAGGGCGAAGGGCATGGCGCGTACAACACCGGCGACACATGTGTGATGCGGGTCGTGGACGCGTATCTCCTGGAGGGCGCGGTCCCCGAGGACGGCGCCGTCTGCGGCGGATCGCTGTGACAGGGCCACGTCCCGCCGCCCGGCCCGCCCCGAGACGGCCCCGCCCGCGCCGAGACGGCCCGGGACGGTCCGGGCGTGTCCCAGGACGGTCCGGGCGTGTCCCAGGACGGTCCGGCGTGGCCGGGGACGGTCCGGCTGTGTCCCGAGGCTGCCCGCCGCGCCCCGCGTCTGCCCGGCACACCCCAGGACGGTCCGGCGTGGCCGGGGACGGTCCGGCGTGTCCCGAGACTGCCCAGCCCGCGCCGAGACGGCCCGCCGCGCCCCATGACGCCCCGCGCGGCCCGGGACGACCGCCGCGGCCCGCGCGGAACGGCGAAGGCCCCGGACCGGATGGTTCCGGTCCGGGGCCCGAGGCCGTGTTCCGCGGCCTTCCGCGGCGTTCCGCGGCGGCGGATCAGTAGACCGGCTTCTCCGGCTCGACCTGGTTGACCCACCCGATCACGCCTCCGCCGACATGGACGGCGTCCGCGAAGCCGGCGGACTTGAGGACGGCGAGGACTTCCGCACTGCGGACACCCGTCTTGCAATGCAAGACGATCTTCTTGTCCTGCGGCAGATCGCCCAGCGCCGAGCCCATCAGGAACTCGTTCTTCGGGATCAGCTTCGCGCCCGGGATGGAGACGATCTCGTACTCGTTCGGCTCACGGACGTCGATGAGCTCGATGTTCTCCCGGTCGTCGAGCCACTCCTTGAGCTGCTTGGGAGTGATCGTCGAACCGGCGGCCGCCTCCTGGGCCTCCTCCGAGACGACTCCGCAGAAGGCCTCGTAGTCGATGAGCTCCGTGACGGTCGGGTTCTCGCCGCAGACCACGCAGTTCGGGTCCTTGCGCACCTTGACCTGGCGGTACTGCATCTCCAGGGCGTCGTAGATCATCAGTCGGCCGACCAGCGGCTCGCCGATGCCTGCGAGCAGCTTGATGGCCTCGTTGACCTGGATGGATCCGATGGAGGCGCAGAGCACGCCCAGCACGCCGCCCTCGGCGCAGCTCGGCACCATGCCCGGCGGCGGGGGCTCCGGGTACAGGCAGCGGTAGCAGGGGCCGTGCTCGGACCAGAAGACGGAGGCCTGGCCGTCGAAGCGGTAGATGGAGCCCCAGACGTACGGCTTGTTCAGCAGCACGCACGCGTCGTTGACGAGATAGCGGGTGGCGAAGTTGTCGGTGCCGTCGACGATCAGGTCGTACTGGCGGAAGATGTCCATCACGTTCTCGGCCTCGAGCCGCTCTTCGTGAAGGACGACGTCCACATACGGGTTGATGCCCTTGACCGTGTCGCGGGCGGACTCCGCCTTGGAGCGGCCGACGTCGGACTGGCTGTGGATGATCTGGCGCTGCAGGTTCGACTCGTCGACCTCGTCGAACTCCACGATGCCGAGGGTGCCGACACCGGCCGCCGCCAGGTACATCAGAGCGGGCGAACCCAGGCCGCCCGCGCCCACGCAGAGCACCTTGGCGTTCTTCAGCCGCTTCTGCCCGTCCATCCCTACGTCCGGGATGATCAGGTGGCGGGAGTACCGGCGGACCTCGTCGACGGTGAGCTCAGCAGCTGGCTCGACCAGGGGTGGCAGCGACACGGGGACTCCGTAGATCGGTAAGTCAGTACGGTTTGGTCTTCCCGTAACACTGCCACGGCCCTCCTCATTCCGAGACACCGAGTCCGATCTGCGAGACGATTTCGTCCCAGTAGCCGGGCAGCGTGTCGAATGCCGTGTTTGCCGTGTACTCCGGAATCCGTTGTGAATGCCCCGTCTGCACTGAGTGTCCCGCACGAGCCGCGCGTTCCGTGCGGTCGGTGAAGAAGACCGTGCTCGCGCCCTGCCAGCGCGCGATCCGCGCGGCCTCCTCCAGATGGGTGCGCGGGACGCCCTGGACGACATGAGCGAACCGTTCCGCCGGATAGTCGGCCGTCCACTCCGCCACCTGTGACCAGCGGTACTCCGTCCAGTGGCCGCAGAACGTGATCAGTTGGTCGGCGGCCTCCGCGTACCCGGGGTACGGATGGACGCCCTGCCCCAGCACCAGATGCCCGCCGTCGGAGAGCACCTCCAGCATGGCCGTCGTACGGCATACGCGTGACAGCGCGGCGCGGTCCGCCGGGCACCGGTCCAGCAGGAAGCCGTCGACCCGGTACCACTCGAGGAAGTGACAAGCGTCACCGATGAGATCCGCGTGGGGCCGCTCCCCGCCGCACAGATCGAGATGGCCCAGGACGCACACGCCCGCGTTGCGCAGACGTCCGACCGCTTCCAGGCAGTGCGGGTCCGGCCGCTCGCCCGGGCCTCCGGAGACCTTGCGGTCGACCCGCCCTCCGGAGACATTGAGGACCACCCAGTCCAGCGAGGCGCCGGACCGGCTCAGTCCTCCCCACTCGGCAGGGGCGAGCAGCGGGTGGGCGAGCCCCGGGACGCCCAGGGCGAGCCTGCCCCACCCCTCCTCCCCCGGCTGTTTTCGGCAGCCCGGCCGGGGCCTCCCGGCCGCCGTGACGTCGGAGTCGGTCAGATGCGGCATGCCGCCTCCATCCAGATGTCGGCGAGGGACTCCTCGAGGTTGATGCGCGGCCGCCAGCCGAGCCGGTCGCGCGCGGTGCGCACATCGGCTTGCTGCCAGGGGCCGCAGCCGTCCGGGTACGGCATGGGGGAGACGGCCATGTGTTCCATCCCGCTCTCCCCCCGCTGGGCTCCGATGGCGGGCCGGCCCGGCGGCACGTCCAGTTCGTGGAGGGTGCCCGTGTAGCCCGCGACGCGCGCCAGGACGGCGGCCGCGTCGCGCAGCCGCACCGCGCGCCCCGTGCCGATGTTGACCACGCCCTGCGCGGCGGAGAGGGAGGCCGCGTGCACGGCCCGGGCCACGTCGCGTACGTCGACGAAGTCTCGCTGCACCCCGAGGCCGCTGAGTTTGAGCTCGCCGTCCCCGGACTGCATGGTCCGGCGCATGGCCTCGGCGAGTCTGCCGAGCGGGGAGCCGGCCGGGGTGCCGGGCCCGACCGGGGAGAAGATCCGGAGCACGACGGCGTCGAGTCCGGAGCCGAGGACCAGTTCGGTGGCGGCGAGCTTGCTGACGCCGTACGGGCCGCCCGGGCGCGGAATGGCGTCCTCCGCTGTGGAGGAGCCCTGCTGGGAGGGCCCGTACTCGGAGGCGCAGCCGATCTGCACGAGCCGTGCGCCGCAGCCGCTGCGGCGCAGCGCCTCGCAGACGGTGGCGACGGAGACGGTGTTGTGCCGGGTCAGCTCCCGTGCCCCGCCTCGGGTGGCGCCCGCGCAGTTGATGACGACGCCCGGGTGGACGGCGCTCAGGAAGCGGGTGAGGGCGCCGGGGCTGCCGCCGGCCAGGTCGAAGCGCACATCGGCGTCGTCACCCCGCCCCAGCGCGGTGAGATGGACGGCGGGGTCGGCGAGCAGGCGTTCGGCGACGAACCGGCCGAGGAATCCGTTGGCGCCGAGCAGAAGCACCCTCATCGCACCGCTCCTCGAGGACGTCCGGAGGTTGCCGTCAGGGGTGGTTGGGGGGTCATGTCCTTCTCTCCTTCGTGGTGGTGCTGTGGGAGCCGGGGGATGCGCATGGCGGGTCAGCCGGACGGAACGGCGGTGTGGGCCGAGGCCCGGGAGAGCGCCACGGCGGCGTGGGCGAGCAGGGCGAGGGCGGCGGCGCCGCAGGCGAGTTGGGGCAGGGCGGCGGAACCCCAGGCCGCGACCGCCGACTCGACGGGCGCCGCCAGGAAGCCGCAGCCGGGCAACCGGGCGGCCAGGAGCAGCGTGGGGACGGCGAGTTCGAGGCCGCAGGCGGCGGCGAGTCCGGTGCGGGAGGGGCCTGCCGAGCCGTGCACGGCGAGCAGTCGGGCCAGGAAGAGCAGGGCGCCCAGGGCGACGGCGGGGCCGAGGTGTTCGTACGGGAACGCGAGCCGTGCGACGGCGAGCAGCGCTGCCAGGCAGAGCAGGTAGAGCGCCGTCGTCGAGAACAGCAGCGGGCGGGCGGCCGTCGAGAAGTCGTCCAGCCCCCGGCTGGCCGCCAGCCGTCTGCGGACCCTCACGGCGAAGAGGCGGGCGCACCAGGCCGCAGGGGCCACGGCGAGCGCGAGGCCGACGAGCGGCTGCGGGGTGGGCGCCCACGGTCCGGCGGGGCCGCCGCCGATCAGCTCGTCCGGAAGCCGGTGCCCGTAGGCCGCGTAGGCCAGCAGCCAGAGTGTGCAGAGGCGCGTGGCGGCTCCGGTACGCCGTCCCGGCACGGACAGCGGGCCGCTCCGCAGGCAGAGGAGCAGCGCGGCGGCGACGGCGGCGGTTCCGGCTGCGGCGGCGACGATGCGGGCCGAGCCCTCGGCGGTCTGCCAACCGGCGACGGCCAGCGCGCACACCGCGCCGGGTGTCAAGGTGAGGGCGGCGTATCCCACCCGGCCGAGCGATGGTGCGCCGCGGGGCCGTGCACCGGGGCGTCCGGCGCACGCTTCGGCGTCCCGGGGGCACCCTTCGGCGTCCCGGGCGGGCGGGTCGAAGCCGGGCGCCGCCGGTCCGCGTCCCGAGCCGCGGGCGGCCGAGGCGGTCTCCGCGCCGCGCGGCACGCGCGCGTACAGCTCCTCGGCCAGTGAGAAGACGTCGCGGTGGCGGAAGCGGGCGGCCGTTCTGTCGGTGACGCCGTGTACTTCCAGGCCCGCGGCGATCTCCAGTGGGTCGACGGCCCGTTCGCACAGCTCCCGGTGGCGGTGCAGCAGCGCCTTGACCGGGTCGGCGGGTCCGCGGCGCGGGGCGATGCGCGGCCGCCGGGTGGCCGGTCTGTCCTGCCGCTCGCTCATGGGCAGGCCTCCTTCGCCGGGGAGTCCGCCGGGGGCAGCGCGGAGTCGACGAGCGGGTAAGCGAGTGCGTGCGCGCCGATGTGGGCCGCCGGACCGGTCGGCTCAGAGGCGTGGGCGGTCGGCTCAGAGGCGTGGGCGGTCCGCGCCGGGCGCGGGCGGCTGGGGCCGCGGACGTCCGCGTGCCCGGGGGGCCAGCCGCCCGGCACATGGACTTCGACGGGGTTGGCGAACGGCAGCGGCTCGCCGTCCTCGTCGACCACGTCGCGCCGCACCGGCGAGTGGGAGATCAGCTCCAGATAGATCTCACGGAACGCCGCCACATTCTGTTCGACGGTGAACAGTTCCATCGCACGTGCGCGGGCGGCAGCGCCCAGCCGCCGACTGCGCTCCGGGTCTCGCAGCAGGGCCAGACAGGCGTCGGCGAGCGCGCGCGGGTTGCGCGGCGGCACGACGAGGCCGGTGCCGCCGATGACTTCGACGACCGCGCCCACATCCGTTGACACGGTCGCGCGTGCGCAGAACATGGCCTCGATCAGGCTGATCGGAAAGCCTTCGACGACGCTGGAGAGGACCGTGATCCCGCCCGAGGCGTAGGCGTCGGCGAGTTCCGGAGCCTCCGGGCCGCCGATCTCCTCGAAGGAGACCGGGTTGTCCCCGACCGCGTGTGCGTCGGCGGCCTCGTCGGGGAAGAGCTGGGCGGCCAGCGCCTGGCAGTGGGCGAGATAGGGCCCGGAGTGGCGTCCCTGCCCTGGGGCGGCGAAGATGCGCAGCCGTGTGCGGGGCTCCTCCCTGCGGATCTCCGCGAAGGCGTGGAGCAGCGCGATGAGGTCCTTCGCGGGCTCGATCCGGCCGACCCAGACGAGGGTCTGCGCCTCCGCCTCGGCCGCCGCGTCCCCGCCGCTCACACCGTCGTCCCCGCCGCTCACGCCGTCATCCGCACCGCTCACGCCGTCGTCCCAACAGCCGTGTCCGGCATGCCCGCTGTAGCCGCCGTACGCGCGTGCCCTGCCGCCGCCGCACGGCCTGCTTCCGCGCTCCGGCTCGCTCTCGCCGACCGCCGCGAAACGGTCCGCCTCCATGCCGGGGTAGACCGTGCGCAGCTTGGCGCGGTCGGCGCCGCACTTCTCCTGCCAGCGGCGCGCATGGGTGTTGCCGGGGGTGACCAACGAGGCCCGGCGGTAGATCTCGGCCGCCAGCCGGCGGTGGAAGCCGGCGAGCAGGGCGCGGACCGGAGCGCTCAGTGCGCCGCCCGACGCCAGGTAATGCGCGCGGAGTTGTACGCCGTACTCCGTGACCAGCAGCGGAACTCCGAAGAAGCGTTTGGCCACAAGGCCGGGCAGGGCCGCGGCACCGCCCGATGCGGCATGGCAGAGGTCGACGGCGCCCAGTCCGTCCTCCTCGTCGTCGTACCAGTCCAGCGAGAGCGGACGCAGAGCGCGCTCCAACTGGTCGGCGAAGAGCAGGTAGTCGGCGACGCCCGCGGAGCGTACGGCGCGGCGCGCACCGGGGGCGCGACAGGCGGACTCCAGTACGCGCACGGTGTGTTCGGAGCGCAGGGCGGCGGGCAGTCCGCCGTGCTCGCGGGCGAGGCCGGCGAGTGCGTACAGCCCTTCGGCGAATCCGCCGTCACGGCTGTCAGCTCCGTCGCGCCCGTCCTCGTGGTCTCCTCCCGGCCTGCCCGCCGCTGTCGTCCCGCCTGCCTCCTCAGTGCAGACGGCGGCGGCCAGAGGCTCGAAGCACTCCAGGAATCGCCGCCGTTCGCGCCGGCCGTACGCGCGCTCCCGCGCCCCCTGTCCGCGCCCGTCTCCGCCGGGCCGGAAGCCAGGCGTCCAGAGCGGCGCGGTACGCACCCGACCCACCTGGGGCGGGAGTGGGACCCAGCCGCCCGCCTCCTGCCGAGCGCTGCGACTCAGCGCGTAGACGTCAAAATCATGCTGGTCAAGCCCGTGTACAAGCCGGTCGCACCAGAGCCTGGACTCACCCGTCGCATACGGATAACCACTCTCCGTAAGCAGTCCGATCCGCACGAGCGCACCCCCGATCTCCCTTGTGGACGGCCGCCGTTGGTCGGCGACTCGCAGCGGGACGACGGTAAGCGGATAGGCAGGCGACGCGACGGACGGTTGTCCGTCGCGCCACCGGAAGGGGTGAATGCTCGTAACTTTCGCGCCCCGGTTGCGTTCCGTTGCGCTACAGGCCTTTTCGACTACACACCGTGAGATATGCAGGGGTGTGCGACCGGCGCCACGCTCACCGACTCATCCGGCGGACTCGTCCGCCCCGTGCATCGTCGTCATTCGCCGGGGTGCACCCAGGGATTGACACGGCATGTGATGCCGTTGATCTCCAAGGTCTTGGTCTGCTGCTGCATCACAGGGGCGAGCGCGCCGGGCGTCGTGCAGTTCACATGGTTGTGGCCGAGGCGGTGCCCGATCTCATGGTTGATCAGCATCTGCCGGTAGGCGAGCATCCGGTCCGGCCCGTAGGTCTCCGCGCCCTGCGCCCAGCGGTAGGCGTTGATCATCACGCGGTCGGTTGCCGCCGAGTCGCAGGAGACGTTGTCGACGGTCGTGTCCAGGCCCGATTTGGCGCACCAGACGGCCGTGGTGCCCGGGCTGGCGAGGGTGATGACGAAGTCCGGCTTCCCGGAGGAGACCCGTTCGAAGGTCATGGCGCCGCCGTGCGCCCAGCTGCGGTCGTCGTTCAGGGTTTCCCGGACCGCGCGGGCGAACACCGCCGCATCGAGGTCGAGGCCCTCCTCGACGTCCACCCGGTAGGTGACCTTGCGGCCCTTGCCGGGCGCCTTGTCGATACCGGGCACCGCCGCGAACTCGCCCGACAGCTTCAGCTCCGGGTCGATCGGGAACTGCTCGGCCATCAGCTGCTCGTAGCCGGGCGGAGAGGGGGAGGCGACGGCCTGCCCGCTCTCGGACGGCGTCGGCCGGCCTTCGGAGCGGCCCGGCCGCTCCTCGGCGTCCCGGCCCTGGTCGGCGGTGCGCGCGTCCGTCCTGTCCGGCCCCTCCGTTCCGACCTGGCCGGCGACGACGACGGCGAGCACGGTGGTCACCGCGGCGGCCGCGATCCCGGTGAAGGTGCGGCCCCTGCCGCCGCCTCTGCCGCTGCCTGCGGCCCTGCCGTCTCCGTCCTCGGCCCCTTCGACGCCGTACTCGGACCCTGAAGCGTCCCGGTCGGCATCGCGATCGGCGTCCCGACCGGGGCCGCGCAGCGCGGACGCCTCACCGCGGTCGTCGTCGAACGGCGCGTCGAACGCCTCGACGAACTCGCGGCGCGGCCCCGGTATGAACGCGTCGCCCCCGCCGCGCGGGGGCGACGCGACGGCGGTCCCCGCCCGCTCGGCCCCGGGTCCGTACGGGGGCGGGGCGCCCCATCCGCCGCCGGCCTCGTACTGCTGGGGGTGTCCGCCTCGGGCGAGGCCGCCGCCGAGGAAGGGCGCGGAGCCGCCGGGCGCCGGACCGGTTTGGGATCCGGGCCGTCCTTCGTACACGCCGGGGTGTCCGGGCGGGGGCGCGGGAGCGTGATGGTCGTGCACGGCCGGGCCGGTCCGCCTGCGCCGCCCGCTCCCCCGGCCCGCCGCCCCGTCGGCCTCGCGCCGCTCGCCGGCTATGCCGGGTGTCCTGCTGCCGTCTGCTGTGTCGGAGCCCTTGGGTGCGGGGCCTTTGCGACTATGCCGTCCCACGCCCCGGATCAGCCTCCACCACAGTCGTCGATCAGTTCCCGGACGGCCTGGGCGACCGTCTCCGGATACTCCATCATCGCCACGTGTCCCGCCTCCGGAAGGGTCAGCAGCCGCGAGTCGCGGAAGGCCGCGGCCGCCTTCCGCGCCATACGGTACGAGACAAGCCGGTCCCGTGTTCCGTAGACGAGCAGGGTCGGCGCGAGAACCCGCTCCGCCTGCCGCCACAGCCCGTGCTGACCGCCCAGCGTGTAGGCGTCCACGATGCCGCGTGCGGAGCGGGCCATCACCTCCCAGAAGTACGGGAGCTGCAGCCGCCGCTCCATCTCCTGCACGGCGTGGCGCAGCCCCTCCTCGGTGACCCTGGCCGGATCTCCGTAGCACAGCGCCAGCACGCTCAGGGTGCGCTGCTCCGCCGTCCACCCCTGGGTCAGCCTGCGGAAGACGCCCACCGCGCCGGGCACGGCGAGCAGCGCCGTCGGCACGGCCGAGCGCTGCACCCGCAGCTCGGGCAGGGCGGGTGAGACGAGGGTCAGGCTGCGGACCAGGTCGGGCCGTACGGCGGCGATGCGGGTGCACACCGCCCCGCCCAGGGAGTTGCCGAGCAGATGCGCGGGCCCCCGGCCGCCCTCGTCGAGGAGGCGGATGACGGCGCGGGCGTGCCCAGTGACCGAGTAGTCGCCGTCCTCCGGCGGCGGGGAGGCGCCAAAGCCGGGGAGGTCGACCGCCTCGCCGTCCACGTCCTCCTCGAGCCGGGCCATCAGCTCCGACCAGTTCAGCGAGGAGCCGCCGAGCCCGTGGACGTACAGCGCGGGCGGCAGCCCGGCGCCCGCCGGCGGTCTGGATCTGACGCTGAGCCTCAGCCCGGGCAGCATCACGGTGCGCAGCGCCTCTCCCTCGGCCACGCGCACGGCCTGGACCTTCGGCTCCGCCGCGGCAGCGGCGGAGCCGACTCCGGACAGCTCGGTCGAAGACATAAGCCGATGTTACGAGACGATCACGCGAGCGCTCGCGTGTTCGGCGTCACACATCGCATAGCGCGCCACATGGGTAGCTCGTAGTCTCGTAGAAGAGGCCCTCTCGTGGAAAGCGGTGCCGCATGGCTGTCGATCCGACCGATCCCGACACCTTCGAGGACATCGCCGAGGACGACGCGGCCGTCGACCTCGACGAGGAGGTGCCGGAGGCCGACGCCGCCGAGCAGCACACCGACGTACGGCAGGAGCGCGACGACGAGATGACGGACGCAGCCCGGGGCGAGGCCAACGAGGCCGACCGCGCGGAGCAGGCCCGGGTTGTGGCGCTCAACGAGGACGACTATCGGTGATCCGCCCCTATCGGCGATCCGCCCCCTTTTGACCGAGCTCGCCATGATTGTGCGCACGATGTGCGTGGGCGGAGACCCGTGCCGACTGTCCGGTCCGTGAAATTCTGCGCTCGCACAGCACACAGCCGCGTTACCCAAAAGTACGATGGCCGCGCGCGGTGCGACGCGCACATGTAACGATCATGGGAGGCGGCGTGACAGCCATCGAGCAGACAGAGGCGGCGCGCCCGCGGGGCACACGCCTGCCACGCCGAGCCCGCAGGAACCAGCTCCTGGGCGCGGCCCAGGAAGTGTTCGTGGCCCAGGGCTACCACTCGGCCGCGATGGACGACATCGCCGAGCGGGCCGGTGTCAGCAAGCCGGTGCTCTACCAGCACTTCCCCGGCAAGCTCGAGCTCTATCTGGCGCTGCTGGACCAGCACTGCGAGTCGCTGCTCCACGCGGTGCGCACGGCGCTCGCGTCGACGACGGACAACAAGCAGCGCGTCGCGGCGACGATGGACGCCTACTTCGCCTATGTGGAGGACGAGGGCGGGGCGTTCCGGCTGGTCTTCGAGTCCGACCTGACGAACGAGCCCGCGGTGCGCGAGCGCGTGGAGCGGGTGTCCCTGCAGTGCGCGGAGGCGATCTCCGATGTGATCGCCGAGGACACCGGCCTGTCCAAGGAGGAGTCCATGCTGCTGGCCGTGGGCCTGGGCGGGGTCTCCCAGGTGGTCGCCCGGTACTGGCTCTCCAGCGAGTCGGGCATTCCGCGCGACAAGGCCGTGCAGCTGCTGACCTCGCTGGCGTGGCGCGGCATCGCGGGCTTCCCGCTGCACGGCGGCGAGCCGCACCCCGACGGACTCTGACGGAGCCGCCGACCGACCCCGGCCCGGCCGATCCGCCCGCCTGTTCGCTCCTGGCGTGCGCGACCCGGACGTGGCGTGTGCTCTCTCCGGGCTAATGTGTGCTGCGTACGGCGCGGCTGACCGCGCACCGCACTGACCGTTCGGAGGGACATAGCCGTGGAGGTCAAGATCGGCGTGCAGCACGCGCCCCGGGAGATCGTTCTGGAGAGCGGGCAGTCCGCCGAGGAGGTCGAGCGCGCGGTGAGCGAGGCGCTCACCGGCAAGACGGAGCTGCTCAGCCTCACGGACGAGAAGGGCCGCAAGGTCCTGGTGGCGTCGGAGCGGATCGCCTATGTCGAACTGGGCGAGCCGACGGCGCGGCGCGTGGGGTTCGGAGCGCCGTAACACGCACGACGCGGCGTCACGACTCAGGAAGGCCCCGGCGGAATCCGCCGGGGCCTTTGCGCTGCTCGCGGAGGGCGTCTCGGAGGGTTGCCGTCCGTTGACGCCGGGTAGTACGGGCTACGACCGCATTGCCCGCACGGTGTCCGCGAGGTGATCAGCAGTGCTCTGGGAAGCGCTCGGCTCCGTCCTGCTCGGACTCGCCCTGTCCTGGGCCGCCGCACATCATCTGCCCGACCGTCTCCCGTCCGGCCGCGTGGTGTACGCCACGGGCCCGGTCGGTGCCCTGTTCGGCGCGTACGTCACCCACGCGGCGCTCGGCCCGAGCCATCTGCTGGCGACGCTGGCCGGCGCGCTGGCCATCGGGGCCGTACTGCTCTCGCTGCTGATCCGGCCCTCCGGCAGCCGCCGTCTGCGACGTGCCCTGCCGTAGCGTCCGGACCGCCCGCCGCGTAGGGCCTCGGCGGGCGCGGAAGCCGGGGCGGGGGCGCAAGCCGGGGCCGGCCGTCAGGCCGCCAGGCCCAGCGCGGCCATTCGCTTGGTGTGCGCCTCGGTGATGCGGGAGAACATCCTGCCGACCTCCGCCAGGTCGAAGCCGTCCGCCACTCCGCCCACCAGCATCGTGGACAGCGCATCGCGCTCGGCGACGACCCGCTGGGCCTGGGAGAGCGCCTCGCCCATCAGGCGACGGGCCCACAGCGCCAGCCGTCCCCCGACGCGCGGGTCGGCCTCGATCGCGGCGCGGACCTTCTCGACGGCGAAGTTGCCGTGACCGGTGTCGTCCAGGACGCCGAGGACCAGCGCGCGGGTGTCGCCGTCTAGCCGGGCGGCCACCTCACGGTAGAAGTCGCTCGCGATCGAGTCGCCGACGTACGCCTTGACCAGGCCCTCCAGCCAGTCGGACGGGGCCGTCTGGCGATGGAAGTCGTCCAGTGCCTGGGCGAACGGCTCCATGGCTGCGGTCGGCTCCTCGTCGATCGCGGAGAGCCGGTCCCTGAGCTGCTCGAAGTGGTGGAACTCGGCGGACGCCATCTTGGCCAGCTCCGCCTTGTCGGCCAGGGTGGGCGCGAGCTTCGCGTCCTCGGCGAGCCGCTCGAAGGCCGCGAGCTCGCCGTAGGCGAGGGCGCCCAGCAGATCCACCACCGCGGCGCGGTACTGGGGGTCCGCGGAGGCCGCGGCCCAGTCCTGGGCGGCGATCCCGGTGTGTTCGGCGGCGTGCTCGGCGGCGGTGTCAGGCGTCTCCATGAACCGCACAATAGCCCGCTCGCGCCGCACGGGAAGGACCTGGTCAGCCCGGCCGCCGCAACAGCTCCCGGAGCAGTGGCGGGAACGGCTGCCGTGAATTCGGCCAACACAGATGCGCGAATCCGGGGTACAGTGGTATTGAGCCTGCCGGGTGTGGATGCTTTTTTCTGCTCGACGGGCCGTCTGATGAATGAGGATGCCCGGTCGGTGGCCCGATCGGCTCCGACCCGACCGCCCTCCGCGCGGGCGGTGCGCTCCTGCGCACCTCCGCAGATGAGGGGCCCCCTCAGCGGCATGAGCGCTCGAGCGACGGCAGTGGTCCCGCGTCATCCGGCCAATCCACGGCCGGTCACGTACCCAGGCGCGGTACGACCCCCCAGCGTTCGCCTTTGTGCCGCGTCTCACAGAAGAGGCAACACCCTGACTACGCAGCCCAAGACTTTCCGGGATCTCGGAATCCTCTCCGAGACCGCCGAGGCCCTCGAAGCCGTCGGCATCACCACTCCCTTCCCGATCCAGGAGATGACGCTCCCGGTCGCCCTCTCCGGCGCCGACGTCATCGGCCAGGCCAAGACCGGCACCGGCAAGACGCTCGGCTTCGGCCTGCCGCTGCTGGAGCGCGTCACCGTCCCCGCGGACGTCGAGGCGGGCCGGGCGCGGCCCGAGCAGCTCACCGACACCCCCCAGGCCCTGGTGGTCGTGCCCACCCGTGAGCTGTGCACCCAGGTCACCAACGATCTGCTGACCGCCGGCAAGGTGCGCAATGTGCGCGTCACGGCGATCTACGGCGGCCGGGCGTACGAGCCCCAGGTCGAGGCGCTGAAGAAAGGCGTCGACGTCGTCGTCGGCACCCCCGGGCGGCTGCTCGACCTGGCCGGCCAGAAGAAGCTGAACCTCTCCCATGTGCGGGCGCTGGTGCTCGACGAGGCGGACGAGATGCTCGACCTGGGCTTCCTCCCCGACGTCGAGAAGATCATCCAGTTGCTGCCGGCGAAGCGGCAGACCATGCTGTTCTCGGCGACCATGCCCGGCGCGGTGATCGGCCTCGCCCGCCGGTACATGTCCCAGCCAACGCACATCCGCGCCACCGCGCCGGACGACGAGGGCGCGACCGTCGCGAACATCGCCCAGCGCGTGTACCGCGCGCACTCCATGGACAAGCCCGAGATGGTCGCCCGCATCCTCCAGGCCGAGAGCCGCGGACTCGCGATGATCTTCTGCCGTACGAAGCGGACGGCGGCGGACATCGCGGACCAGCTCTCCCGGCGCGGGTTCGCCTCCGGCGCGGTCCACGGCGACCTGGGGCAGGGCGCCCGGGAGCAGGCTCTGCGAGCCTTCCGCAACGGCAAGGTGGATGTGCTCGTCTGCACCGACGTCGCCGCTCGCGGCATCGACGTCGAGGGCGTGACGCATGTGATCAACTACCAGTCGCCCGAGGACGAGAAGACGTATCTGCACCGGATCGGCCGCACGGGCCGGGCAGGGGCCTCCGGTACGGCCGTGACCCTTGTGGACTGGGACGACATCCCGCGCTGGCAGCTGATCAACAAGGCGCTGGAGCTGGAGTTCAACGACCCGGTGGAGACGTACTCGACGTCTCCGCACCTCTACGCGGACCTCGGCATCCCCGAGGGGACGAAGGGCGTGCTGCCGCGGGCCGAGCGGACCCGCGCCGGTCTGGCCGCGGAGGAGATCGAGGACCTGGGCGAGCCGGGCGCCGCCCGTGGCCGCGGGCGCGGCGCACGCGAGGAGCAGCCGGCGCGGCAGCGGACGCAGCGGCAGCGGAGGAGGACGCGGGCGGGCGCGCCGGTGGAGGAACAGGGCGCAGGCGCACCGGCCGCAGCCGAGACGGAGGCCACGGAGCCGCGGACCCCGCGGCGTCGGCGTCGGACGCGGGCGGGCACGCCCGCGGAAGCCCCGCAGGCCCAGGCC
>NZ_JARWBG010000043.1:0-62379 GCF_029846775.1 Streptomyces chengmaiensis
CGGGCGGGCCGGGCAGGCCCGGCAGCCCGGTCCGGCCGGGGCGGCGGACCCGGCCGCGCGGCCGGACGGCGGGCGGACGGCCGCGGTGCAGGCGGTCTTCGGCGAGCTGCTGGGCGAGCGGACGGGCCCCGACGGGGACTTCTTCGTCCTCGGCGGGCACTCCCTGCTGGCCGTCCGGCTCGCCGAGACGCTGCGTGAGCGACTGCGGCTGCCGCTGACCGGCCTGGATGTGATGGAGCACCGCACGCCCCGTGCGCTGGCGGCGCTGCTGGACCAGCGGGCACGACAGCGCACGGCCACGGGCACGGCCACGGCCACGGCGCCCGCGCCGACACGGCGGGCCGCCGCACGCCCTGGCGGCGCGGTCCTGGTCACCGGAGGCACCGGCGGCGTCGGGGCGTTCGTGATGAAGGAGCTGGCCGCGCGAGGCCGCCCGGTGCGCGCGCTGGCCCGCCCGGAGTCGGCGCACCTGGTCGCGGCCGAGGGGGTCGAGGTGGTGGAGGGCGATCTAGCCGACCCCGACAGCCTGCGCGCGGCCGCCGAGGGCACCGCAGGAATCATCCACGCCGCCTGCACCTTCACCGCTCCGGATGTGGACCGCGCCGCGATGCAGGCGCTCCTCGACGGCTGGCGGCGGGGGAACTTCGTCTTCGTCAGCAGCATCGACGCATACGGACGGCCGACGGTCGAGGAGGTCGCCGAGGGCGCCGTGTCGCAGGAGCCGCTGAGCCCGTACGGCAGGGGGAAGCTGGACTGCGAGCGGATGCTGGCCCAGGCGGCGGGCGCAGGGGGGCGCGGCGGTGCGAGCTCCGTGCGGGCGCCCGTGGTGTGGGGCGCGCACGACCGGCTGCGTGACCAGCTGCGCTGGGGTGCGACCGGTGAGCTGTTCCAGGCGGCGCGGGCGGGCGAGCCGATCCCGCTTCCGCAGGGCGGCTGGTACGGGACTCCATGGGTGCATGCCGCCGCCCTGGCCCGCACCCTGGTCACCTGCGCGGAGACCCCGGCGCACGGAGTGGTCAACGCCATCGGCGGCCATGTGAGCTGGGCGGAGGCGGCGACCGAGCTGGCCCGGCTGCTGGGGGGCGCGGGCCGCGTCGTCCCCGCGGCGGACCCCGCCTCCTCGCCGTTCCGCCAGCGCTGGCGCTACCGGGCCGAGGCCCTGGCCGAGGAGCTGGTGGAGCGGCCGGGCGAAGACTGGCGCTCGGTGCTGGCGGCGATGCTCGCCGGCTGAGAGCGCGCGATCCCGTCCGGCGGTCCGGCCGGGCGGGATCGGGCGCTCTCCTCGGGCCGGCCGTTCATTCACCGTCCCCTCAAGGGGCGGGCGGTCTGCCCGTCAGTCGTCGAAGCGGCTGCGGGAGGCCTCGATGTGGCCCAGGTAGCGGTGGGTCCAGTCGCACAGCCCGTCGATCGTCGCCCGCAGCGCCCGGCCCGGCTCGGTGAGGGTGTACTCGACCCGTGGCGGCACGGTGGGGTGCACGGTTCGCCCGACGAGGCCGTTGCGCTCCAGCATGCGCAGGTTCTGGGTGAGCATCTTGTGGCTGATGCCCCCGATCTCGTTCCGCAGTTCGCTGAAGCGCAGGGTGCGCTCACCGAGGAACTCGATGATCAGGAGCGCCCACTTGTTGGCGACGTCCGAGAAGATCTCCCGCGCCAGCGAGTCCGCGCGCATCAGGTCCGCGTCGTCGGGCGAGCCGCTGAACTGCTTGGTCACCATTGGGTTCCCCAGTCACTGAAAAGTGCGTTCTTCCATGTCAGCGTTCACTCTCCTACGGTTTCCGAGTAACCACAAGAGAGCGACTCTGATCGCAACGGAGGCGGACAGCATGGCCATCACCCTGATCAACCCCAGCGGACTCCCGGAAGTCGACGCATACCGGCAGGTGTCGGTCGCGACCGGTTCAAAGCTGGTCTTCATCGCCGGGCAGGTCTCCTGGGGCGCCAACGGCGTCACGATCGGCAAAGGCGACCTCGCCGCCCAGGTCGAGCAGTGCTACCTCAACATCGGCACCGCCCTCGCAGCGGCCGGCGCTTCCTTCGAGGACGTGGCGAAACTGAACGTCCACGTCGTCGACTGGACCCCGGACAAGATGCCTCTGCTGATGGAGGGGATCACCCGGGCGGTCGCGAAGCTGGGCGTGACCCCGGTGCCGCCGGCCACGCTGCTGGGCGTCGCGGCACTGGACGTACCCGACCACCTGGTGGAGGTGGAGGCCATCGCGGTCCTCGACTGACCGGGCTCCGCCGCGGCAGGCCGGTACGGTTGCGGCATGACCATGGACACGGCCGTCGCCGTGAGCGTCGACGCGATGCTCGAGGACCTCAGGACGCTGGTGGAGATCGAGTCTCCCTCGCGGGAACTCGACGCTCTGACGGCATCGGCCAAAGCCGTCGCCGCCGTCATGGAGAGCCGCCTCGGCGGGCAGGCCGTCCTCGTGGAGAGCGAGGCCGGGCCGCACGTCCACTGGTCGGCCGGCGGCGATCCCAAAGTGCTGATCCTCGGTCACCATGACACCGTTTTCCCCCTCGGCACCCTGGAACGCCGTCCGTTCACGGTCGAGGACGGGCATGCGACCGGCCCCGGGGTCTTCGACATGCTCGGCGGTCTGGTCCAGGCCGTTCACGGTGTGGCGGCCCTCGACGACCGGTCGGGCGTCGAGATCCTGGTGACCGCCGACGAGGAGGTCGGCTCCCGATCCTCACGGGCCCTCATCGAGGAACGGGCCCTCGCCTGCGGCGCTGTGCTGGTGTGCGAGGGGGCCGCTGACGGCGGAGCGCTGAAGACCGGCCGCAAAGGCTGCGGGACGTTCCGCGTGACCGTCGCGGGCCGGGCGTCGCACGCGGGCCTGGAGCCCGCAGCCGGGGTCAACGCCCTGATCGAGGCGGCGCATCAGGTGTTGGACATCGCGGCGCTGGCCCGCCCCGACGCTGGCACGACCGTCACGCCGACGGTCGCCTCTGCGGGAACTCTGGACAACGTCGTTCCAGCGGAGGCGACGGTCGTCGTCGACGTCCGGGTCGAGTCGGCCGACGAGAAGGAGCGCGTCGAGTCCGCCTTCGCGTCGCTGGCCCCGCATCTCGACGACGCGGAGGTCGCCGTCGAGGGAGCCGTCGGCCGGCCCCCGATGCCCGAGTCGGCATCGGCCGGGCTCTTCGCGGCGGCACGGCGACTCCTGCCCGGCATCGGGGGCAAGGCGGTCGGCGGCGGCAGCGACGGCAACTTCACGGCCGCTCTGGGGGTGCCGACGCTCGACGGCCTGGGAGCGGTCGGGGGCGGCGCCCACGCCGACCACGAGTACCTGGTGGTCGGCGCCATGGCCGAGCGGGCGGAACTCGTGGCCGGACTGGTGAACGCGATTCGGCGGGGGTCAGTGCCCACCCACGCCCGTCGGTGACGCTCCGTCGCCCGGCGCGGAGGGGCGTGCCGTTGCGAGCAGCGCGCGGATCTGCTCCGCCCGTGCGCCCTTGGCGTACTGCTGCGCAGTGCGGCCGCCGCGGACCGCGGTCGGATCGGCGCCGGCCTCGAGCAGGGCCCGCACCATCGCCGTCAGCCCTCGGCCGGCCGCCCTCATCAGCGGTGTGGGGCCGGATCCCGTGCCGCCCGCATCGGCGCCGGCGGCGAGCAGCCTGCGGACGACGGCGGCGGAGCCCTCCACACAGGCGGTCTGCAGGGCCGCGTCGGCGTCGCGCTGGGCGCCCGCGGCGAGCAGCAGGTCGACGATCTCCACCCGGCCGCCCCGTACGGCCGATTGGAGCACGCACCGGCGTGTGACGGTCTCGGTGCCGTCCGCGAGCACCACCGGGGCGCTGTTCCACTGTGCCAGCGGGTCCGCACCGGCCCGGAGGAGCGCCCGCACCGTCTCCGCATGCCCGTTGGCGGCGGCGTTGGACAACGGCGGCTGCCCGTACTGGTCTACGGCGTTCACCGGAGCGCCGCGGCGGAGGAGGTCCTCGACCACGTCGGTGCAGCCGAAGAAGGCGGCCCACCCCAGTGCCGACTGGCCTCCGGTCGCACGGCGGGCCTTTGCGTCGGCCCCTGCCTGGAGCAGCGCGAGAGCGACCGCGGCCTGGCCGCTTCTGAGCGCGACGAGCAGCAACGGGTCTGAGTCGTGCGTGATGTGCGGGCTCACCCCTCCGGCCAGGAGTCGCCGGACGTCCTCCAGTCGGCCGGTCTTCGCGGCTTCTGCCAGCGCGGCTTCGGGGTCCTCCGGCAGCGGGTGCGCCGCAGCGGGCAGTCCGGCCTCCGGCTGCGGCTGCGGCTGCGGCTGCGCGTCGAGGCTGAGCCCGAGCCGGGCGAGCGTCTCCTCCACGGCGCGGTGCAGGGCCTCCCGGTCGCTGAAGTAGCGGGACTGCCGATCCGCGTGCTCCTCGTCCAGGTGGCCGAGAGCCCCGATCTTCACTATGTCGATCCAGTCGTCCTTCCAGTGTCCGGTCAGCGGAGCGCGCAGCACGTCCCGCAGCACCTCGTCCGCCGCAGGGTGGCTCCGGCCCGCGAGGAGGTCGGCCACCAGCACCCTGGAGATCCAGTCCGGCAGCGTCCAGTAGAGCCCGGCCAGCTGGGGCACATGGTCGGGGCCCACCTCGCTGCGGGCCGACTCGATGCCGGCCATGTCATGGGCACGCGCCAAACGTTCGAATTCCGCCATCGTTGACATGCCCTGCAGCGTAGGGGCGGGGTCTGACAGCGCCCCGCGCGGAAGCCGGTACGAGGTGAGTACGCGCACTCAGGCCGAACCCGCCGTCTGCCGCGACGATATGGATCACCACGTCGCCGATCTCCGGGGTCCGCCATGCTCAGCCGTATCGCCGCCACCGCCGTCCCCGCACTGGGGCGGCTGACCGTCAGCTCCGACTACCGGGCGGCGCCCGGTCCGGGAACGGTCATCGTCGCCAACCACACATCCCTGACCGACCCCGGCGTCGTCCTGGCCGCCCTGCGCCGGGTGGGCATCGAGCCGGTCGTCCTCGCCACGGCGGGGCTGTGGCGCATTCCCGTGCTGCGGGCGCTGCTGACCCGTGAGGGGCATGTGCCCGTGCACCGCAGGACCAGCCGGGCCGCCGAGGCGCTGGACGCCGCGGCGAGCGCTCTCGCCGCCGGGCGGCATGTGCTCGTCTACGGCGAGGGCCGCCTCCCGAGCCGCAGAGACGCCGCCGAGGCCGCTCCCGAGGCGTTCCGCAGCGGACCGGCCAGGCTCGCGGCCGCGGCCGGGACGCAGATCGTCCCTCTCGGCCAGGCCGGCGCCCGGCGGATCACGTCCGGCAGCGGCCTCAAGCAGATCGCCGGACTCGTCACCGCTCCGGTGCGGCGGCCCCGTCTCCATGTCCACCTCGGCGCGCCGCTGCGACTCCCCGACGACGTGCCGGCCGCGACCGCGGCCGCCCACCGGGCGGTCACCGCTGCCTGGCGCACTGCCGCGCGGCGTCTCGGCGAGCCCGCCGGACTCCACGGCTGAGCGCCGGCGCGGTCACCCGCTCATCGGCCGATCAGGCGTTGGGGCGCTTGCCGTGGTTGGCCTTCTTTCCCTTGCGGGCGCGCCGCTTGTTTCCACGCTTGGACATTTTCTGTCCCCCTTTGCAGGGATATGGATGTGCTGCTCAGTCTAGATCGCTTGCTTCGCGGGCGCACCGTCCGTCTACGGCCCGGCGGGGGGGGCGTCGCCGATCGACCGGATCGCCGCACTACCGGCCTGACCTGCGGACTCCGCGGGGCTCGACACCATCGCGGTCGTGCGGCCCGTCGACTGTGCTCAGCCCCATGACCTGCGGGTGTTCGCTCAGACGTCGGTGGACCGGACGTTCCCGGGAAGGAAGGAGGTGGACAACGGGGGCGACTACGCGGAGGAGGAGTGCGGACGCGCGTACGCCCGGGCGCCGGAGGAGTGGCTGCGCGACGGCCGTCCGAAGGGGTCGTTCATGTCCACCGGACCGACGGAAGTGGTCTACTCCGTGGGCGTCGGGAAGTCAAAGACGTCCGTCAGCGGTGCGTACACCTGCTACGTCGTCACCTCCTGATCCGTACTCGACGCCCCGGCGTCAGTCCGCAGGGTAGCTCTCCACCACCTTTCCGTCGGCGTCGGCGGCGAGATAGCCGACCGCGCTGTACTCGTTGATGAGGTAGAAGCGCAGGGTGGGGCGGTCGGAGTTGAAGGTCCAGCGGTCGACCATCGCGTACCGCATCGTCGGGTTCTCCACGTTGAGTTCCCGCTCACCGCGTGCGATCAGCCCGGGGAGGCCGTCCCAGTTCATCGCGCCGGGTTCAAAGGGCTGCTCGTCGGCCTCATCGCGGTCGATGGTGCCGCCGGGGCCGGTGCGCCGGGCGACGCCGCCGCGGAACTCGTACTTGTCGTAGGTCTTCGCCCCCGCCTTCGTGAGGATCGAGGCGACGGCGTAGTCCTCGTAGACGATCAGCTCGCGGAACTCGGCCACGCCGCTCGCTTCGCGGAAGGCCTCGATGACCGTGCGGGTGTTCTCCGGCGTGAGCAGGCTGCCCTGGGGCCGGGGCGCAGTGCTGTCCGCGTCCGACTTCGGAGAGCCGGCGGCGGCAGTCGCAGGGCCGGTGGGGGCGCCGCTGCGCTTCGCGTCGGGCGTCGGGGAGGCGGAGGCCCCCGCGGCCTTCGTCCTGTCGCGCGTGCCGTCGCCGGGCAGGGCGTAGAACAGTCCGGCCCCTCCGGCCGTGAGCGCCGCGGCCAGCACGAGGGGCACGACGACGCCGCTGCGGCGCGGCGGCCGGGGGACGGCCCCCGGGGCCGCTGGCACTGGTGCAGGCGCAGGCGCAGGCGCAGGCGCGGGTGCAGGCGCGGGCGCTGGTGCAGGCGCGGGTGCTGGTGCAGGCGCGGGTGCTGGTGCAGG
The DNA here is from genome assembly GCF_029846775.1 of Streptomyces chengmaiensis. Classification (NCBI taxonomy): domain Bacteria; kingdom Bacillati; phylum Actinomycetota; class Actinomycetes; order Kitasatosporales; family Streptomycetaceae; genus Streptomyces; species Streptomyces chengmaiensis. The sequence continues at coordinate 6,847 of NZ_JARWBG010000043.1, forward strand.
CGCGGGTGCTGGTGCAGGCGCGGGTGCTGGTGCAGGCGCGGGCGGGCCGAACGTCCCCTGGGCCGGGGTGGTGCGGGGGGCGGCGGCCGGCGTCCCGGGCGGGTGCCCGGGCCGGCTCCAGGCGGCATACGAAGGCGTGGCGGCGGGCGGCGGTTGCGCGGCAGCCGGGGGGCGGGAGGACGGCTGCGTCCTGCCCGGCGCGGTGTCCTGCAGCTCGGCCGCGTCGGACGCGGTCTCGTGCGCGGTGCGCAGGAGCTGCTCCAGCTGCGCCGCGTCGGGGCGCTGTGCGGGGTCGCGGACCAGCAGCCGCGTCAGGACGGGCGTCAGTGCGCCGGACCTGGCCGGAGCGGGGATCGGGTCCTCCAGGACCGCCATCACGGTCGCCAGGCTGGTGGCCCGGCGCAGTGGATGGCGTCCCTCGGCCGCCACGTACAGCAGCATGCCCAGCGACCACAGGTCGGAGGCGGGGTTGCCCTCCTCGCCGCGCACCCGCTCGGGTGCGATGTACTCCGGGGAGCCGATCAGGTCCCCGGTGGAGGTGAGGCGGGAGGTCGACTCGCGCAGTACGGCGATGCCGAAGTCGGTGAGCACGGCGCTGCCGTCGGGCCGCAGCAGCACGTTCGCGGGCTTGACGTCGCGGTGCTGGATTCCGGCGCGGTGGGCGGCGCACAGGGCGGAGAGCACTTCGAGGCCGAGTCTGGTCGTCTCGTGCACGGGCATCGGGCCCTGCGCGAGCCGGTCGTACACCGAGCGCCCCTCGACCAGTTCCATCACGATCCAGGGGTGCGTGCCGTCGGAGGGGTCGACGATGTGGTGGATCGTCACCACGTGGGGATTCGACAGCCGTGCCAGCGCCTTGGCCTCGCGCACGGCGCGTTCCCGCACCTGGGCGGCGAGGCCCGGCGTGGCCTCCTCGAGGGCGGGATCGGGCGGGCGGACCTCCTTGAGCGCCACTTCGCGGTCCAGGGCGATGTCACGGGCCCGCCAGACGGTGCCCATGCCGCCGCTGCCCAGTCGGGAGATCAGTTCGAAACGCCCGTCGACCAGGGGTCTGCCGGACTCGCTCGTGCTCATGGCCGGTCATCGTATGGGGCGCCGCCGACACACGGACCGGCGGGCGGGTCCCGCCGGTCCGCGGGGGGTCAGTCGATGGCCGTGGAGCTGAGGACGGGGTTCGGTGAGGGGTAGCACGCCGTCGGCACGCTGACGGTGACGAAGACGACGGGCACGCGGGCGGTGAACGTGAGGCCGGGGCTGTCGTAGCCGGTGCCCGAGAGGCGGGTCTCGACGGTGTTGCCGGCTGCGCCGGCCGTCAGATCCAGCGTCAGCACAGGGAGGGTGAAGGTGCGGCCGCCGCTGATCGGGCCGGGGACCGTCATCACGATCTCGTCCGAGTCGACGGTCACTTCCGGGGTCCCGGAGCCGATGCCGGACCCGCCGGAGAGATGTGTGCCGGTGAGCGTCGCGTGGGCGGGGATCGGCGCCCTGAGGGTGATGTCCTTGATCGATTTGACCGTGTAGCCGCTGACGGAGGTGGGCACGGTCATCGGGTCGGTGGCCAGGGCCACGGTGAAGGCGTGGCCGGACGGGACGGTGTCCGGCGCGGTGGCGTCGACTCCTGCGCCGAGGTCGAACGTCTGCGCCGAGCCGACCGGCGGGGTGGCCCGGCAGTCCAGGTTGAGGGCGGTTCCGGCGGCCGATGCCGGCCCCAGGGCGAGGCCGAGCAGGGCCATGGCGCCGGCGGCCGCCATGGGCAGGCGTAAGAACAGGGACTTGGGGTTCATGCCGTCCTCCTCGACGTTCTGACGCAGCATGCGATGTCGTGTACATGGCAGCACTCGACGCGTGCGATGTACAGGGGCGCGACGGCGCTCGGAGCCGGTTTCCGGACGGCAGGGGCCCGCCGGGTCCGGCGAAACGGTTGACCGGGGCCGCGCCCCGGGCGGACAGTGAGGGTACGTCGGATACGTCGGCAGGGGAGGCTTCGTGACCATCCGCATCGACCAGCCGCGTGAGTTGGACCTGGTCGGCAACCCAGTCCTGGCGGCGGGCGTCGGCGTCGGATTCGAGGCCACGCTCAACTACCGGATCGGTGACGGACATGACGAGGTCACCGGACACTTCATGGTCGGCGGCGGGTCCGGAGAGCACGGGCAGTTCCAGCTCCAGGCGGACGTCGGCGGCGCTTCGTTCCGGCTGGACCGGCTGCTGGTGCAGGTCTTCGAGATCAGCGCCGAGGACGGCAGCGAGATCAACACGGTGACCGTCCCGGTTCTCTACGGCCCGCGCATCGTGCCCGGCTACATCGGATACCGGGAGCACACGGTGGCGCGCGGGGAGACGCTCTCGGCGATCTCCGCGCTGCACTACGGCGACCCGACGCTCTACCAGCGGATCGTCCGGGCGAATCCGTCGCAGATCAGCGATCCGGATCTGATCTTCCCCGGACAGGTGCTGCGCGTGCCCATCGGCGTCTGACGCCGGACGCCGTCGGCCGAGCCCCGGAGTGGGCTGGGCCGGGGCCCCGGCGCCCCGCGCCGGCGCGGGGCGGAGTCCGCCGCGGGCAAATCAGGATGAGATCCCGGCCGCGGGCCTCTAGGGTCTGCGGCCATGGAAGAGGAGTTCGGACGCCTGCTCAACGTGGTCGACGTGGAGGCCACCTGCTGGGAGGGCCGGCCGCCGCCGGGACAGATGAGCGAGATCATCGAGATCGGGCTCTGCGTCGTCGACACGGTCGCCGGTGAGCGCGTGGCCAGGCGGCGGATCCTGGTGCGCCCGGACAGGTCCCGGGTCAGCGGGTTCTGCACGGAACTGACCGGACTCACCCAGTCCGAGGTGGACACCGGCGTGACCTTCGCCGAGGCCTGCGCCATCCTCGCACGGGAGCAGCGGGCCGGATCTCGCGCCTGGGCGAGTTGGGGCGACTACGACCGCAAGCAGTTCGCCCTCCAGTGCGAACGCGGGAACGCGCGCTACCCGTTCTCACAGCGGCACATCAACGCCAAGGCCGAGTTCACCCGTTCGCACGGGCTCAGAAAGCGGCCGGGCATGGCCCGCGCGCTGCAGGTGGCGGGCCTGCCCCTGGCGGGACGCCATCACAGCGGCGTGGACGACGCCTGGAACATCGCAGCGCTCGTGCTGGATGTGATGCGGCGGGGCGACTGGCCGGGCGCGGCCGACGCGGGACCGTGTTTGGAGGGCTGAAACCCGGCTACCCGTCGTTGGAGCCCAGAGAACGAGGTGATGACATGGCCCTTCTGGGAATCCTGCTCGTCGCAGCCGCCGCCGCGTTCATCGGGCTCCTGATCGCGTACAACCTCGACGGCGGCCCCGACTACACGGTCACCCTGTTCGGCAACGACGTGGTGACGATCAGCACGCTCGGCGCCTTCCTCAGCGGAGTCGCGCTGACCCTGATCCTGGCGTTCGGCGTCTGGCTGCTGCGCCGGGGGACGGCGCCCGGCCACGGCAGACACAGATAGCGCGCCCAGGTGCCCGGACGGTGTGTCCGGGGCGGCGGGGCGGTCTCGTCTGGCTACGATCGGTGATCGTCACGTTGCGGCGGGGCGGAGTGCCGGAAACCCCGCAGCGGGTCCCCGGACCGTCACGCCGGACGCCGATGCGTGGACGACGACCGGGAGACCGTCATGCCGCACAACGCCGCCTCACGCCTGTCGGCGAACCGTTCCAGCCTGCGGCACAAACTGCGCTACGCCCTGGGCCATCCCGGGCGAGTGCTGCCGTACCTGCGGCGGGCGGGGCGCGACGGTCTGCTGCGCGTCCGGCACCGCGGGAACCATGTGGGCTACTACCGTGCGGTGATGGCGTCGGACACGGCCAGGAGCCCCGAGGCCGCGGTCGGCGGCTCGCCGTCGCATGCACGGTGGCTGGAGATCGGCCGGATGCAGTTCGACTATCTCGTCGGGCACGGGCTGACGCCGCGGGACCGGATGCTGGAGATCGGCTGCGGCAATCTGCGGGCCGGGTGGCGCTTCATCGAGCATCTGGAACCCGGCCACTACTACGGGGTCGACATCTCGCCCGACATCCTCGTCGAGGCGAAGAAGACCGTGGTCCGGTACGGACTGCAGGGCAGGATGCCGTATCTGACGCCGGTGCAGGACCTGACGTTCGACTTCCTCCCCGACGCGTGGTTCACGGTGGTGCACGCGCACAGTGTGTTCTCGCACTCGCCCCTGGGGGTCGTCGACGAGTGCCTCGCGCACGTCGGACGCATTCTGGCCCCCGGGGGGAAGTTCGACTTCACCTTCGACCGCACGGAGGGGGCCGAGCACCAGGTGCTGCATGAGGACTTCTACTACCGCACGGAGACGCTGATCCGGCTGGCGGAGCGGCATGGACTCGCCGCGCGATTCCAGGACGACTGGGAGCGGCTGCCGCACGGGCAGTCGAAGATCCGGGTCACTCACCGGCGCCCCCGGGAAGCGGACGCGGGCGGCTGAGGTGTGCCGCACCGGACGCGGGCGGCTGAGGTGTGCCGCGCGCCGGCCGATCCGGGGCCAGCCGCCCGGGATTGGCCATGGAGGCTCCTTGCCGCGGGCGTTTAGTTTCGGGTCGACCGCCACGAACGGAGTGCGCCCGTGCATCCTCAGCTCGCCCATGATCGCGACCGTCTCGGCAGCCTGCTGGAGAGCGTGCGGCTGCACGCCGCCCGAATCCTCGACGAGCTGGATGAACGGGCGGTTCTCCCGTCGGCCCCGCCGCCGGAGGCGGGGCCGCTGCCGGACCGCGGTCCAGGGCTGGCGGGGGCGCTGGAGGCCTTCGCCGAGCGGTGGGAGCCGGCGCTCTCGGCCAGTGCGGGACCGCGCTATCTGGGGTTCGTCACCGGGGGCGCCACTCCGGCCGCCCTGGCCGGCGACTGGCTGACCGCGCTGTGGGACCAGAACTCCGTCACGTCCCTGGACGGCGCGGGACAGGAACTGGAGCGGCAGACCGTCGGCTGGCTGCGTGAGCTGCTCGGTCTCGGACAAGGACACTCCGGCGCGTTCGTCAGCGGAGCGACCCTGTCCAATACCGTCGGTCTGGCCGTGGCCCGCGAATGGCTCGGGGAGCAGAAGGGGGTCGAGGTGGCCGAGGCCGGGGCGGCGGCTCTCGGGCCGGTCCGGGTGCTGTCCGCCGGCGCGCATTCCAGCATCCCGAAGGCGTTGGCGACGCTGGGGCTGGGCCGGGGCTGTCTGGTGCCCGTCGCCGCGCTGCCCGGCCGCGAGGCGGTCGATCCGGCGGCCCTGGAGCGGGAGCTCGCCGCCGCGGACGGGCCGTGCGTCGTGGTGGCCAACGCCGGCACGGTCAACACCGGCGACTTCGACGATCTGCGCGCCGTTGCGGCGCTGAAGCGGCGATACCGGTTCTGGCTGCACGCGGACGCCGCGTTCGGCGCGTTCGCGGCCCTCTCTGCGGGGCATGCCGCGCTGGTCGAGGGTCTGGACACCGCCGACTCGGTCTGCGTCGACCTGCACAAGTGGCTCAATGTGCCCTACGACAGCGCGGTGCAGTTCACCCGCCGCCCGGATCTGCAGGCGCGTGTCTTCCGCAACTCGGCCGCCTACCTTTCGTCGGCGGCCGGAACGCCCGACCTCGTCCACCTCACGCCGGACAACTCCCGCAGGCTGCGCGCGCTGGCGGCCTGGTTCACGCTGGCCGCCTACGGACGCGAGGGGCACCGGGAGATCGTCGAGCGGTGCATGGGCCTGGCACGCGCCCTGGGAGAGACCGTAGAAGCGATGCCCGGGCTGCGCCTGCTGGCCCCCGTGCGTCTCAACGTCGTCTGCTTCACCCTGACGGAGGACCCCACCCCGGAGCGTCTTGCCGCGCTCGCCGACGCCTGCCGCCAGGAGGTGTTCATGACACCCACGGTCTATGCCGGCACTCCCGCGCTGCGCGCGGCGTTCAGCAACTGGCGTACGGCCGACGCCGATGTGCCGCGCATCGCCGCGGCCCTGCGTGCGGCGACGCCTGCCGGGGCCCAGCCCGGCCGGGCGGGTCAGACCTAGCCGGCGGGCGAGCCGTGGTGCTCCGCTGCGGCGGTGCCGAGCGCGCCGCCGCAGGCTTCTGTGCGCCCCCCGGGTGACTCGGCCGGCGGCCTATGCGAGGGATCCGCCCGCGGAGCTGAAGTCGACGGCACGGTCGACCTCTTCCATGGTCTGCTCGGCCGTCCGGCGCACCTGTGCGGGGATGTCGCCGAGTTCCCGGATGAGGCTCGAGTAGATCGGGGCGTCGGCCGTATCCGCGGTTCTGTCGGCGGAGGGCTGGTTCACGAGTGGGTCCTTTCCCCATGTGGTGTGCAAACGGGGGCCGAGTGTACGGGGCGGCTGAGACATCGTCTGTGCCGGACGTCTCACGCGGCTCATCGTGATATGGGGCCGCGCGCGCCGGACGGAACGCCGTACGGCGCCCGGCGGCACGACTCCTTCAGAGCCGTGGGCGACGGCTACGGTCGGGCGGCCCGCCGCAGAGAAGACGACCGTCGTGCTGGAGTCGGCTCGGGCCCGGTCGCCGACCGCCGACGCCGTCGCGCCGTTCACACTGCGGGTCAGCGCCATCGCCCTTCGGCAGGCGCGCGCGGCAGGGAAGGCATGCGAACTGGTGCACGAACAACGGCCGGATGAGGCTATGATCACCGCGGCAAGGCCGTAGCGCAGAGGTCGTCGCGCCCACGCACCGAGCTGGAGGACGCCGGTTCGAATCCGGTCGGTCTTGCCGCCTTTCTTCTATGAGGATCTCGAACGCCGGGCGCCGGCGACGCAGACCGGTGGAGTGGTGATGACACAGCCGACGCCCGTACGCTGCCCCGCGATCGAGCACCCCGACCTCCCACGCGTCGATCCGGCGGCGCTCGGTCCGCTGCTGGCGCGGCTGGCGTCGCCCCGTCCGGTACGCGCCGACGCCGTCTTCCCCGTCGGCGCCCTGCGCGCCGACCGGCGGGTCGATCTGTGCAAGCAGGGGCTCGGTCCGCAGGGCGCGGCCCGGCTGATGCCGGCCGCGGCCGCATCCGCCCATGCGGAGCACGTTCTGCTCGGCACCAACGCCATCGGCGACGACGGAGCCCGTACGGTCGCCCGGTCGCTGACGCCGGGTCATGGGCTGCGCACCGTCTATCTGGGCTGCAACCGCATCGGGCCCGAGGGGGCCGCCGCCCTCTCCGAAGCGCTGGCTTCGGACGAGACGGTCCGCGCCCTGTGGCTGAAGCGAAACCCCGTGGGCGACGAGGGCGTACGGGCGCTGGCGGCCATGCTCGGGCACAACACGGCGCTGCGCACCCTGGACCTGGTCAACACCGGTGTCACCGCTCGGGGGTTGCGGGCTCTGACGGCCGTCCTGGCCGAGCGGCAGCGGCCGGTGGAGCGGCTCTTCCTCGGCGGCAACGGCCTGGGAGCCGACGCCGCTCCGCTGCTGGCCGCCCTGATCCGTGACGCGGGCGTGCGGGAGCTGTATCTGCCCGCCAACCATCTGGGGGACGACGGCGTCGCCGTGCTCGCCGACGCGGCCGCGGGGCTGGCGGACCGACCGGTGCGGCTCGGGCTCGGCGGCAACGGCATCGGGCCGTCCGGCGCACAGGCACTGGCTGCGGCGCTCGACGGCATCGAGGCGCTCGATCTGGGCAGGCCGCCCTCGGAGCGCAGCCTGAACGCTCCCGCGAACACCAACGGCGACGCGGGCGCCGACGCACTGGCCGGGGCCATCCCGGCGAGCCCGCTGCGACGGCTGGAGCTGCGCCACACCGGTCTGACCGGCCGGGGGGCCAAGCAGCTGCTCGCGGCGGTGCCGGACGACTCGCCGCTGGAGTACGTGGGACTGGGGCCGGGGCTGCCCCGCAAGGTCAAGCGGTCGTTCACCCGGCGGCTGCGGCCTCTCTCCCCGGCCCATCCCGATCTGCGCGCGATAGGAAGTGTCTACCGGTGACGGCGCTGCCTCCCCATGCGGTGGCGGCGTGGGGGCGCATCCGCCGCCACGCCGTGCCGCGGTGGATGATCGAGCGGACGGCCGAGCGCCGCGCGGCCGGTGACTGGCAGGGCGCGTGCGCCGCGGCCGCCATGGACGTCGCCTTCGGCCCCGCGGACGTCGCCGCGCGGTACGGGACCGAAGCCGCCGCGGCCCTCGAGGACGACCTGCGGCACTTCGCTCCGGACCTGCTGCGCTGGCACCTCCCCCGGGGGCTCGGCGGCCGCACCACCCTGGCGCCCGGCCGGACCGTCCTGCTCGCGGGGTACGGCGCGCCGGGTTCGGACCCCGCGGACGTGCCGTATCTGCAGGTCGTCCTGCCCCCGATGACAGAGGGGCCGCAGCGCCTCACACTGCGGTTCGCAGCCCTCGGCCACGAGGACGACTCCCCCCGCTCGACGGTCGAGAACTGGACGACGGCGCGCTTCCTGTGGGACGTCCGGCGCACAGCCGAACTGCGGGAGCGGTGCGGCGGCGGCGCGGACAGAGCTCCGTTCTGCCGTGCGAACGGCACCCTGCTGCCTCCCGACGACCTGCCTGCGGCCGACCCCGGGGGCGGCGACACGGCGGCACGCACCGAGTGGATCACCCTGCTGCACGAGCGGGGCGAGGTCGAGGCGGCCTTCGACGCCGTCGGCATCGAGATGGACCTCACTCCTCCGAACGCACGGCGGTACTGGGGCAGCCACACTCCCAGAGACGTGTTCGCGCGGCTTCCGCTCGCTCTCACTCGGCTGGCGCCCGAGGTCCGCCGGCTCGAGGAAGCGGGGGCCGGCGGCCGGTTCCGGATCAACCGCGACTGGTCCGGCGCCATGCTGCTGGAATCGGCCGGGCCCGGCCCCTCGGACGGGCTGCGGGTCCGCGTCCTCGACTGGAAGAACGCCGCGGACGTGCCCCTGCTGCCCGACGCGCTGTGGCAGCGGCTTGTCGACATCGAGCTGCTGCGGACCGGCGCGATCGACCCCGTACGGCTGCATCCGCTGGTCGCCGGCGCCCTGTTCCCCTCCCGTGCCGCCGATGACGGGCCCCCGGGGCCGCCGGGGCCCGCTGCGCCGCGGCCGGTCCGGGTGCGCTGCCGCGGCGAGTGGCATGAACTGGCCTCCGGCGGCGGGGGCCTCGCCATGCGCCGGCACAGCGAGGAGGAGCAGCGGCGGGAGCAGGCGCTGCGCGCCTTCGGGGGCGATGTGTCGGGCTGTTTCGCCGTCCAGGCGGCGTGGACGTCGGGCGCCGGGCGACTGCCGAAGGCGCTGCGTGCGGAGCGGCGGGAGTTCTTCCTGCGCGTCCAGCACGGCGACACTCCGGGAGTGCTGGAGCTGCTGGACGCGGGCGTCGATCCGCGCATACGGGACGCCGCCGGGCGGAGCCTGCTGCATGTGCTGCACCTGCTGGACCATGAGCCGCTGCTGCGGCGGCTGCTGGCGGCTGGGCTCGATCTGGAGGCCGTGGACCGGCAGGGCCTTACGCCGCTGTGCACGGCGGTCGGCGAGCGCGGCTCGAAGAGCCTGGTCGAGGCGCTGGTGGCGGCCGGGGCCAGGATCGATGTGACCGATCCGCTGGGGCTGTCGCTGGCCCAGGTCATCCGCCGCTACGGGCGGACCGACCTGCGGTTCCTCTGGGCGCGGGTGCGGCGGGAGCATCCCGGCATCGGCGCCGACTGGTGGGAGGAGTGGCACGCCGGGAGAGGCAAGGGCGCGGACTGGAACATGGACGAGGACGGGGACGCGGACTGGAACATGGACGGGGACGCATGAGCACGGACGGACGGACGCCGGGGCCGCTGGCCGCCGCCGACGCCCTCGATCTGCAGCTGCGCACCACGCGTACGGAGCCTGCGGCCAGCGCCCAACTGGAGGCGCTGGCGCTCGCGGTGACCGCCAATCAGCCCGTGCTGCTGTGGGGTGAGCCCGGCATCGGCAAGTCGGCCGGTCTGGGGCAGCTCGCCGAAGGCCTCGGCCTGCACCTGGAGACCGTCATCGCCAGTGTGCACGAGCCGTCCGACTTCGCCGGGCTGCCGGTCGTCGGTGACGACCCGGCCGTGTCGGGTGTGCCGATGGCGCCGCCCGAGTGGGCGGTCCGGCTCGCCCGCACCGGGCACGGGCTGCTGTTCTTCGACGAGTTGTCGTCCGCTCCCCCGGCCGTGCAGGCAGCGCTGCTGCGCGTGGTGCTGGAGCGCCGGGTGGGCAGCCTCGCCCTGCCCGAGCCGGTGCGTATCGTCGCCGCGGCCAATCCGCCGTCCAGTGCCGCGGACGGATGGCATCTCAGCCCGCCGCTGGCGAACCGGTTCGTCCATCTCGAGTGGACGCACGACCCGCGCACGGTGGCGCGCGGCCTGGCCGGCACCTGGCCGGAGGTGACGGTCCCCGTCGTGGACCCCGGAAGGACGTCCGGGGCGGTCGCCCGCGCCCGCGGGGCGATATCCGGTTTCCTCACGGCGCGGCCGGGCCTGGTCCACTCCCTGCCCGGAGACGCGGAGAGCCGGGGGCGGGCGTGGCCGTCGCCCCGGACCTGGGAGATGGCGCTGCGGCTGCTCGCCGCGAGCTACGCCACGGGGGCGGGTCGCGAGGCGACGGCCGCCGCGCTCACGGGAGCGGTCGGGGACGGCGCGGGCATCGAGCTGCTGTCGTATCTGGAGCATCTCGATCTGCCGGACCCCGACCGGGTGCTGGCGGATCCCGAGGCGTTCGCCCTGCCCGAACGCGGAGACCGGCGGCTGGCGTTCCTGATCGCGGTGGTCTCCGCCGTGCGGAGCGAACCGACCCGGCCCCGCTGGGAGGCCGGGTGGGCGGTGCTGGCCAAGGCCGTCGACGCGGGCGCACCGGACGTGGCGGCGCAGGCGGCCATGGATCTGGCCGCGATGCGCGAGGCGGACTGGCCGGTGCCGCCGGGCATCGACGCCTTCGTGGAGCTGCTCGCCGCGTCCGGTGCGCTGCCGGGCGGCCGCTGAGCGACGGCAGGCACGGCCGGGGCGCGCGGGACAGGGGGCGTGAGGGCATGGCGGCGATGGCGGCGGGGGACGCGACGGGGTCCGGCGGCACACCGATGGATATGACGAAGCTGCTCGCCGCCCGCTACCGGGCGGCGAACGACCGGCCGTATCTGGCGGCGGCGCTGTTCGCGATGACCGTCGTGGTCTGCAGGGACGTGCCGACGATGGGCGTGGACCGGCACTGGCGGTGCTATGTGTCGCCGCTGTTCGTCGCGGAGACGCCGGTGGCGGAGCTGGCGGCCGTCTGGGTGCATGAGGCGGCGCATCTGCTGCGCGACCACCACGGCCGCGCCATGCGGCTGCCGGCGGAGCAGCAGCGTGACCGGTACCGGGTGAATGTGGCCCAGGACTGCGAGATCAACGACGATCTGCTGGCCGACGGGCTGCCGCTGCCGGCGGGCCGGCTGGAGCCGCGACTGTTCGGCCTGCCGGACGGGCAGCTGTTCGAGGCCTACGTCGGGGCGCTGCCGTCCGAGGTGGGCGCGCCCGACTGCGGGTCGGGCGCGCACGGGCGGCCGGCGCCCTGGGAGCACGACGGGCCGGGCGGGCCGGCGCGGCTCGGGCCGGTCGAGGCGGATGCGCTCAGGCGTCATACGGCGGAGGCGATGCGCGCGCACCAGCGGGGCCGGGGCAGTCTGCCGGCCGGGTGGCGGCGCTGGGCGGAGCAGGTCCTCGAGCCTGCCGTCGACTGGCGGCGGGTGCTGCGCGGAGCGGTGCGGGAGGCCGTGGCGTGGGCCGGCGGCGCGGTCGACTACACGTATCGCAGGCCGTCCCGCCGCACGTCCGCGATGCGCGGCGTCGTACTGCCCAGCCTGCGTCGGCCGCTGCCGCGGGCGGCGGTCGTCGTCGACACCTCCGGTTCGATGGGGGACGACGAACTGGCCGCGGCGATGGCGGAGATCACCGGGGTGCTGCGGGAGGTCGGGGTGGGCGGCAACCGGGTGTCGGTGCTGGCCTGCGACGCCGATGTGCAGGCCGTGTCCCGGGTGGTCGCCGCCGAGCAGGTCACTCTGAGCGGCGGCGGCGGAACCGATATGCGCGTGGGCATCGCGGCCGCGCTGGGGGTGCGGGAGCGGCCCGATGTGGTGATCGTCCTCACCGACGGGCTGACGCCGTGGCCGCAGGAGGCGCCGTCGTCGTGCCGTGTGGTCGCGGCATTGATCGGGTCGGGAGCGCCTGCGGCCCCGGGGTGGGCTCAGACGGTGCGGATCCCGGTGTAGCGGCTGTCGCCGCCGGGCGGGGTTTTCCTTCCGGTGGGGGCGGGTACCCGGCGCGCTGCCGGGAGAGCCGCCTTCGCTGCGGTGGGCGGCGGCCGGTGCGGGAAGTGCTGATGTGGCAGCGGCGGCGGTGCGGCAACGGAGGTCGAGCATGAACTGCTATGAGTGCCGGCGGGTGTCCGGGACGACGAATCCCGCCGAGGCGGTCTGCTCCCAGTGCGGTGCGGGGTTGTGCTCCGCGCATGTCCGCATCGAGAAGCGCGAGGTGCATCAGCCTCACGGGCTGGGCAAGAGCAGCGCGGACCTGCCGGGCCGGCGGATCGTCTGTCCCGTCTGCGAGCGGGCCGAACACAGCGAGTAGCCGCTGTCGACGGCGGGCTGCGGCGGTCATGGGACGCGGGCCGCCGCCGCGGCGTGTGTGAGGTGTTCCAGGAGCGCGGTGGTCGCGGGCGGGTCGGGCGCGTCACCGTGGACGGCTGCGCTGACGGCCCGTTCGCAGCCGGGCAGGCGCACCGCCCGCACCGACGGGTTGCGCTGGGCGGCCAGGGCCAGGGCCGGCAGGGTGGTGACGCCCAGTCCGGCGGCAACGAGCGCCTGTACTGCGACGTAGTCGTCGGTGGTGAAGGCGATGTCGGGGGTGAAGCCGGCGGCGGCGCAGGAGCGCAGCAGATGCCGTCGGCAGCGCTCGCAGCCGGTGATCCACCGGCGGTCGGCGTGGTCGGCGAGGGTGTCGCCGGGCAGGCCGGCGGGGGTGACGAGGCAGATCGGCTCGGTGAGCAGCGGGGTGCGGCGCAGCGCGTCGTCCGGGGTCAGGGCGTCCGGGTAGCTGAAGAGCAGGGCGACGTCGACCTCGCCCGCGCGCAGCAGCCGTACGGCGTCGGGCGGTTCGGCTTCGGTGAAGCGCAGTTCGACGCCGGGGTGGGCGACGGTGAAGGCGGCGGCGGCCGGTGGGACGAAGGTGCCGAGCGCCGAGGGGAAGGCTGCCAGTCGCACGCGGCCGGCGCGCAGCCCGGTGTGCGCGGCGAGTTCGGCCTCTGCCGCGTCGAGGCGGCCCAGGATCTCCTCCGCACGCTCGGCCAGCAGCCGTCCCGCGTCGGTGAGCCGGATGCCGCGGCCCACGCGCTGGACGAGGCGGCTTCCGGTCTCGGTCTCCAGCCTCGCCAGATGGTGGCTGACCGCAGGCTGGGAGTAGTTCAGCTCCCGCGCCGCGGCGGTGACCGAGCCGTGCCGGGCGACCGCCGCGAGCACGCGGAGCCGGTTGGTGTCGAGCATCCCCCGAATCTATCAATCTGGTTGATGGGTGAGTGTGAGAAATGGCATTGGACCTATGAGACGGCGGCCGAGACGATGACGGCATGGAATGCGAACCCACCTATGCCGATGTGCTGGCCGCCCGGGAGTTGCTGGCGGCCCGGCTGCCCGTGACGCCGATGTGGTCCTATCCCGCGCTGGACCATGCGACCGGAGCGACGGTCTTCGTGAAACACGAGAACGTCCAGCCGATCGGGGCGTTCAAGGTCCGCGGCGGGCTGACCCTGCTCGCCGGGATGACCCCCGCGCAGCGGGCCGAGGGGCTGGTCACCTACTCCACGGGCAACCATGCGCAGTCGCTGGCGTACGCCTGTGCCGCGTACGGCGCCCCCTGCACGGTGGTGATGCCCTCCTCGGCCAGTGCGGAGAAGGTGCGTGCGGTGCGCGCGCTGGGGGCGTCCGCGGTGCTGCACGGCGCGGACATGGCCGAGGCGCAGGAACGGGCCGAGAAGCTCGCCGCCGACGGCGGCTGCCGGCTGGTCAGCCCCGGGGACACGCCTGCTCTGCTGGCCGGGGTCGGCACCGCCTATGTGGAGATCTTCGAGGCCCGGCGCGGGCTCGACGCCGTCGTGGTGCCGGTCGGCAGCGGCACCGGGGCCGCGGCGGCGGGCATCGTGGCCGCGGAACTCGCGCCCGGCTGCCGGGTGATCGCCGTCCAGTCGTCCGCCGCGCCCGCGGCGCACGATTCATGGCGGGCCGGCGGCTGTGTGGAGCGGCCGGACAGGACCGCGGCAGAGGGGCTGGCCACGGGGCGGGGGTTCGTGCTGCCGCAGCGGCTGCTGCGCACGCATCTCGCCGAGTTCCGGCTGGTCTCCGACGAGCAGATCTTCGCTGCGCAGCGGCTGCTGGCCAGCCATGCGCACACTCTGGCGGAGGGGGCGGGGGCGGCCGGACTGGCGGCCGTGCTGGCCGACCCGGAGGGATTCGCGGGGCAGCGGGTGGCGGTGGTGTGCACGGGCGGCAACGCGTCGGCCGCGGAGATCGCCGCACTGGGCGGCGGGGCCGGGCCGGTGCGCTGACTCCGCGTATCAGTGCGGGAAGACGACCGTCAGCAGGCGGAAGAGTTCGGTGCGCTCCTCGTCGGACAGCTGGTCAAGGCCGGTCTGCGTCCGTTCCATCCGCTCGCGGATCGTGTCGATCACCTTCTCCCCCGCCTCGGTGAGGGCGACGTTCTTCACCCGGCGGTCGGTGGCGCTGACCTCGCGGCGGACCAGGTCGCGCTTTTCGAGCCGGTCGATGATCCCGGTCATGTTCGACGCGTCGCAGGCGAGGGTGTCCGCGAGCGAGCGCATCGACGCGGGTGCGCGGCGCAGGACCGTCAGGGTCTTCGCCTGACTGGAGGTAAGGCCCGTGTCGGCGGCGGCGGCCGTGAAGTCGGCGTAGTGCGTACTGACCGAATGGGCGAGCAGTTCCATGAGCTGCGCCTTGGACGGGATGGGCGGCATAGGCCGAGGGTACCGCAAACACTTGATGCCCTCAACCTTTGACATCCGCCAGCTCTCATTGTTTGATGTCCTCAAGCATCGAGCTTCTCAATGGTTTGACTCCTCGACCATAGATGCGTCCATCCTTCGGGCAACCCTCCACCGGAAAGAAGACCGTGAAGTCCTCCCTTGCCGCCGCGCCGGATCGCCGCACCGGCAGCCTCAGCCTCGTCCTGGTGCTGGGCCTCGCCGCCATGGTCGTGTCGATGATGCAGACCCTGGTCATCCCGATCCTCGGCGTCATCCAGAACGACCTCGGCGCCACCACTGCCCAGGTCAGCTGGGTCACGACCGCCACGCTGCTGTCGGCCGCGGTCTTCACGCCGCTCCTGGGCCGTTTCGGCGACCAGCACGGCACGAAGCCGACCCTGCTCGGTGTGCTGGTGGTGATGGTCGCCGGATCCGTGCTCGCCGCGACCACGAGTTCCATGCTGTGGCTCATCGTGGCCCGCGTGATGCAGGGCGCCGCCACCGCGATCTTCCCGCTCGCGCTGTCCGTGCTGCGCGCGGAGGTCGAACCCGCGCGGCTGCCCGGCGCCATGGCCCTGGTCAGCGGAACGCTCGGGTTCGGCAGCGGCCTCGCGCTGGTGAGCGCCGGACTCCTAAGCCAGGGTGCGCACCCCGACTACCACCAGGTCTTCTGGCTGGCCGCGGCGCTCGCCACCGCCGCGCTCATCGCGGTCGCGGTCGCAGTGCCCGCGCCCCGCGCCCGGACGGGCGGGCGGACCGACTGGCTCGGCGCAGCCGGTCTCGCCCTGCTGCTCGTCCTGTTCCTGCTGCCCGTCTCGCAGGGCCACAGCTGGGGCTGGACCTCGGCCCGCACGCTCGCACTCTTCGCCGCCGCGGCCGTCACGACCGTCATCTGGGTCGTCGTCGAGCGCAGGGTCCACGACCCCCTGGTCGACATGAAGATGTTCGTCCACCGCCCGGTGCTGTTCACCAACCTCGCCGGACTGCTCGTCGGGTTCGCCATGCTCTCCCAGTTCATCGGCGTCTCCTATCTCGTCCAGACCCCCGCCGAGATCGCCGGCTACGGCTTCGGCGCCTCCGTCCTGCGCGCCTCCGTCGTCTACCTGCTGCCCTCCGCCCTCGTCTCGCTCGTCGCCGCCCAGCTCGGAGGCGTGCTGGTACGCCGCATCGGCGCGCGTTCCACCCTCGCCGCCGGCGGCGTCTTCGGCGTGGTCGGTTTCGCCTGGCTGACCCTCGCCCACGACACCACCGCGTCGGTGATCCTGGCCGGCATGGTCGTCGGCGTCGCCATCAGCTTCGGCTACGCCGCGATGCCCGCCCTGATCGTGGCCGGCGTCCCCCACCACCAGACCGGCATCGCCAACGGCATCAACTCCATCTCCCGCTCCACCGGCAGCGCGATCGGCAGCGCGGTCATCACCTCGCTGCTCGCCTCCAGAACGCTCGACAACCTGCCCCCCGGGGTCCCCGCGCTGCCCTCCGAGAGCCAGTACACCCTGAGCTTCGCCCTGGCCGGTATGGCGTTCGCGCTGGTCATCGGCGTGGCCATGGTCGGCCTGGCGATCCGCCGCACGTCCCCCTCGTCCACCACCGACACGCCCGCCCCGACGGGCGACGGCGAAACCGAGCCCGCTCGCACGGCCGTCACCGCCTGACCGCGCCAACCGCACGGCCGCGACTCTCGTACGGGCGGGAGGAGCGGCCGGCCCGACGCTAGGCTTCGTGGCGGGACGTGACACCGGGAAGGGCGGCGGGCGCGGTGCGGGACTGGAGGCGGGAGCTGGGGCTGGAGCCGCACCCCGAAGGGGGCTACTACCGGCGGATCTACACCAGTTCCCGGACGGTCGCCGTGCCGGGCGGAGAACGGCCGCTCGCCACGTCCATCCACTATCTGCTCACCCGGGAGCGGCCGTGCGGGCGGCTGCACCGCAACCGCAGCGACATCCTTCACTTCCTCATCGACGGCGGGCCTGCCGAGTATCTGACCCTGACCGGCGAGGGCTGCGCCGAGCGGGTCGTCCTCGACGCGGCCGGGTGTACGTTCCTGCTTGTCCCGGGAGGGGTGTGGAAGGGGTCCCGCCTGGTCGACGGCGCGTCGCACGCGCTGGTCGCGGAGGTGGTCACACCCGGATTTGACTACGCCGACCATGAGTTCGCCTCATGGGAGGACATACGGAATCTGGCGCATCTGCACGAGCGGCTGCGGCCGTTTCTGCCGTGATCCGCCGCTGCCGGCCGCCGGCGTCCAGCCGCCGTCGCCGCGCCGGAGCACCAGCGCCTCGGGGACGGGCCGGGTGACGGACGCCCTCAGCGCACCGGACAAGGCTCCCCGGGCACCCCTTACCTGAGGTGACGGTGAGGCGGGCTGGGCGGTCAGGATGCCTGCGGACGGCCGAACAGCAGGTCGTATCCCGGAGGGAGCTGGATGAGGACGCGGCTCGTCAGATCGTCCCCGGCCGTGTCCGCCACCACGCTGAGTACGGCGCCGACGTCCCAGGTCGCCGTCTGCTCGCTGGCCCCCTCGATCCAGGCCGCGGTGGCTCTGATGAACCGCTCGGCGGACAGCGGCTCGTGCGCCTGGAGAGGGTTGAGCAGCACGATCGCGAGCGTCTCCGGGAGACGGCCCGCCAGTTCGTTGCGCACCTCCCCCACCAGATGTGCGCCCAGCAGCCCGAGCACCACGCGGGTCGCGCGCTCGGCCTCGTCCCGCGAGGGGTACTCGCCGCGTTCCTGTACGGCCTTCAGGAACTCATCCCAGTGCATGCGCATGGCGTCGCTCCCTGGATGGACTCGAGGCGGCCCTGGCGGCCCCGGGGCGAGCCGGCCGCCTTCGGTGCGCCCAGTGCCGAGGATATCGCCGTACCGGGGGCCGGCGACCGGTCAGCGCTTCGCGGCGCGCCGCGGAGCGTGCAACAGTTCGACGGCGACCAGCGCGGTCACGGCGGCCAGGATCACCACCGGGATCATCTCCGCGCTGCCCAGCAGCAGCACCACGAGGATGCTGCTGCTGACCGGCAGGCGCAGCACGGCCGCCGCCGTGGCGGCCATGCCCGCCGCCATGCCCGGCACAACGCCCAGGCCGGGCAGCGGCGCGCACAGCACGCCGGCGGCGGCGCCCAGGAACAGCGCCGGGAAGACCGGACCGCCCCTGAGGGCCCCCAGGCTGAGCACATACGCGGCGGTCTTGAACGCCAGCACGGCCACCAGTGCTCCCACGCTCCAGGCATGCGGGTCGGCGGCCAGCTCGGACATCGTCGCCTGCCCGGACGAGGCGACCTCCACGGGTGTGCGATCGGTGATCAGCGTGTAGAGGGCCGCGCAGCCTCCGGCCGCCAGCGCGCAGGCGGCGGACCGTGCGGGCAACTGTGCGGAGACGAACGCCGCCACCGGCCGGGCGACGGCGAACACCCCGTGGACCACGGCGCCGATGGCCACGGCGAGCAGGAACGACCACAGCACGTCCCCGGCGTCGAGCCGGGGCGCCTGGGAGGACAGGTTCAGCGACAGGCTGCCCGTGTTGAGACCGGTCCACCGGCCGAAGCCGGTGAACACGAGGTAGCCGATGCCGCTGGAGAGCAGCGCGGGCAGCATCACGGCGACCAGCTGCGGCCCCGCCACCCCCGCGATCTCGATCAGCAGCACGCCGCCGATGAGCGGGTTGCCGAAGATCGCGGAGATCGCGGAGGCCGAGCCGGCCGCGCCCAGCAGCGCCGTGCTGCGCGGAGTCTCCGGCGCCCGCGCCAGGCGTCCGGCCAGGACGGCCAGTCCCCCGCCGAGTGCGATCAGCGGGGCCTCCGGGCCCAGGACCGCCCCGAACGGCAGGCTCGCGAACGCGGCGAGCACCACTCCGGGGAGCGCTCGGTGCGACGCGCCCCCCACTTTCAGGCCCTCCGCCGGAACGTGCCCGCCGCCGCCGTACAACCGGGCCGCCGTCACCCCGACGACGGCGCCGGCGATCGTCAGCAGCGGCAGCGGCCACCACCACGGCGGCGTCTCGTAGCCGAGCGCCTCGGGCAGGTCGCTCCACAGCACGCCCTCGAGTTCGTGCAGCCCGACCAGGAACCAGAAGGCGGCCAGCGAGACCGGCACTCCGATCAGGGCGCAGAGTGCCAGGGCCTTGAGATAGCCGCGGCTGCGCAGCATCTCGTACAGCCGGTCCGCGCCCTCCTCCCGCTCCTCCTGCGTCGGGTCCGTCATCGTCGGGTGCCCTCCCGTGGCCTTCCGGGCGGATGCCCGGGCCGGGCGGTCAGCCGGTCCAGGACCAGTCCAGGACCTCGGGAAGATCCTGGCCGTGCTCGCGGATCCAAGCGTGGTGCCGGGTGCGGGCGTCCTCCATGTGCTGTCGTACGGCGGCGGCGCGCACCGCGAGCCCCGGCACACGGTCGACGACGTCCATGACGAGCCGGAAGCGGTCGAGGTCGTTGCCGACGACCATGTCGAAGGGGGTCGTCGTGGTGCCGATCTCCTTGTATCCCCGGACATGGAGCTGGGGGTGCCCGACACGCCGGTAGGCCAGGCGGTGAATCAGCCACGGATAGCCGTGGTAGGCGAAGATGACCGGCTTCTCGCGGGTGAACAGCGCGTCGTACTCGGCGTCGGTCATGCCGTGGGGGTGTTCCTCGCGGGGCAGCAGCCGGGCCAGGTCGACGACGTTGACGACGCGCACGGCGAGGTCCGGCAGATGGCGGCGCAGCAGCAGGGCGCAGGCCAGGACCTCCTGGGTGGGGACGTCCCCGGCGCAGGCCAGCACCACGTCGGGGTCGCGGTGGCCGTCCTCGGTGCCCGCCCAGTGCCAGATGCCGACGCCGCGTGCGCAGTGGGCGCGGGCCTGTTCGGGCGTCAGCCAGTCGAAGCAGGGCTGTTTTCCGGCGACCACGACGTTGACGCGGTCGCGGCTGCGCAGCACGCGGTCGGCGACGCAGAGCAGGGTGTTGGCGTCGGGCGGGAGGTAGACGCGGACGACTTCCGGGGCCTTGTTGAGGACGTGGTCGATGAATCCGGGGTCCTGGTGGGAGAAGCCGTTGTGGTCCTGCCTCCACACATGCGAGGTGAGCAGATAGTTGAGGGACGCGATCGGGCGCCGCCAGGGCAGCCGGCGGGTCACCCGCAGCCACTTGATGTGCTGGTTGACCATCGAGTCGACGAGGTGGACGAAGGCCTCGTAGCAGGAGAACAGTCCATGGCGGCCGGTGAGGAGGTAGCCCTCCAGCCAGCCCTGGCAGGTGTGTTCGGACAGGATCTCCATCACCCGACCGTGCCGGTCGAGGTGTTCGTCGACCGGGCGGACGGCGGCCTGCCAGGCCTTCCCGGTCGCCCCGTAGACGGCCTGGAGGCGGTTGGAGGCGGTCTCGTCGGGGCCGACGAGGCGGAAGTCGCGGCGGCCTGCGGTCGCGGCCATCAGCTCTTCGAGATAGTTCCCGAGGACGGCGGTCGGCTCGTGGCGGGTGGCTCCGGGTTTGTCGACGGGCGCCGCGTACCGCTCCAACGGCGGCAGCGGCAGCTCGCGCAGCAGCAGGCCGCCGTTGGCGTACGGGGTGGCGCCCAGCCGCCGGTCGCCGTCGGGGACGCAGGCCAGTACGTCGGGCCGGGGGCGGCCTTCGGCGTCGAACAGCTCCTCGGGGCGGTAGGAGCGCAGCCATTCCTCCAGCTGCCGCAGATGGTCCGCGTTCTCGCGGACCCCGGCCAGGGGCACCTGGTGGGAGCGCCAGGTGCCTTCGACGGGCAGCCCGTCGACTTCGGCGGGGCCGGTCCACCCCTTGGGGGTGCGCAGCACGATCAACGGCCAGCGGGGCCGTTCGACGCCGCCTTCGGCGCGGGCGGTGCGCTGGATCCGCTCGATGAGCTCCAGCGACCGGTCGAGGGCCGCCGCCAGGGCGCGGTGCACGGCGAGCGGTTCGTCTCCGCTGACGTGGATCGGGAGGTGCCCGCAGCCGCGCAGCAGTTCGTCCAGCTCGGTTTCGGGCAGCCGGGCGAGCACGGCGGGGTTGGCGATCTTGTATCCGTTGAGGTGGAGGATCGGCAGCACCGCTCCGTCGTGGACGGGGTCGAGGAACTTGTTGGAGTGCCAGGAGGCGGCCAGCGGGCCGGTCTCCGCCTCCCCGTCGCCGATGACGCAGGCGACCAGGAGATCGGGGTTGTCCAGTGCGGCGCCGTAGGCGTGGGAGAGGGCGTAGCCCAGTTCGCCGCCTTCGTGGATGGAGCCGGGCGTCTCGGGGGCGACATGGCTGGGCACCCCGCCGGGGAAGGAGAACTGCCGGAAGAGCCGCGCCATGCCGGCGGCGTCCCGGGTCACGTCGGGGTACGTCCGGGTGTAGGAGCCGTCCAGCCAGCTGCCGGCGAGGACGGCGGGGCCGCCGTGGCCGGGCCCCCAGATGCACAGCACGTCCCGGCAGTTTGTGCGGATCACCCGGTTGAGGTGGGTGTGGATCAGGTTCAGGCCGGGCGAGGTGCCCCAGTGGCCGAGCAGCCGGGGCTTGACGTGTTCGGGCCGCAGCGGCTGCTCCAGCAGCGGATTGTCCATCAGATAGATCTGACCGGCGGCCAGGTAGTTGGCCGCACGCCAGTGGGCGTTCAGGGCGTTGAGCTCGTCGTCGGGCAGGGCGTCGGCCGGGGGCGGGGCATCGGACGCGCCCGGTGCGGCTGCGGACGGTGCGGCGGTCTCGCGCATGCATGCCTCCGAGAGGGTGGGCTGACCGGTGCGGAGCAGGTGCTGTCAGCCTTCCTCCGCGGGAGCCCGTGCACCAGGGCCTTATGGGTCGGCCCGGCGTCCGCAGGGCCCGAGTGCCGACGGTGTGGTCCACTGGATTATCGGACAGGGAGTTGGGCCGATGGGCACGAGGACACGCAGGGGGCGCCGGAGCGGCGGTGTGAAGTCGGCCGTGGCGGCGTGCGTGGTCGCCTGTGCGGCGCTTTTCGGCTGCACGGCGGGCGACCCGGACCCCAAGCCCTCCGAGCAGCCGGTCGTGTCCCCGTTCACCGGGGTGACGGCGGAGCCGGGTCCGGTGCTCGCCGTCAAGATCGACAATGTGCAGGCGGCGCGGCCGCAGACCGGGCTGGCCGCCGCGGACATCGTGTACGTGGAGCAGGTCGAGGCGGGGCTGAGCCGCCTGCTGGCCGTGTACTCCTCCGAGCAGCCGCCCTCGGTGGGACCGGTGCGCAGCGCGCGGGAGTCGGACATCGAACTGCTGCGGCAGTTCGGCCGCCCGGCGCTGGCGTACTCCGGCGCCCAGTCGGCCCTGCTGCCCCTGATCGGGGACGCTCCGCTGTACCCGGTGACGCCTCAGGATGCGCCGGGGGCGTTCGTACGGGACGGCGACCGGGCGGCGCCGCACAACCTGTATGTGCGACCGGAGCAGGCGCTGGAGGCGGCGCCGGAGGCGGATCAGCCGCGGGACATCGGCTTCCGGTTCGGTCCCGCCCCTGAGGGAGGGCGGCCGCTCGACGAGCACACGGTGGAGTTCCCGTCGGCGCGTTTCACCTTCACCTGGTCGGCGGAGGACGAGCGCTGGCTGGTGTCGATGGACGGGGCTCCG
This sequence comes from Streptomyces chengmaiensis, assembly GCF_029846775.1. Lineage (NCBI taxonomy): Bacteria > Bacillati > Actinomycetota > Actinomycetes > Kitasatosporales > Streptomycetaceae > Streptomyces > Streptomyces chengmaiensis. Next base: position 29,306 of record NZ_JARWBG010000043.1, read on the forward strand.
GCGCGGGACGCCGACGGCGCCCGGCTCGGCGCGCCGACCGTGGTGGTGCAGTACGTGGAGGTCAGGGGCTCGGAGTTCCAGGACCGGTCCGGCAGCGTCTCGCCGTATACGGAGACGGTGGGGTCCGGGAACGCGCTGGTGCTGCGGGACGGCCGCGGCCATGACGCCCGGTGGAGCCGGCCGGCCGCCGACGGCGGCACGGCGTTCACCACGCCTTCGGGGGACCGGCTGAACTTCGCCCGCGGGCCGGTGTGGGTGGTGCTCGCGGCACGGTGAGACGGGCGCTGCACGGGACGGGCCGTCGCTGCGCCGGGCACCCGGGGGTTGCCGCCGCGCCGGGTGGCCGCCGCTACACCGGGTGACCGTCGTCGTCGGTGCGGTCGGCCTGGGTCGAGAACTTGGACAGGAACACGTCGTACCTGCCGTCGTCCCTGCGGGTGAGGGTCGCGCCGTCCTGCCAGACGCCGTTCTCGTCCCACCACTGGCTGCCGTGCGGGTCGCCCTGGTTCTGGTGGATGTTGTGCATGCCGAGGCCGCGGTCGAAGGGCTCTCCGTAGACGAGGACGGTCCGGCCCGGCACGAGGATCGGTTCGAGGGCGCGGGCGGCGTCCAGGTTGGAGCCGGAGGCCCAGCGCCGCCGGGGGGTGAGCCCGTCGGCGAGCCCGAGGAGCCTGAGGAGTCTGAGGAGCCCGGGCGACCAGGAGGGTGGGCGGCCGGGAGCGGTGCAGCCGCGACGGCCCGAGAGCGCGGGATGCCGTACGAAGTCGAGGGCGCCGGACTCCGCGGTGCGCGCGAGGTCGTGGTAGCCGGGCGGCAGGGCGGCCACGGGGCCGGGCGCCGGGGCGGGCAGGGTGAGGGTCCGCCACTGCACACCGGTGGCGGACTGCTTGCTGTCGACGTCGACGGCGCACCGGTAGCGGCCGGAGGGCGCGTCGACCTCCAGGTTGACGTGGAACCAGCGGCCCTGGGTGTCGGGCTGGTCGCGGAAGTGGCGGTGAAGCGTTCCGGACAGTACGCCGTAGCGGTCGAGGGGCACGGCGCTCAGTCAAACACCGGGGGCCGGCGGCCTGGGTGAGGCGCACCGGGGTGACGGGCGGCGCGCGGAGGCGGCGGGGTGGGTGTGCGGCGGCACGCGGAGCCGAGTGGGGCCGAGTGGGGCCGAGTGGGGCCGGGGCGGTCACCGTGCCGGGTGGGCGGCGGGCGGTGGGGGTGCGGCGGCGCGGTGAGGGTGCGGCGGCGCGGTGAGGGTGCGGCGGCGCGGTGAGGGTGCGGCGGCGCGGTCACGGCGCCGGGCTGGCGTCCAGGAGCCGGGGGTCGGCCGTCTCCCGGCGCTCCGCCCAGAACGAGGGCGCCGTCAGCCGCCACACCACCATGACGACCACGCCGACGGCGGCGATTCCCACGCCGATGACCAGCGNCCAGAACGAGGGCGCCGTCAGCCGCCACACCACCATGACGACCACGCCGACGGCGGCGATTCCCACGCCGATGACCAGCGGCGGGCCGAGGCCGAACCAGGACACGCCGCTGTAGGAGTTGGCGGCGTCGGACATGTCGATGACGGACTCCACGAGGAGCCAGGCGAGGAGCGCCGCGCCGATCAGCGGGCCGAGGCCGACGAGGACGAAGATGCGCGGGCTGCGGGTGAGGAGCCTGCGGTAGTAGACCGCGCAGGCCACACCGGTGAGGGCGTAGTAGAACGCGATCAGCAGGGACAGTGCGGTGAGCGAGTCGAAGGCGGCGTTCTCGCTGATCTGGTTGACCGCGAGATACCACGCGACGGCGATGGCGGCCACCCACCAGGTGCTGACGTCCGGGGTGTGGAAGCGGTGGTGGATATGAGCGAACTGAGCGGGCAGCGCGTACCGGCGGGCCATGGACAGGGCCGTGCGGGATGCGGGGATGATCGTCGTCTGGGTGGAGGCCAGGGCGGAGGTGGAGACGGCGATCAGCAGGACCCAGTCCCAGCCGCCCATCACCTCGCCCGCCAGCAGGGCGAAGAGCGTCTCTTCCTCGTCGGCGTTCTCGGAGAGGTAGTCGACGCCCGCGTAGGCGACGACCGCGAAGCCGGTGGACAGATAGGTCGCCAGCAGGATGACCGTGGACCAGATGCCTGCCTTGCCGGGGGCGCTGGCGGAGTTCTCGGTCTCCTCGGTGAGGTTCACCGCCGACTCCCACCCCCAGTAGATGAACACGCCCAGCAGCAGTCCGCCGGTCAGCGCCGCTCCCCCGGCGCCGAAGGGGTTCAGCCACGAAAGCTCCGGCTCGGTGGAGCCGAGTGAGCCGGTGCCCGCGTAGACGCGGTAGAGGGCGACGACCGCGAACACCAGCAGCAGGACGACCTGCGCCGCGATCAGCAGGTCCTGCACACGGGCGGACACTTCGGTGCCGATCACGCAGACGGCGGTCATCACCACGATGAGGACGACGGAGAGCGTCTGGCGTACGGCCTCACTGCCGGCCCAGCCGTCCAGGCCCAAGGCGAGCAGGGCGAAGCGGACGGCGACGTCGGCGAGCGAGCCGATCACCAGGACGCCGGTCATGGTGATGGCCCAGCCGCCGAACCAGCCGGCCCAGGGTCCCATCGCCCGGGTGACCCAGGAGAAGGTGGTGCCGCAGTCCTGGTCGGCCTTGTTGAGGTAGAAGAACGCGGAGGCGATGAGGACCATCGGGACGAACGAGGCGAGCATCACCCCGGGCGCGTAGACGCCGACGAGTGCCACGACCGGGCCGATGACGGCGGCCAGCGAGTAGGCCGGGGAGGTGGAGTTCAAGCCGATGACCAGGGCCTCGGCGAATCCGATGGCATCGGCCTGGAGCCGGTCGGGCGCGGGCGGGCTGGCGCCCGTGGCCTCCTGTTCGGACACGTTCCCTCGCTTCGGTCAGGCGGCGGGTCCCATGGAACCGCGTCGGCCGCCGGGGCCCTGTCAGCGACGCGCGGGACGGGTGCGCGTGCGCAGGCCTTGTTGCCCGGGGCGGAGCCCCGGCGTGACGCCGGGGCTCCGCCCCGGGCCCCGTGCGGGGGGCTCCGCCCCCCGACCCCCGCGCCTCAAACGCCGGCGAGGCTTGATTGTGCTGCCACCCGCGCCTCAGACACCGGCAAGGCTCGACTGCGCTGCCCCAAGCGCCTCAGACACCGGCAAGGCTCGATTGTGCTGCCACCCGCGCCTCAGACGCCGACGAGGCTGGAATTCGGCGCAGCCTTCCAGCCCCGTTGAGGGCGTCTCCGTGGGGGGCGTCACCCGGGCGGCGCGCCTCTGGGGGTGCCGCCGGGCGGGGTCCGGAGGCGGTAGCCGAGGGAGGTGTCCGGGGGCGGCAACCGGGGCGGTTGAGGACACCGCCTCCAGGCCGTACGGGGTCCGGGGCGGAGCCAGGAGTTCGGGGAGGGGCGGGGGGAAAGACCGGCAGACAGCACCTGGACCCCGGGCATGGCAGGCACGCGGGCAGCCCCCCGGGGCCGGGATGGCTGGGGGCGCCGCCCTGGCGGGGCGTGGGGGTCACCACACGGTCGGGACCGTCGCGCCGTCGCCGCGGCGGACGGCCGCGACCACGGCGTCATGCAGCCGACGGCTCTGCTCCGCTGTGTCGCAGGGGACGGGGCTGCCCGCCATGGTGAACCAGTCCGTCGCCCCGCTGTACTGCACAGCGATCTGCGCCTCGCCCTTCGACCAGGTGGTATGCACGGTGACATCGCCGGTCAGCAGGCCGGCCTCGTCGGTGCGGACCCCTCCGGCTCCCGCGTACAGTCCCGTCGTCGTCCACGATTCCCAGCTCATCAGTGCACCTCGCGCAGCCGCGGACCGAAGATCTTGTCTCCAGTCTCGCACCTCGACGCCGCTGTGCGGGTTCACGCGCCGGGCGGGGCGGCCTGTGGCGATCATCGCCCGGGGCCGCGCGGGGGCGGACTACCCTCGGGACCGGAATGTGATGGGGCACCAGTTCTACGGGGGGTTATGCGGATGGATCCCGCACTTGTGGTCGGGCGGCTGTCCCAGCCGGTGGTCGCACATCTCGTCAAGAAGCTCTTCGCCGGCGGCGGTCCGGGGGCGGGGCTGGTCGGCCGACCCGTGCGGATCGCGCGGCTGCTCTCCTTCCGGGGCGAGAAGAGCACCCTGACGGAAGCCGATCTCGATCGGCTGGCCGCCGAGCTGGTGCGCCGTGCCGTCGAGGGCCCCGGAGAGCGGCCGGTCGCGCCGGACGAGGAGCCTGCCGTGGCCGATGCCGTGGCCCGGACCCTGCGGGCGATGGGCGAGATCGAGATGAGCGATGTGCAGGCCGTCGGGCTGCGGCCCGAGGAGTTCGCCCGGCGGCTGCGCTCAGCGACGCCCGGCGCCGGGCGGGAGCTCAGCGCCGACGGGACGCTGCTGTACGGGCTGCTGATCGAGGTGGCGTCCCGCCATGTGCTGGAGTTCTTCAGCAGCCGCTCCCAGTTCACGGCGCGGACGCTGGTGGAGCACGGGCGGTTCCTGGCCGAACTGGAGGAGCGGTACCGGCGGCTGGCGGAGCGCGTTCCGTCGCCCGCCGGGGCGGACGCCGCGTTCGAGGAGCGGTTCGCCAGGGACACCGCGGTGCTCCACAACCATCTGACGATCTTCGGGATCGATCTGGCGCACTCCCCCGACACCTGGCCGCTGAGCTCCGCCTATCTCGGTCTGCGCTGCGAGAGCGAGCCTGCCGGGGACGATGAGCCGCAGGAGGCGGGCACGGCGGTCCCGGCCGCTCAGGCGCTGTCCGGGCTGACGCGGATTCTGCTGCGGGGCGTTGCGGGTTCCGGCAAGACGACCCTGATGCAGTGGCTGGCGGTGTCCACCGCGCTGGGCGAGCTGCCCGAGCCGCTGGCCGGACTGCACGGCAGGGTGCCTTTCATGCTGCCGGTGCGGCGGTTCGTGCGGGACGGCTTTCCCACGCCCGGAGACTTTCTGCGCGCCGTCGGCTACCCGGGGGCGGAGGCGCAGCCGGCGGGCTGGGCGGACCGGGTGCTGTCGGCCGGGCGGGGGCTGCTGCTGATCGACGGCGTCGACGAGGCCCCGGAGAGCCAGCGTGAGCAGCTGCGGCACCGGCTGCGCGAGTGGACGGCGCTGTATCCCGGGAATGTCTGGCTGGTGACCTCGCGCCCGTCCGCGGTGCGGGAGGACTGGCTGGCGGCCGAGGGCTTCACGGAGCTGCGGCTCGCACCCATGAGCCGGGACGACGTCGTCGCGTTCATACAGCGCTGGCACCATGCCGCCCGGCAGGCGCCCAGCGCCGACGCGGAGCGCCTGGAACGCTATGAGCAGACGCTGATCAGCGCGGTGCGCATCACCCGCGACCTGGGGCGGCTGGCCACCAATCCGCTGATGTGCGGGCTGCTGTGCGCACTGCACCGGGAACGGCGCGGCTATCTGCCCAAGGGCCGCAAGGATCTGTACGACGCCGCGCTGTCGATGCTGCTGGAGCGCAGGGACCGGGAGCGTGCGGTGCTGGTGCCGACCGACGGGATCGATCTGCCGCGCCAGCCGAAGATCCAGCTGCTGCAGAAGCTGGCGCACTGGATGCTGATCAACGGGAGATCGGAGATGGACCGCGACGTGGCCGTGGACATCCTGGCGCAGCATCTGCCGGCGGTGCCGGACGCCGCCCGGCAGGGCGACGCCGAGCAGATCTACCGTCATCTGCTCAACCGGACCGGGCTGCTGCGCGAACCCGCGCCGGGCGCGGTCGACTTCATCCACCGTACGTTCCAGGACTATCTGGCGGCGGATGCGACGGTGCAGCGGCATGACTTCGGACTGCTGCTCAACCATGCGCATCTGACGGAGTGGGAGGATGTGTTCCGGATGGCCGTGTCGCTGTCGCGGCCCGACGAGTGCGCGGATCTGCTGACCCGGCTGCTGGCCCCGCAGCCGGGGCTGCGGGCCTCCGCCTCCCGCCACCGCAAGCTGCTCGCCGCCGCCTGCCTGGAGCATGTGAGCGAGATCGACCCGGAGGTGCGGGAACGGGTGCACCGCTTCACCCGCGACATCGTCCGGCCCACCACTCCGGCCGCGGCGCGGGCGCTGGGCTGGATCGGCCCGATCGTGCTGGAGATGCTGCCCGATCCGGCGACGGTCGGCGACGACGAGGCCCATATCCTCGCGATCACGGCCAGTTCGGTCGCGGACGACATGGCCATCGACTATCTCGCCGGGCTGCGTGACCGCGAGCGCCTGGAGACACGGGCTCAGCTGGCGCACGCCTGGCGGCGGTTCGACACGGCTCGCTACGCCAAGGAGATCATCGCTCATCTGGACGAGCGCGATCTGTACTTCACGGTCACCGACCAGGAGGAGCTGCGCGCCCTGGCGTCGCTCGGCGGCCGCAGCCGGGTGCATATCGCCGGGCCGCTCTCCCCGGAGGAACTGACCGGGACGCTGCCGCGGGAGCGGGTGACGCATCTGTGGCTCGGCTATGACCTGGGCGGCTCGCTCGCGTGGCTGTCGGCCTTTCCGCGGCTGGGCACCCTGCGGGTCAGCCCGTCGTCCGTGCCCCGGGTGAGCGGCGTGCCGGAGGGCGTCGAGGTGGTCCAGACTGCCCGGGGGTGACGGGCGGGCGCCTCGGATCAGCCGCGGGCGCGGGCCCCTTGGATGTGGAAGTTGAAGTCGGTGTGTCCCAGCGCGCCCCACAGGCGCAGCCACATCGGCAGCAGCATTTCGGGGCCGCGGGCGGTGCTGATGTCTCCGAGGTCGATGACGCCGTCCCGGGGCCAGCCGAAGGCGACGAGCAGCTCGACGGCGGCCGCTTTGGCGTCGGCGTCGTCGCCGGAGACGAAGACATGGTGCTCACCCGGGACGCGGGCCGGTTCGGTCATGACGGCGCTGTTCATGGTGTTGAGGGTCTTCACGACGCGGGCGCCGGGGAAGGTGCGCTGGATCCGTTCGCCCAGGCTGTCGGTGTTGACCGGGTCGAGGGTGGGCGGCATGCCGTGGGTGAAGTCCAGCGGGTTGGCGACGTCCAGCAGGATCTTGCCGTTCAGCTGCCGGGCGCCGGCTGCTTCGAGGGCGCTGAGGCTGGCGGCGCCGGCCGTGGCGTTGAGGATCCGCTCACCGTGGGCGGCGGCGTCGCCGAAGGTCTGGAGGCGGATCAGCGGATGGTTCACCGCCCACTGGGCGAACGGCGCATTGCCCATGGCGTCGGGTTCGGTGCGGGCGAGGGTGGTCTCGGGGTCGCGGGTGCCGATGACGACCTCGTGGCCGAGCGAGCTGAGGGCGGCGGCGAGGGTACGGCCCGCGGTTCCGGTGCCGAGAACGGCGTAGCGCATGGGTTCAGGGAACCAGATGCCGCGCCCGCGACGGGTCGGTGCGCCGCCGGGTCCTTCGGCTTCACCCGGTCGCCTCAGAGCAGTGCCCCTCCCGCCGCCCTGACAGGGGATCAGTCGGCGGCCGGCACTCCCAGTCCGGGCAGGACCTCGGCTCCGGGGAGCTGGGCCAGTGCGCTTCCGGGGAGGATGAGCTTGCCTCTGCGGCGTCCGCTGCCGACGAGGACCCAGTCGACGGCGGTCACCGCGTCGTCGATGAGCAGCCGCCAGCCGGCGGGCAGCCCGACGGGGGTGATGCCGCCGTACTCCATGCCGGTCTCGGCGACCGCCGTGTCACGCGGGGCGAAGGAGGCCTTGCGCGCCTCGAGGCGGTGCCGGACGGCGTTGTTCACGTCGACGCGGCTGTGGGCGAGGGCGAGGCAGGCGGCGAGGGTGGTGACGCCGCCGCGCTTCGCGGCGACCACGACGCAGTTGGCGGAGGTTCCGGGCGACACGTCGTATGTCTCGCAGAAGACGGCCGTGTCGGCCTTGTCGGGGTCGGTGTCCACATACAGCACGGATGCGGCCGCTTCTCGCTTGTCCCAGGTGCGCAGCGCCTCGGCCACGGGGCCTGCGAGGAGTCCGGCGGCGTCCAGGGCGGGGCGGACGGCGGTGAAGTTCCCGAACGGGGCGCGCAGGCTGTCGCTCATGGAGGGACTTTAGCCCGTGTGCGACGCGGCCGGCGGATGCTCGGTCAGAGGCCGAGGTAGGGGGCGTAGAGCCGGTAGCGGCCTGCCCGCGGCGCGGTCAGCCGGGTCCACTCGCCGTCGGCCCGGACGGCTGCGCCGTTGTCCGCGCGCAGCCAGGGGGAATGGCGGACGCGTACGGTGACGGGGCCGGGGCGGTCGACGGTGAGGACCACTTCGGCGGGTGCGGCGCGGACGATGCGACCGGGCCCGTCGGCCAGCGGCGTCGCGCCGTCGACGGCGAAGACGGTCCAGTGGTCGTCCTGCCAGACCTGCCGCAGCCAGGGCGGGCGGGAGGCGATGAGCACGGCTTCGGCGACGGCGGGGCCGTCGGGCCGCCCGGTGTGCAGGACGACATGGCTGACGGCCCAGCGGTCCAGCCAGGCGCGGTAGGTGCGGGCGTCGAGGGTGCCGTCGTAGAAGAGCCGTGCGCGTTCCACGTCGAGCTGGCGGTTCCAGCCCCGTGCGAGCTGGAAGCGGCGGGCGAACAGCCAGGCCTCTCGGTGGTCGCGGGCGGGCACGACCTCGATGCGGGAGCGGTCTGCGCCCAGACGGCGCAGCTGCTCCGTCACCTCCTCGGCGTGGCCTGCCCAGGCCGGGACGTGCACGGAGTGGCGCAGGTCGTCGGCGCATCTGCCGAGCGTCCACGCCGAGGCGGCCAGGACGGCGGCGAGGACCACGGCCGTGCGCGCCGTGCGACGTGCGGGGCGCGGGCCCGGCCCGGCACCGCGGTCGCGGCCGCGGTGGAGGTCCGATGCGGTGCGGAGGGTCGGGGCCGGTGCGGCGCCCACGTCGGGGTCCGGCGCGGTGAGCAGGGCTGCCAGCAGCAGGGGCGGGCCTGCGACGAGCGCGAGCCGGTCGACGTTCGAGCCGACGGGCGTGGTGAGGAGCAGGGCGAGGACAACGCCTGCGGCGTAGAGGGCCGCGCCGGTCCGCACGGCCGTCCAGGAGCGGGGCACGGCGTGGGCCGTCGCGGCGCAGAGAAGGAGCGGGAGGGCCGCGGTACGCAGGTCCATCGGCTGCTCCCCCCAGTACGGGAAGGCGAGGGCGACGCAGAGCTGAACCAGTGCCACGGGGAGCAGCAGGGACGCGGCGGCGCGCGGGCGGCGCAGCAGCAGCTGGGCCGCGCCGACGACCAGCAGGAACAGTCCGGCCACCGGGCTGGAGGCGGCGGTGAGCGCCGCGGCCGCCGCACAGGGAAGGGGCCTGCGCAGCAGCAGGCAGGCCCAGCAGGCGGCGGCCAGGCCCACGGCGAACGTGGTGCGGCCGGAGGCGACGTTGCACCACACGGTGACCGCGCCCAGGAGGGAGGGCCACAGGGGCGCGGTGAGCCGCGGCACACGGCGGATCAGGCAGGTCAGGGCCCAGGTGGCGGCCAGGCCCGCGCAGACGGACACCGCCCGCACACCCACGAGGGCCATCAGATGGGGGGTCAGCAGGCTGTAGTTGGCCGGGTGCATGCCCCCGTACCACGACAGGTTGTACGCGCCGCCCGGATGGTGTTCGGCGAACGAGGACCAGGCGACCTGCGCCGCCAGGTCCCCGGCGCCCGTGGCCAGCCACCCGGCCCACAGCGCGTACAGCGGCACGGATGCCGCGGTGACCGACAGCGGCAGCCGGGCGGCGGCGAGGCGGGAGGGCAGGAGGCCGCGGGGCGGAAGGCGGGGACCTGGCAGGCGGGCGATGTCCGCCGTGTGGGGTGCGCCGGTGGGGGGTGCGCCGGTGGGGGCGTCGGCCGAACCGCTTTTGCCGGCGGCGGTTTCGCCGGCGGGCGCGGCGGCGGGCTGGATGAGCACGGGCCGACTGTAGGGGCGGCTCCGGCAGCGCCCGCGCCATCCGCGCCCGGAGCGGGATGCCGCCCCTCCAACGGATGAACGGGCTTGCCCGCGGCCGTACTCGTGGGTGCCGCACGGACGGATGGCGACGGTTGTGACTGTCGGTCCTCAACCGCCCCGTGGCGCCGTCGTGGCATCTCCGGGAAGGGCGCCGAGATGTGTTCGCCCGGGTGGGGGAGCGGGTTTTGACCCTGGACCGGTTTGCAGGATCGGCAAAGAACATTGCTTGACCCGGGAGGGTGGGCGCAGTATCTCCGCATCTCCGGAAACGGAGGTAACGCCGCATGATGGGACGGAGAGGGAGCAATGACGATGAACACCTCACAGGATGGCGAGCAGCGCTACGACGTGGTGGTGGTGGGCGGCGGCGCGGCAGGGCTGAGCGGGGCGCTGACGCTGGGGCGGGCGCGGCGCTCCGCCGTGGTGGTGGACGCGGGCGAGCCGCGCAACGCGCCGGCCGAGGGCGTGCACGGCCATCTGGGCCGGGAGGGTGTCGACCCGCGTGAGCTGCTGGCCGTCGGACGCTCCGAGGTGCGCCGCTACGGCGGGGAGTTCCGGGATGCGTTGGCCATGGCCGTGGAGCGCTGCGACGACGGAGGGTTCCGGGTCGTCCTGGACGACGGCGGCGCGGTGCGCGGCGGGCGGCTGTTGGTGGCCACGGGCCTCGCGGACGAGCTGCCCGAGGTGCCGGGGCTGGCCGCGCTGTGGGGCAGGGATGTGCTGCACTGCCCGTACTGCCATGGCTGGGAGGTGCGGGACCAGCCGATCGGGGTGCTGGCGACGGGGCCGCTCGCGGTGCGGCAGGCGCTGCTGTGGCGTCAGTGGAGCGACGATGTCACCTACTTCCGGCACACCGGGCCGGAACCGGACGAGGAGCAGTGGGAGCAGCTCGCCGCGCGGGGCGTCGCCGTCGTGGAGGGGGAGGTGACGGCCCTGGAGACGACGGCCGACGGCCGGCTGAGCGGCGTACGGACGGCGGGCGGAACGGCCGTGCGGTGCCGGGCGCTTGCGGTCGCCCCGCGCTTCACCGCCCGGGTCGGTTTCCTCGCCCCGCTCGGGCTGGAGCCGGCCGAGCAGGAGATGGGCGGCCATGTCATCGGCAGCGCCCTGGCCGTCGACGCCTCGGGCGCGACGTCCGTCCCGGGAGTGTGGGCCGCCGGCAATGCCGTTCAGCTCACCGAGCAGGTGGTGGGCGCCGCCGCGGCGGGGGCCCGGGCCGCCGCGGCCGTCAACGCGGACCTGGTCGCGGAGGAGACCCGCCGGGCCGTGGCCGCGCGCCGCGGTCCGTTCTCCCCGGAAAGCGAACGGGCCGTGTGCGAGCGGGTCCTCGGGGCCCGGCGACACGGCTTGTGAGCACGCGCGGCCGCCGGCGGGACCGGGATGTGTCAGGAGGCGGCGGGTGTGGCTCGGTCGCCGAGGCCGACGCGGCCGGCGATGTCCGTGCGATGTCCCCGCTTCCGCCCCTCCCTTCGCACTACGTTTCGTCGGCCTGCCGCTCCGCCGCTAGCTTGGCGGGGCGGTCGCCGCTCTGGCTCAGCATGTCGACCAGGCGGAGGACCTCCATCGGGAGCGGGAAGATGAGGGTGGAGTTCCGCTCGCTGGAGATCTCGGTCATGGTGGACAGGATGCGCAGGTGCATCGCGGCCGGGTGGCCTTCGAGGCGCAGGGCCGCGTCCGCCAGGGTCTCGGCGGCCTCGAACTCGCCCTTGGCGTGGATGACCTTGGCGCGCCGGTCGCGCTCCGCCTCGGCCTGACGGGCCATGGCGCGGCGCATGGCCTCGGGCAGTTCGACGTCCTTGACCTCGACCAGGGTGACCTTGACGCCCCAGGGGTTGGTGACGTCGTCGATGATCTGCTGGAGCCGCTGGTTGATCTCGTCGCGGTTGACCAGCAGCTCGTCCAGGTCGACCTGGCCGAGAATGCTGCGCAGCGTGGTCTGGGCGATCTGCGAGGTGCCTTTGACATGGTCTTCTATGGCCACGACGGAGCGGTTGGGGTCGACGACGTTGAAGTAGGTCACGGCGTTGACGCGCACGGTGACGTTGTCCTTGGTGATGATGTCCTGCGGCGGGATGTCCATGGTGACCGTGCGCAGGGAGACCCGTACGAGCCGGTCGACGACGGGGATGATGAAGAACAGCCCCGGGCCTTTCGCCCCGATGATCCGGCCGAGACGGAAGATCACTCCGCGCTCGTACTCGGGCACGATCTTCACGGACAGCATCAGCAGAAGCAGCACGATGAGGGCCGCGACGGCGATGCCGGTCCAGGCGGCGTTCATGACGGACTCTCCTTCGGGTGTGGCGGACTCGGGCCGGGAGGAGGCACGGGTTCGACGACGAGGTCCAGGTCCTCGCGGTCGACGACGCGCACCCGGGCGCCGTTCGCCAGGGCGCTGCCGTCACGGCTGCGGACCGTCCACCAGGCCCCTTCGAGCAGCACCTGGGCGCGGTCGCCCCGCGCGGCGGCGACCGTCGCCTCCTGGCCGATCAGCAGTTCCCCGCCGCTGGTGACGGGGGCGCGCCGGGCCCGCCAGGCGAGACGTCCCGCGAGGACGGAGCCCCCGCCGACGACGAGGGCCGTCGGCCACAGGACGGCGGGGTCGACGCCCGTCTCGCCGCGGAAGAGGAAGACTCCGGAGAGCACCAGGGCGACGGTTCCCCCGGCGGCGAACACTCCGACGCCCGGTGTCAGCACCTCGCCCGCGAAGAGGGCCGCGGCCAGGCCCAGCAGGAGGAGGCCGGCCGCGTTGAACGGCAGCACGCTCAGGGCGACGAAGCCGAGGATGAGCAGGATCGCCCCGATGATGCCGCCGAACCCCATGCCGGGGCTGGCCAGTTCGTAGATCACGGCGAGGGTGCCGAGCGACAGGAAGAGGAAGGCCAGTTCGGGGCTGGCGAGGAGCTGCCGCACCTCGCCGAAGAAGCCGAGGCCGTACTCGTCGATCTGTGCGCCCGCCGTGTCCAGCACGGTCTGCTGCCCCTGCGCGAGGGTCACGGTCCGCCCGTCGGCGGCGGCGAGCAGCTCGGTGCGGGAGGCGGCGGTGATGTCGGTGACGCCTCGCCGCAGCGCCTCCCGGTCGGAGACGGAGATCCCGTCGCGGACCATGTCGTCGGCGAACTCGACGTTCCGGCCGCGCTGCTCGGCGATCGCCACGGCGAACGCCGCGGAGTCGTTCACCACCTTCTCGCTGGCGGTCTCGCCCTCGCCGGTGACGGGAGTTCCCGCGCCGATGTGCGTGCCGGGCGCCATGGCCGCGATATGGGCGGCCATGGTGATGTACGCGCCCGCCGACGCGGCGCGCGCGCCGGAGGGGGCGACGTACACGATCACAGGGACGTCGGAGGCGAAGAACCCCTGGACGATCTCCCGGGTCGAGGTGAGGAGTCCGCCGGGGGTGTTCAGCTCGACGAGGAGCGCCGCGTGGCCCTCGCGCCCCGCCTCGCGTATGCCGTCCTCGATGTGGGCGGCGATGACCGGGGTGACGGTGTCGTCGACGCGGGTGGCCAGGACGGTGGGGCGGTCCTGCGGCTGGGCGGGGCGGTCGGCGGCGGCGGGCAGGGCGAGCAGGCACACGAGCAGCGCAAGCAGCGCCCGTACGGACAGCCGCAGGGCTGCCGGCGTGAGGCGCGCCGGGCCCGGGCGTTGCTGCTGCACGGGCGCCCACCGTCCCTCTGACTGGCCGGCCCTGGATCGGCGGGCAGGCTCGTGATCGCTGGGGATGGGCGGGTACCCGTGGCGGCCGTCCGCATGCGGACGGTGTCGTACGGGTGGGCGGTGCGTGTGCCCGCGTTGCGGGGGCGGCGGCAGACAGACGGGCGTTCGTCCAGTGCGCGTGGCAGCGGCGCACGAGGGCGGGTCAGTCCGGCGCGGGGGTCGGTCCGGCAGGTCGGTCCGGCCGCGGGGGGCGGCGATGGGGGACGTAACCGTAGCCGAGCCCGACGGCCAGCACTCCCCCTGCCGCCGCGAGCAGCACGGCGCCCGGGCTGACGCTCAGGTGCAGCAGCCCCGCCCCCAGCCATGCGCCGGTGAGCATCGCGCCGAAGGCGGCCGCCCGCCGCCCCTGGTGCCGAGGACCCGAAGGTGTGTTCGCCGCGGGCGGGGCGAGTGGCGGAACGCTCAGAAGCACGACGAGGGTGCGGGTGACCACCACCGTGGGGACGTCCGGCACCCGGGCCCTCATGGCCGCGACCGCCTGCAGGCCCATGGCGCCGGCGACGGTCGCGGTCACCGCGTAGTGCCGGGCGGTCGGCGTCCGGCCGACCGCCTCGATGCCCCAGCCCGCCAGCCCCGCGACGCCCAGCAGGGCGGCCTCCGCGCACAGTGCGCCGACCAGCCAGCGGTGTCCGCGGGCCTTGATGCGCTCCGTGAAGTGGGTGCCGAGGACCACGCCCGTCGCGAACCCGCCGAGCGAGGCGGCGGAGGCCGCCGGGGACAGGCCGTCCCCGCCGCCGAACGCGATGCCGAGCAGGAGCAGATTGCCCGTCTGCACGGCGGTGAACACGGGGCCCAGCACAAGGAAGCTGACGGCCTCGACGACGCCGGTGGTCAGGGTGAGCGCCACCATGGCCGAGGTGAGGGCGACGCCGGGCTGCGGCCTCATACCGCGGAATCTACGGCCGGTGGTCCATCGCGGCCAGTCGTGATCCCCTGACCGTCGGTGACTCCGCTGGACTTCGGCGTGCCGTTCCTCTCAGCATGGAAGAGTCATGAGCCTGTACCGAGCTGTCGCCGCCTCTCTAGCGAGCGCGCTGGTCGTCGCCCTCGCGGCGTGTTCCGGCGGCCGCCCCGGGGACGCCGGAGCCGCCGCCCCGGCCCCTGTCGCCTCCGCCTCGCCTGCTGCCGGGCCTACCGTCGCGCCGCCTGCGGTTCCGGCCGCCGCGGCCGTCCCGGACCAGAAGCCCTCCCCCGAGCCGAGCGACTCCGCCGACCCGCGCAGCCGGGCCGCGTCGCTGTCGATGCCCGCGATCGGGGTGAAGGACCTGCGGGTCGTCCCGTACGAGGGCACGACGGACGACTGGCCGGGCACCCGGATCCAGGACCGGGGCGTGGCCGCGAGCCCGTACGGCGACGAGGGCGGCGTCGGCCCCGGCGAGAGGGGCAACTACCTCGTCACGGCCCACCGGCTGTCGGCGGGCGGTCCGCTGCGCGATCTGCCGTCCCTCGACGAGGGCGACATGGTGTACGTCGAGTTCGACGGCACGGTCTACGCCTACGAGATCATCGAGACCCGTACGACGTCGTTCCGGTCGGAGCGGTCGCTGGCCGAGCAGCGGGCCGCCGTGCCCGGCTCCCCCGGCGAGAAGCCCACCGAGGCGATGATCACCATCTCCACCTGTGCGACGCCGGAGGACGACGCGGCGGGCAACTTCTGGCGGGACGCCAAGGGCAACCCCGAACACCGCATCGACAAGATCGGCGTGCTGCGTGGGAAGGCCTAGGCTGGGAGCATGGCCAAAGGGCTGGTCAGGCTGTTTCTCTGCGGCGATGTGATGCTGGGCCGCGGGGTCGATCAGATCCTGCCGCATCCCGGCGATCCCGAACTGCACGAGCCCTACATGGATGACGCACGCGCGTATGTGGGTCTCGCGGAGCGTGCGAACGGGCCGATTCCGTGTCCAGTGGGCTTCACCTGGCCGTGGGGCGAGGCGCTGGACGTGCTGGACGCCGCCGGCGTCGACGTCCGGATCGTCAATCTGGAGACCTCGGTCACCACGAGCGACACGTTCGCGCCGGGCAAGGGCATCCACTACCGGATGCACCCCGCCAACCTGCCCTCGCTGGCCGCAGCCCGCCCCGACGTCTGCGTGCTGGCCAACAATCATGTGCTCGACTTCGGGCGGAGCGGCCTGGCGCAGACCCTGGCCTCCCTGGAGGGCGCGGGGCTGGCGACCGCGGGGGCCGGCCGGGCCCTCGGGGCGGCGCAGAAGCCGGCGGTCGCCCCCTACGGATCGGGCGAGCGCGCCGGCCGGGTGCTGGTCTTCTCCTTCGCCATGCCGACCAGCGGCGTCCCGAGCGGCTGGGCCGCGGGGCAGGACCGCAGCGGCGTCGACTGGGTGGCGGAGCCCTCGCAGGACGCCGCCGCCGAGATCGCCGACCGGGTCCGCCGGGCGCGGCGGCCGGGCGATGTGACGGTGGCCTCGGTCCACTGGGGGCCCAACTGGGGCTACCGCGTGGCGCGCGAGGAGGTGCGGTTCGCGCACGCACTCCTCGACGGGGGCGTCGACATCGTGCACGGCCACTCGTCGCATCACCCCCGCCCGGTCGAGGCGTACGGCCGCGGGTTGGTCCTCTACGGCTGCGGCGATCTGGTCGACGACTACGAGGGCATCAGCGGGCACGACGCCTACCGGGACGACCTGCGGCTGCTGTACCTGGTGTCGGTGGACGCGGCCGCCCCCGACGGGGCCGTCGTCCGCGAGGTGCGGATGGTTCCGCTGCAGGCGCGGCGGATGCGGCTGGAACACGCCTCTCGCGAGGACGGGGCCTGGCTGCGGACGGTCCTCGACCGGGTCAGCCGCCCGTTCGGATCCCATGTCGAGCTCACCCCGGAAGGCGTGCTGGCCCTCTCCGGGGAGCGCCCCGACAGGCCGGATGCGTACGCTTGACACAGACGCACCGCTGACACAGACGCACCGTCCGGGTCCGGGAGGCTTCTCATGGCCCGCGTTCACCGCTATCACCTCGACCGCAACGGTCACTCGGTGACCGTGAGGCCCGGAGTTGCGACTCGGGACATCGAGCTTCTGGTGGACGGCAAGGTCGTCGGCTACGGACGGGGCTCCGCCAAGGGGCCCGTCGTGGTGGCGGCGGAGCTGCCGGGCGAACCGCCGCGGCCCTTCACCGTCACGATCGACCCTCCCTCGCCGTCCGGGAACGTCCCCGTGTGCGCCATGCACATCGACGGCCAGGTTCTCCGCGTCCCTCCCGTGCCCCCCGGGCCGCCGCCCGGCGCCGCCCAGCATGTGCCGCGCTCCGCCGGCGGGCCGTTCGGGCCGGTGCGCTGGGCGCGAAGACTCCTGCGCCGCCGGCTCCGGCACGGCCTCCACCGCCTCTAGCGCGGGTGGGCGCGCCGGCGGCCTGCCGAACAGCACACAACACAGCCACATGCTTCACGACAGGAGGAGCCATGACCTTCGTCCAGATCATCGACTGCAAGACCAGCAGGCTGGATGAGCTGAACAGCCTGATGGACAGCTGGGTCCAGGCGACCCAGGGCAAGCGGACCGCCACCCACTCGATCGTCGGGCAGGACCGCTCCGACGCCACGCACGTCCTGGAGATCGTGGAGTTCCCCTCGTACGAGGAGGCGATGAGGAATTCCAACCTGCCCGAGACCGACCGGATCTTCCGGGAGCTGGTGGCGCTCTGTGACGAGATGCCGTCGTTCACGGACCTCGACGTCGTCCGGGACGAGCAGCTCAACAAGATCGCCGTGAGCACCTTCGTGGAGGAAGTGATCAACAAGGGCAATGTCGACGCGGCAGACGGGCTGTGCGCCGACGGCTACCGCGAGCACGACCCCTCCCTGTCGTCGTACGACGTGGACCTCGCCCGGGCCAAGGAGGAGAACCGGGAGATCATGGAGGCGTTCCAGCCCAGCGCCACCGTCGAAAGCATGATCGCCGAGGGCGACACGGTGTGCTTGCGGTTCTCGTTCAAGGGCCGCCATGTGGGCGCGTACAAGGGCATCGAGGCGACGGACCGCGAGGTGTCGGGAACCGGCCATGCGACGTTCCGCTGTGAGGGCGGCAAGCTCAAGGAGAGCTGGTGGAACGTGGACGACCTCGGCCTGATGCGGCAGCTGGGCGTCGTGGAAGCGCCATGACACCGCGCTTGTGAAGAGGACCACCGGACGACGGCCACGGGAGTGGTCAGGCGGCTGCCGGCGGCCCGGCCCAGGGGTTGGCCGGGGCCGCCGGGGGCATCCGTGGGGTGTGCGGTGCCCGAACTGAACACCCTGGGGCGGCGAGGAGGAGGCCGTCCCACGGTGCTCTGTCCACCTGACCCTTGGACTCCGTCGCATGTGCTGTTCCGGCTCAGCTGCTCCGGAGCCCTGGGCTCCACCACGCAGTAAATATATTTACTGCCAAGTAGGCAAGGGCATGAAAAATTTCATGCACCTGCTGGCCTGAAAATATCCTCCCCGGCCCGCCGAGGAGGCTTCTTGCGCCCCTGAGTCAGTGCCCGGTCGGCACGGTCAGTGCTCGAGGAAGAAGTCGTGCTGCTCCGCCGCCTGTTCGTACTTCTCCAGGCGGAGCTGGGTGCGTTCGGGGTCGGCGTCGGCCATGGCCTGGAGGATCGCCGCGGTCAGCACGCCCGGCGCCGCGTAGGAGTCGAAGACGAGCCGCGATCCGGTCCCGGCGGTGAACGCGATGTCGGCTTCCTCGACCAGCGGCCCCAGCGTCAGGTCCGTTATCAGCGCCACACGCAGCCCGGTGCTGCGCGCGGCACGCATCGCCGCCAGGGTCTCGTTGGCGTGGCGGGGCATCGCGAAGGCCAGCACCCAGCTGCCCCCCGCCTCGCGGGACTGCAGCAGCGCGTCATTGGCCACGCTGCCGCCGCGTGAGACGAGCCGCACGTCGGGGTGGATGCGGCGCGCAGCGTAGGCGAAGTACTCGGCGAGGGAGACGGAGATCCGCAGGCCCAGCACGGTCAGCGGCACGGAGCGCGCCAGCTCGCGTCCCACGTCGAGGACCTGGTCGGTGTCGGCGAAGACCCGGCGCAGGCTCTCCAGATTGGCGATCTCCACGTCCACGGCCGCCTGGAGCTCGTTGCGGCGGTCCTCCCTGCGCATGTCCGGAGTGCCGGCCACGGCGCTCAGGGCGATGGGCTGGAGCGCCTCGCGCAGCGCGGGGAAGCCGCTGAAGCCGAGGGAGGTCGCGAAACGGGTCACCGACGGCTGGCTGACGCCCACGCGCTCTGCGAGCTCCGTGATCGACAGAAACGCCGCCTCGGTGAGGTGGTCGGTGATGTACTGCGCGATGCGCCGCTGCGCGGGCGAAAGCCGATGGCCCCCGAAGAGGGTGCGAACGGTCTGAGCGGGGGTCGGCTCCTCGCCCGGGTAGTGCCGCCCCGGAGTGATCGCGGACGCCTGCGCGCGTTCCTGTTGCCCTGATGGCACCGGTGTGCCTCCTTCTCATCCCACTTTTGCTCAACATAGCTCAGGCACCGCGGTCGTCAGCAGGGCCGAAGTCATCGGCTCGGACGTCCGCTGGTGAGCCGTGCCATGTCGGCGCGACGAACTCCCGTCGGCGCCGATGGGAGCACGGGGCGCGGGGGGCTTGACGGAACCCGAAGCGCCGTCATCCCGATCCGGGGAACGCGTTTCCCGACCGCGGGAGGGGACGAGAGGGCCCCGGCCGGAGTCCGGCCGGGGCTGGGGTGCGTGGACGCGGTGTGCGTGCGTCCCGCAGGTCGACGCCGGGCGCCCGCGAGGGGCGCTAGGCGCGTTCTCGGCGACGCCCCGCCACCGCGGTCATCGCCAGGCCGAGGACCACAGCCACGCCGCCGACGATGACGTTGTTGACGATGGTGCGGGTGGTGTCCACGGCGCCGGACACGACCCACGGAGCGATGATCGTCCATACGCCGATGGCGACGGCGCAGTAGGCCATGGCATGGGTCTGCTCGTACGCCGAGCGGAACCCTCCCATGCACAGGGCGTAGGCGACGCCGACGATCAGGTTGCTCACAGCCAGTGTGGTGAGGCCGTTGAAGCCGACGATCCACGGCGATGCCGCCAGGTACAGACCTGTGAGCAGAGCCAGGGCCTCAACACCCTGGGCGATGGGGGTGCTCGTCGCCCGTTCGAAACGGGAGCGCATCTCTGCCAGGTCGGGGTGATGCTCAATGCTCGGGTGGGTGGTCATTGCGGGCCGCCTCCTGTTGAGAAGCCTTTATGTGACCTTTAAGTCCTATATACGCTTATTCGCCCCTTAAGGTCAACGGTCCACAGGTCCCTCTCTTCCGCCGATCGGCACGGGAACCCTCTGTGCACTCCACCGCGTCGCAGTACACACGGACGAACATGATCGAACAGATGGGCGGGACAGGAGCCGATGAGACCGGGCAGCGGCGGCACACGATGGCGATGGGCGCATGGAAGGCCCACGGCGGCGGCCTCGGCATGTGTGGCGCTGCTGCTCGCCTGGCCGTCCGCAGTGCCGAACACGCCAGGCCGCCTGGGCAGCCTCCTGGAGACGTTTCTGCCCTGGCTCGGGCTGGCGACGCCCGTCCTGCTCGGCCTGGCGCTGCTGCGCCGGTCGGCGACCGCGCTGCTCGCGGCCGTCCTGGCCGTCGCCGTCTGGCTCGCCGTCTTCGGACGGCTGCTGCTGCCCGCCGGCGGCGACGGCGGGCGGTACGAGTTGACGGCGGTACAGCACAACGTCAGCGACGAGAACAGCGATCCGCGCGGCGCCGCCCGGGCGCTGCGCTCCGCAGGGCCGCAGCTCGTAGCCCTGGAAGAGGTGACGCCCGCCGCCCGGCCGGTCTACGAGGCGGAGCTCGGCCCGGACCTCCCCCACCATGCGGTGATCGGCACGGTCGGCCTCTGGTCGGCGTACGAGCTGACCGACGTACGCCCCCTGGACATCAAACCGGACGGCATCGGGGACGGCTGGCAGCGGGGACTGCGGGCGACGGCACGCACCCCTCGGGGGGACGTCGCCGTGTTCGTCGCCCATCTGCCGTCGGTGCGCGTGGGACTGGGGGACGGCTTCGCCTCCGCCTGGCGGGATGAGAGCGCGGTCCTGCTCGCGGAGGCCGTGGCGGCGGAGCGGCTGGACCGGGTGATCCTCCTCGGAGACCTCAACGGCACGCTCGACGACCGGGGCCTCGGGCCGGTGCTCGCGGAGACAGCCGCGCCCGCGACGGGGTTCGCGCTCAGCTGGCCCGCGGGCTTCCCGGTGGCGCGGATCGACCAGGTCCTCGCCCGGTCGGCGACCGTGGCGGAGGTCTGGACGCTGCCGGCGACCGGAAGCGATCATCTGCCGGTGGCAGCCCGGGTGCGCCTGTGAGTCAGGCGGTCATCGAACGGAGCGTCCGCTCCCGTACCACGTCGAGGAAGTCGGGCACCTCGTCCATGTCCTTGCCGACGCAGCGCACGATCAGGCCCATCACATCGCCCACGGACATCGCGCCGACCACCGGGTGGACATGGGCCAGTTCGATCCGCTGCTCGATCCGCTCCACCATGAGCAGCGCGAGCCGGAGCTCGGGGACGTTGTTGGTGTTGCCAAAACTGAGACCCTTCTTGATGACCCACATCTCCGGGATGACCGCCCCGAAGACGAGCAGATGGGCCAGCGCGTACATGGCGCGGGTGATCTCCCTGGCCGCCTCCTCGTCCTCCTCCTCGCCGTGCAGGGCGGCGAGCGCGTCGGTGTCCTCCTTCAGATGCGCCTGCATGAGCGCGATGCCGTGGAGCACTTCTTCTCTGGTGTACGGCCGGTCCGCTTCGCCGGGCATGGCCAACTTCCCCTCCGGGTACGGTCATCAAGGCTCACACAGTGTGACAGGCAGGCCCGAGCCGCCGCGACGTTTTGTGAGAGAGAGCGCACGGATCGTGATGCCCACCCGCCATCGCGAGGGAAGAGGCCGCTCGGCCGCCTCGTGCTGCCCTCGGTGAGCGAACTACAGAGGGACGCCGTACGGTTCTCGCTCGCCGCCGACCGCCGCCGCTTCCGGCTCGGCGGCGCGCACGGACCGCTGCCGGGGGCCCTGGTGGACCGGCTCGCCGCCGCCCACCTCGGCACGCCGGTCACCACACAGACCTCCTGACGCTCCATCCGGACCCTCCCGAAGGGCGGGCCCCGGCCGTCGACGGCCGGGGCCCGTTCTCCGTGTCCGCCCTATGTCCGGGCGGTGAACCGGGCCTGAACGCAGGCCCGCTCCGTATACGAGAGGCGATGCTTTCCAGTCGAAGCAGGCGGCCTCCAGGTTTCGGCCATGCCGCCGTCTCCCCAGTTCAGACGGTTGTTTCCGGTTGGACCACCCACGGTTGTCCATATGCCGGACACCCGGGCGCACACTCGCACATGCGTTCTGAGCTGCCCGAATGATCATTCGGCCACCACAGAAGGCGAACAGTCGTCCGGAAATGCGAGCCCCAGTATGCGATCACTCTGTGCGTCGACAAGACTCCCCACCGCAATGAGCCGGAAACAAAGGAGAGTTCACGTGCGTCACATTCGCAAGACGATCGGCGTGGCCGCCGCTGCGGCCGTCTGCGCTCTGACCGCCTCCACGGGCACGGCGCAGGCTCAGCCGGACAGCCTGTACGCCCCGTCGTCCCTGGTGCTCACGCATGGCTGGGGCGAGGAGGCGATGACCGCCGTCGTCGACCGTGCCGTGACCCTGAACTGCGCGCCCGCGCCCAGCGGGAGCCACCCCGCCGCGGAGGGCGCGTGTTCGGAACTGAGGGCTGTGAACGCGGAGTTCGCGGCGTTGTCCGACCCCGACCCGGGCGTCTTCTGCACACGTGAGTACAACCCGGTCGTGGTGACCGCGGACGGCGTCTGGGAAGGCCGGAGGGTGAGCTGGTCGCAGACGTTCGGCAACCCGTGCGAGATGCGTGCGAGCCTGGGGGACACGGCCGCGTTCGCCTTCTGACGCGTCGGCTCACGGCCTGCGTCCGCGCCCAGCCCGCGCCTTGTGTGCCCGCCGACGGCTGTGTCGCGCGGGACGGTTCCGCGGCGTCGGCGCATGGCGCGCGTACGGCCGAGGACGTATACGGCGACCGGGTGGAGAAACGATCCGCCCGGTCGCCGTGCCGCGTCCGGAGCGGCCGCCGCCCCGCAGGCAAGGCCCGTACGGCGCGGGCTCACAACCCCAGAACGGGGGCCAGCGCACGGCAGCTCGGCGGGTCCATCAGGATCTCGGCGCTGTCCACCGCCTGGTCGACCGCGCCCGGCAGCCGCCCGACCGCGCCGTCGTGACGCGGCCCCAGCCTCTCCACCAGGGCCCGCACCTCGGGGTCGGCGATCCGGGCAACCAGTGCGTTGGTCAGTCGGGCCGCGTCCAGCACCTGGATGTCGCGGGCGTGGAACTGCCGCGGAGCCGGGTCGACCTCCTCCGCCAGCCCCAGCCGGTTGGTCGCCGCGGCCAGGGCTCCGGCCGCGGCGTTGAGGGCCGCCTCCCGCGCCCGCCAGGCACGGGCGTGGAGCGCGGCGTGCAGATGCGGCGCGACGCGCGGGGCCACCGGCAGCCGCGCGAACGCCGTGCCCAGCCACTTCCCGTACGGCGCCCAGCGGCGCTCCACCAGAAACGCCAGCCGCATCAGATCACGCGCCACGCGGGCGCTCGCGACCGTGCTGCCCAGTGCGTCGCCCAGCATGCCCGTGCGCCCGACGAAGGCCTCCTCCCGGGCGATGCGCAGCCAGCCCGCGGCCAGCACATAGCGCCAGACGTCCGGCGGATACCAGCGCAGCGCCGCCCGCCTGCCCTCGAGCAGTTGGGCACGGTCCTGGAAGACCGGCCCCTCCACCAGGGTCGCCAGCCGCTGGGTGGGCGCGAGCAGCCAGTCCGCGAGGCTCATGCCGTCCGCCGGGTCCACACCGATCCGCTCGGTGAAGTACGCGGGCGCCGACACCACCTCCACCAGGCGGCGCTCGACCGGGAAGCCCTTGAAGGACTCGGGCAGGGCGTCCAGCGCCTCGTGGACCGGGGACGGATCGACGCTCTGGGGAAGGAACAGCGTAAGGCGCGCCCCGAAGTCGTAGTCCGTCGAGACGTCGTCGTCAAACCCCAGCACCTCGGAGCCGTCGCCGAGCAGGGCGGCGGAGTGCGGAACGCCGTCCACGAGGGGAGCGACGAGGTGTTCGTAGAAGCTCCGGGACAGCTCACGACCGCGCATGCCACCATGGTACGGAGCGGGCAGCGGCCGGTGGGGCAGCTCGGCGAGCCTGTCACGGCCGGCCCAGGGTCGCCGGTCTGGTTCCGGGCCGCTGCGCAGGGGGTGACGTTCCGTCGGCCGCACTCCACCTAAGCCTGACCGCGTCTGACGGATAGTGCGGGGGCTTCGTGGGGCGGTGACCATGCAAGAGCGCTTGCGTCCGCACGGTGTGTCCCTCGTGTTCCTCCGTGTTCCTCCGTGTTCCTCCATGCCTTCTTCGCGGGACGGCTACGCCCTGTGCCGCTCGCCGTGTGGGCCGTGCAGTACGGCGCCGGGGCGCCCCGCGCGCGGAGACACAGCCCGCGGCCGTGTCCTCGAACACCGGGACGGGCCGCGCGGGGCAGCCCGTCCCGGCCTTGACAGCCGGGGGCGGCAGACAAGGCCGCTTCGACGGTCGAGGTGCCGAAGTCCGGGGCCCAGGCGCGGAATCGGCCCTGTCGGCGATCGGGGCAAGCCGGTCAGGGGTCGGGGTCCGGAACCCCGGCGCCGGCTGATGCGCCGCCGGCCGTCGAGAGGCAGAGGACCGACGGCGGACAGCTCACACCGGTCGCTCGGGGTCAACACGCAGGAAGGCACTGCCGGAGGCCCGAAAGCATGCCCCTCCGGCGGTAGAGAAGCGGGGGCTCGGGGCCGAGCACCGGCGGGGGTCAGGCCGCGGAGAGGCCGGAGGCCGCTTGGGCGAGGGCGTCGAGGACGGGGCGGAACAGCGGATGGGGCTCCGCGCCCCGACGCACCGCGGCGAAGACGCGCCTGGTGGCGGCCGGGCCCGCCACCGGGCGGACCACGGCGTCCCTCAGCTCCATGCCGCGCAGCGCGGACCGCGGCACGAGCGCCACACCCGCACCGGCCGAGGCCAGCGCCACAACCGCGCGGAAGTCGTCGGACGTGTGCAGCAGACGCGGCTGGAACCCAGCGAGTTCGCAGGCGAAGAGGACCATGTCATGGCAGGGGTTGCCGGGGTACTGGCCAATCCAGTCGTCGTCCGCGAGGTCGGCGAGTTCGATCCGCTCCCGGGCGCAGAGCCGGTGGCCCAGCGGCAGGACGGCGTCGAAGGGCTCCGCGTACAGCGGCACCCGAGCCAGTCGCCGGTCGTCCTCCGCCGGTGCTCCCCGGTATTCGACCGCGACGGCCAGATCCGCCTCGCCGTCGAGTACGAGGGGCAGGCTCTCGTCGCCCTCGGCGTCCCGCACCCGTACCCGGATGCCGGGGCAGTCCTTGGCGAGCGCGGCCGTGGCGGGAGCGACGACCTCGGCGATGCCTGTGGCGAAGGCCGCGACGGTGACCTCTCCGGCGACCCCGCCCGCATAGTCCGCCAGCTCCGCCTCCGCACGTTCCAGCTGGGCGAGCACCTCATGGGTGTGGGCCAGCAGGATCTCGCCGGCGGCGGTCAGCCGCACGCCCTTGCCGCTGCGGATCAGCAGGACGTGGCCGGTCTCCTGCTCAAGCGCGTTGAGCTGCTGGGAGACGGCCGAGGGGGTCAGATACAGCGCGGCCGCCGCGGCGGTCACCGTACGGTGGTCCGCCACGGCCCGCAGGATGCGCAGCCGCCGGGGGTCGATCACGAAGCCATTGTGACAGCCGGGCGGCCGCGCACCGGATCAGGCCGTCAGGGCCCGGCGTGCGTCGACGAAGGCGGCGACGACCCGCTCCACGTCCTCGGCGGAGTGCGCGGCGGAGAGCTGGACCCGGATCCGGGCCTGGCCCAGGGGGACGACGGGGTAGGAGAAGCCGATCACATAGACGCCCCGCTCCAGCAGCAGCTCAGCCATCCGGCCGGCCTCGGCGGCGTCGCCGATCATGACGGGGGCGATGGGGTGGTCGCCGGGGAGGATCTCGAAGCCGGCCTCCGTCATCTTCGTCCGGAACCGCGCGGTGTTCGCGGCCAGCTTCTCGCGCAGGTCGGCGGCGGACTCCAGCAGGTCGAGGACCTTGAGGGAGGCGGCGGCGATCACGGGGGCGAGCGAGTTGGAGAACAGGTACGGACGGGACCGCTGCCGCAGCAGCTCGACGATCTCCGCACGGGCGGCCACATAGCCGCCCGACGCGCCGCCGAGGGCCTTGCCCAGGGTGCCGGTGATGATGTCGACACGGTCCATGACGCCGTGCAGTTCGGGGGTGCCGCGCCCGCCGGGGCCGACGAAGCCGACGGCGTGCGAATCGTCGACCATGACCATCGCGTCATAGCGGTCGGCGAGGTCGCAGATCTCCGTCAGGGGCGCCACATAGCCGTCCATGGAGAACACGCCGTCGGTGACGATCAGTCGGCGGCGGGCGTCCTGCGCCTCCTTGAGCTGCTGCTCCAGGTCGGCCAGATCGCGGTTGGCGTACCGGTGGCGGCGGGCCTTGGACAGCCGGATGCCGTCGATGATGCTGGCGTGGTTCAGCGCGTCGGAGATCACGGCGTCCTCGGGGCCGAGGAGGGTCTCGAAGACGCCGCCGTTGGCGTCGAAGCAGGAGGAGTAGAGGATCGTGTCCTCCTGGCCGAGGAACGCGGAGAGCCGCTGCTCCAGCTCCTTGTGGATCTCCTGGGTGCCGCAGATGAAGCGGACGGAGGCCATGCCGTAGCCCCAGCGGTCCAGCGCGTCCTTCGCGGCGGCCACGACCTCGGGGTGGTCGGCGAGGCCGAGGTAGTTGTTGGCGCAGAAGTTCAGCACGTCGCCGGGCGCACCGCCCGCGGTGACGGCGACGGAGGCGCTCTGCGCCGTGCCGATGACGCGCTCGGGCTTGTAGAGCCCGGCGTCGCGGATCTCGTCGAGGGTGGTGCGGAGTTCGTCACGGACGGACGCGTACATGAGGGCTCCTAGCGGATGCGGGAGGGGAGAGCGGGACTGCGGCTCGCCGGAAGGCGAGCGGGCCGGCAACCGGAGTCAGGCGCCCCAGTTCAGGATGATCTTGCCGCTGCGGGCGTTCGCCGCCTCGTCGAACGCGGCGTCGAAGTCCCTGTAGTCGTACGAGCCGGTGATCACCGGGCTGAGGTCGAGCCCGCCTTCGAGCAGAACGGTCATCGCGTACCAGGTCTCGAACATCTCCCGGCCGTAGATGCCCTTGACGGTGATCATAGAGGTGACGATCTTTGACCAGTCGACCGCGAACTCCTGTGCGGGCAGACCCAGCATGGCGATCCGGCCGCCGTGGGTCATGTTGTCGACCATGTCCCGCATGGCCTCGGGGCGGCCGGACATCTCCAGGCCGATGTCGAAGCCCTCCTTCAGGTCCAGACGGCGCTGCGCCTCGGCGATGTCGTGTTCGCCGACATTGAGCGCCAGGGTGGCGCCGACCTTGCGGGCGAGGTCGAGCCGGGGCTCGCTGATGTCGGTGATCACGACATTGCGCGCACCGGCGTGCCGGGCGACGGCCGCGGCCATGATGCCGATCGGCCCGGCCCCGGTGATCAGCACGTCCTCGCCGACCAGGGGGAAGGAGAGCGCTGTGTGGACGGCGTTGCCGAACGGGTCGAAGATCGCCGCGATGTCCAGGTCCACCTTCGTGCGGTGCACCCAGACGTTGCAGGCCGGCAGCGCGACATACTCGGCGAACGCGCCGTCGCGCCCGACGCCGAGGCCGATCGTGGAGCGGCACAGATGGCGGCGGCCCGCCAGGCAGTTGCGGCACTTGCCGCACACCAGGTGGCCCTCGCCGCTGACGATGTCGCCCACCGCGATGTCCTGGACGTCCGCGCCGACGGCGGCGACCTCGCCCACGAACTCGTGGCCCAGGACCCGCGGGGTGCTCACCGCCTGCTGGGCCCAGCCGTCCCAGGATCTGATGTGGAGGTCGGTGCCGCAGATCCCGGTGCGCAGGACCTTGATCAGCACATCGCCCGGGCCGGTCTCCGGCTCCGGCACGTCCATGAGCCACAGCCCGGGCTCGGCGTGCTGCTTGACAAGTGCCTTCATCGCGGCGTCTCCAGGCAGGGGGGATGAGGGCGGCCCGGAGCTTCACCGGCTCCGGCCACGTGACCAGCACCAATCTGCCCAGCGGCGCCCCGCTCGTCCATCGAGGTTTTCTTAAGCGGGTGAACAGCGCAGCTTCACACGCCTCCTCAGCAGGGCCGGCAAGGCCGCCCGTCCACGCGGGCCGCGTGGGCTGCGCCGGGGACCGGAACGCTCCTCGGCCGCGGCGTCTGCCGGGTCGGAGCGGTCAGGAACGGAGAGCTGCGGCCCCGGGCGGTCGGGCCGGGACGCGGCGCGGGCCGCGGCGCACCGTCCGGCCGTCCCCGCCGCCGTCCGGATGTGTCCCAGCTGGACGGCCGGATCGAACTCGCCGCGCCGCAGTACGAGCTCCCGTGCGGCTCGGCTCGAGCTCCAGGTGCGCTCCGCCGGGGCGGTGGTCTGCCCCGCTGTCGTGTCGGTCATGGTCGGTCGTCTCCCCCGCGGGTATCGAATACTCTCGGTGACGACGGTAGCCGGGGACGCGCTGCGCCGCTCAGCCTGTGGAAAACCTCCGCAGGCTCCGGCGATCTTCCGCGCCACGCCAGGAGAAGATCGATGGAACAACAGCTCAGGACGGGTCCTCGGACTGCTGTCTGGCCGCCACGCCGAGGTGTTCGCCGACTTTGTTGACCATCAGCGTCATCTCGTATGCGATCTGCCCGACGTCCGCCTCCGCCTCGCTGAACACACAGAGACAACTGCCGTCCCCCGCCGCCGTGATGAACAGCAGCGCCTCGTCGAACTCGATCATCGTCTGGCGGGCTCTGCCGGCGTGGAAGTGGTGACCGGAGCCGCGTGCGAGGGAGTGCAGACCGGAGGAGACCGCGGCGAGATGCTCCGCGTCCTCCCGTGTCAGGCCCTTGCTCGCCGCCGTCACCAGACCGTCGTTGGACAGCACCAGCGCATGCCGTATCGGCTCGACCCTGCTGGTCAGATCGTCCAGAAGCCAGTCGAGTCCCTTGCTCAGCGCCATGGTCTGCCTCCGCTCATGGGTCCCCGTGCTCTCCCCGCGTTCCCCGTTCCCCGTTCCCCGTTCCCTGTTCCCTGTTCTCCGTTCCCCGTTCTCCGTTCTGCGTTCCCCGTGATGGCCGCAAGCCTTGCGCACTGTCATCGACAGGGCAAGGTGCTGCCCGGCCGTCGGTCGTGACCCGGGGCCTCGAGGGACTGAGGGTGTGTCAGCCGACGGAGTCCAGCAGCCGGGCGGAGTGCACACGGCCGGCGTGTTCGACGAGCCGGATCAGGACCTCCTTTCCGGAGTCCCGGTCCCGCGCGTCGCACAGCACGACCGGGGTGCCGCGGTCGAGGTCGAGTGCCCGCGACACCTCGTCCGCGCCGTACGCGCGTGCGTCGGGGAAGCAGTTGACGGCGACGACGAAGGGGATGCGGCGGTGTTCGAAGTAGTCGACGGCGGGGAAGCAGTCGACGAGACGGCGGGTGTCGGCGAGGACGACGGCGCCCAGCGCGCCCTGGGCGAGTTCGTCCCAGAGGAACCAGAAACGGTCCTGACCGGGAGTGCCGAAGAGGTACAGCGACAGGCCGGTCCGTATCGTGATGCGCCCGAAGTCCATGGCGACCGTCGTGGTGGTCTTCCGGTCGACTCCCCCTGTGTCGTCGACGCCGCTGCCCGCCTGGCTGAGCCGCTCTTCCGTGCGCAGCGGGCGAATTTCGCTGACCGCGCCGACGAGCGTGGTCTTGCCGACGCCGAAGCCGCCGGCGACCAGTATCTTCAGCGCGAGGGCGGCGGACTCTCCGACGGCGTCCGAAGTCCCGTGCCCGGCTGAGCCGTCGGCGGAGTCTCCGACGGCGCTCTCATGGCTTTCGGTGGCCATGCGGCACCCCTTTCCGGCCTTTGCTGGGCGATGTCACAGGGCCCTCAGGCCTTCGATCACTTCACGGAGGATCTTCTCCGGGGGAAGCTGGGCGGGCGGCACCGGACGGCTCACCCTGATGTGGCCGCCCTGCAGGAGATCGCCGAGGAGCACGCGTACGACTCCGACGGGCAGGTCGGCGTCGGCGGCGAGCTCCGCGACGGACTGGGTCTCCAGCCGGCACAGGGCGAGCAGTGTGCGGTGTTCGGGGCCAAGCAGCGCCTCCTGTGCCGGGCCGGGGGCGTCGGGGGCGATGTCGACCAGGGCGATGAGGTCCAGCCTGATGTGGTTGGGGCCGGGTCTGGTCCGGCCGCCCGTCATCGCATACGGCCGGACCAGCGGACCCGCTTCGGCGTCGTACCAGCGGCTCATGGCGTGGCGATGCGCGGGGGCGTGCGCAGATGCTCGCCGACGCGCTTGACGAGCAGGGCCATCTCATAGGCGATGAGGCCGATGTCGGCGGTGACGGCGGTGAGCACGGCGAGGCAGGAGCCTTCGCCGGCGGCCGCGACGAAGAGGAATCCGTCGTCCATCTCGACCATGGTCTGGCGTACGCCGCCGGTGCCGAAGTGGCGGCCCGCGCCTTTGGCGAGCGAGTGCAGCCCGGAGGCGACGGCGGCCATGTGCTCGGCGTCCTCGCGCGTCAGCGCGGACGAAGCGCCCACCGGCAGCCCGTCGTTGGACAGCACGATCGCGTGGCGGACTTCGGTGACGCGCATGCCGAGGTCGTCCAGCAGCCAGTCGAGGTCTCCTCCACCGGGGCGGGCGGGGGCCGTCCCGTACCTGTCGTACTCGCTCATGCATGGTCTCCTTCGCTGCCTGAGCTGCGGTCTGGGCTGCCGGTGGCGGGGGCCGTGCCGGGGCCGGTGGTGTCTCCGGGGGCCGGGCCGCCGCCCCTGCGCCAGCCGTCCCGGTAGGCGGCCATCCGGGCCCGCGCCTGTTCGGGGGTGCGATCCGCGGCGCCGCTGTACCCGTCCTCGGGCGGCCTGGACGCCGCGGGCGTCCGGCGCGCCCCGTCGTCCCGCCGCTGCCGGAGCTGGGGGACGAGGCTGGCCTGGCGCACCCGGCGGGGAAGCTCGTCACCCTGCGACTCGTACGACGGGTACGGGTGGTGTGACGGGTCCGACTGGTGCGATGGCTGGGGCTGACGTGGCTGGTGCGGCGGCGGATCCGTATGCGGAGTCTGTGGACTCCGTGGAGTGGGTGGTGTGCGGCCCCCGCCGCCGGGCGGACCCTCGGACGGGCCGCCGCGTTGCCGGAGAGCGGTGACCCCGGGGGGTGTCGGCGCGCCGGGGGCTGCGGGCGGGGGCGGGGCAGGTGTTCCGCCGCCGGGTGCCTGGAGCTGCGGGGGCGCCTCCCTGCGGGGACCGGGCACCGGGGTTCCTCTGCTTCGCAGGGGGTCGGGGTGCGGGGACGGGCGGCGCTCCGGCCGTCGCTCCCTCCCGCCGCCCGGGGAGGCCGTGAGGGCGCCCTGCAGCAGGGCCGTGGGCAGCAGGACCACCGCGGTCGTGCCGCCGTAGGGCGAGGTGCGCAGACTCACCCTGATGTCATGGCGGAACGCGAGCCGGCTGACGACGAAGAGACCCAGCCGGTCGCTGTCGAAGAGGTCCAGGGTCTCGGATTCCGCGAGCCTGCGGTTGGCCTCGGCGAGTGCCTCCTTGCCCATCCCCAGACCGCGGTCCTCGACCTCCAGGGCGTAGCCGTTGCCGACCGGTTCGCCGCTGACGCGGACTCTGGTGTGCGGCGGGGAGAACTGGGCGGCGTTCTCGACGAGTTCGGCCAACAGATGTGTGACGTCCGCGACGGCGGCGCCGCTGATCGCGGTTTCCGGAAGCTGATGCGCCTCCACACGTGCGTAGTCCTCGATCTCCGACACCGCGGCCCGTACGACGCTGGTGAGCGGGACCGGCGTCCGCCAGCCGCGGCCGGGGGCCGCCCCGGACAGGATGATCAGGCTTTCGGCGTGCCGGCGCATACGGGTGGTCAGATGGTCGAGGCGGAAGAGGTCGCCCAGTTCGTCGGGGTCGTCCGCGCGCCGTTCCATCGTGTCGAGGAGGGCGAGCTGACGGTGGACCAGGATCTGACTGCGGCGCGCGAGGTTGACGAAGACGCCGGAGATGCCGCCCGCCAGCTCTGCGCGTTCGACGGCGGCGCTGAGCGCGGCCCGGTGAACGGTGCCGAGAGCCTCGCCGACCTGCCCGATCTCGTCTCCCGCCGCGGGTCCCTGCGGGGCCTCGGCCTCGATGTCGATCTCCTGGCCGGCGCGCAGCCGCCCCATGGCCTCGGGCAGTTTTCGCCGGGCGATCTCCAGGGCGGTGTTGCGCAGGCCGACCAGTTCGACGACCAGTCCGCGCCCGATGTGCACGGAGACCGCCAGAGAGGCGGCCACGGCGGCGAGGCCGAGGAGTACGGCCCCGCCCGCCGCGGTCAGGACGCCCCCGGCAACGGGGTCCGCGCGGTCGGCGGCGGCGTGCCGGGCGTCGGCCTCGATGGCGCGGAGCCGGTCGCGTACCGCCGTGTGCGCGTCCTCCCAGCTCGAGGCGGAGACACCGCGGGCGGCGTCGCGGCCCGCCGCGGCCGCGAGAGTCGTGTCCTCGGCGCGCTGCAGCCGCCGGTAGGCGCTCTGCGCGGTGAGCTCCCGCCAGGCCGCGCGCTGGGGCGCCGGCAGATCGGGGGCGGCCGACTCGGCGAGGGTCCGGCGGGCGGCCACGGCGCCGGTGAACTCCCGCAGCCGGGGGGCGGCGAAGCTGTTGTCGAGGCGGGCCGCGGTCAGCAGCGCGTCCTCACGGGCCAGCAGTTCGCCGGACCGGGCGAACTCCAGCAGTACGCGTGCGTCCGCGCCGGCGCCGGCGGTTCCGGCCCCCTGTGTGCCGCTGAGTGCCCCGACGACGCCGAAGGCCGCCGTGACGGCCTCGGTGTACTGCTCGTACGCGGCAGCCCAGGCAGTCTCGCCGCTGCCGCCGCCGTTCCCGCTCCCGCTGTCCTTCCCGGCCTGTCCGCCTGCCTCCTGCGCCGTGCCTCCGGGCTTGTGGGCGGCGACGCGGGCGCGCAGCGGTCGCAGGCCGTCTGCCTGTTCGACGAACGCCTCGAGCCTTCCGGCCACGCCCGGCGGGACGTCGCCGCCGACGGCGACGGTGTGCTCCCCGTCCAGCCGCAGCCGTGCCACGGCCCGGTCGGTGCGCCGGGATTCCTCCTCGAAGGCGGTGGCCCGCTCGTCGGAGGGGGCGGCCAGCTGGCGCACCGCCGCGCGCCGTTCGTCCTGGAGTGCGGCGACGGCGGCGGCGACCGGTTCGCCGACCAGGGCGTCCGCGGTCTGCAGCCGGTGCAGCGCCGACGCCTCCTGCACGGTGGTGACGGTGGCGAAGCCCCAGAGGGCGAGCAGCGAGACCACCGGGACCGTCAACAGCGAGATGATCTTCGCTCGTACGGTTCTGGGGCGCGGCAGCAGCCGGACGCGGCCCCGGCCGGCCTTCCGGGGAGCCCGGGCGGCCGGCCCCGGACCGGGCGCGGGCGCGGCGCGCTGCCCCGTGTGCTCGACGGCCGGCGG
>NZ_JARWBG010000044.1:0-61885 GCF_029846775.1 Streptomyces chengmaiensis
CCTGGGCACGGGCAAGGAGCAGAAGATGACCGTCACCGGCGGCTCCTCGCTGCCGAAGGACGAGGTCGACCGGATGCGTGAGGAGGCCGAGCGCTACGCGGACGAGGACCACCGGCGCCGCGAGGCCGCCGAGACCCGCAACCAGGGCGAGCAGCTCGTCTACCAGACCGAGAAGCTGCTGCGCGACAACCCGGACAAGATCCCCGAAGAGATGAAGACCGAGGTCGAGACCGCCGTCGGCGAGCTGAAGGAGAAGCTCAAGGGCGAAGACACCGCTGAGATCCGCACCGCCACGGAGAAGGCCGCCGCCGTCGCGCAGAAGATCGGCTCCGCGATGTACGCCCAGGCGCAGGGCGCCGCCGGGGCGGGAGCCGCAGGCGGGCACACCGCGGGCACGGGCGACGGGGCGAAGACGGGCCCGGGCGGCGAGGAGGACGTCGTGGACGCGGAGATCGTCGACGACGAACGGAAGGACGACACCGGATGACCTTCCCCCGCGACCCCGCCGCCCCGGGCCTTGGGACCTCCGCCCCGGCCGGGCCGCCCCCCGAGCCTTCCGCCGGGACGGACCGGCTGCGGCGGCGGCTCGCCGAGCGGACGGCAGACCTGAAGCGCGTGAAGGCCGAGTACGACAACTACCGCAAGCGGGTGCACCGCGACCGGCTGGCGATACGGCAGATCGCGGTCTCCAATGTGCTGACCGCCCTGCTGTCCGTCCTGGACACCGTCGAGCAGGCGCGGGCGCACGGCGCGGACGACCGGGCCTTCGCCCTCGTCGCGGACTCACTGCGGCGGGAGACCGCCGCGCTCGGGCTGCTGCCCGTCGGGGAGGAGGGGGAGCCGTTCGACCCCCGCAGACATGAAGCGCTGGTCTACACCCCGTCCCACGACGCGACGGCGGCCGTGTGCACACGGGTGCTCCGGCGCGGCTACCGCGTCGGAGACCATCTGCTGCGGCCCGCGGAGGTCGCCGTCACCGGCCCGCCGAACGCAGCCGCGCGGCCTGCGCCGCCTCCCGCGGGGCGACGGTTCGGCGCGGTCGGCCCGGGGCAGGGCGCTGCACATCCGCTCCGTTGACCCGGGCCGCTCCGTTGACCCGGGCCGCTCCGTTGACCCGGCCGGCGGCCCACAGGCCGTGTGCCGCGACCGGCAATGTCTTCCCGTCGAGGAGCGTCGTCCGGTGCTGGGGGCGCTCCCACGCCCGAAGGACTGCGGGGGGAGATCGCAGGGCGGCCGGAATCCTCGCAGCGGAGCTGCTCGGGCTTCTGGCCAACGCATCGTGGGGGTGCCCCCACGCCCTCCCGGGCCTGCAGGGCCCAGGGGGTGGGGTCACGCCCATGCCGGAGGCTGTGGGGGAGCGTGCAGGGCGGCGCGAGTGGGCAAAGCCTGCCGGGAGGGGCACTGGTCCGCGGGCGCGGCGGCGTACTCGGCGTGGCCGCCGTGCACGTCCCGGCCCGGGTTCCCGGAAGCGGCACGGCAGCTCGGCACGCTCCACGGTTTCGGAGAGGCAGGCGGGTCCACCCGGGCCGCGTCGTCGTCGGAATCACGCCACGCGCCGTCGCCGTCTCCGCTCACCAGGCCCCTACCTTCAAGTAACTAACGAACCGGCCTCACTGGCATCTCGTTCGCGCCATCGATCTTGACGCCCCCTCCGGGGAAGGGTTGGCTTCCAGCCACCTCGGCCGTACGGCGCGGCCATGTCAGGGAGGCTGATTTCAACATATGAAGGCACATCTGCGACGGGCGGTCACCGCACTGGCTGCTTCCGCGCTGGCTCTGCCCCTCGCCGCCTGTGGCGGCTCCGAGGATTCGGGCGTACGGATGAGCGACGACATCACCGTCGGCCTGCTGCTGCCCGAGAACCAGGCGGCCCGCTATGAGAAGTTCGACAAGCCGGTCATCGAGGAGAAGATCGGGCAGCTGACGAACGGCAAGGGCAAAGTGGTCTATGCCAACGCCCGGCAGGATGCCGCTCTGCAGATGAAGCAGCTAGAGACCATGGTCGACGACCAGGTGGACGTGGTGATCCTGGGCGCCGTGGACGCCAAGGCCATCGCCGCCGGTGTCGAGAAGGCCGACAAGGCGGGCATCCCGGTCGTCGCCTTCGACCGTCTCGCCGAGGGCCCGATCGACGCCTACACCTCCTTCGACAACGAAGAGGTCGGCCGTGTCCAGGGCGAGGCGCTGCTCAAGGCGCTGGGCGACAAGGCCAAGGACGGCCAGATCGTGATGATGCACGGCGCGGTCACCGACCCGAACGCCGCGCTGTTCAAGAAGGGCGTCAAGTCCGTCCTCGACGGCAAGGTCAACGTCGGCAAGGAGTACGACACCAAGGAGTGGAAGCCGGAGAACGCCACCGCCAACATGGAGGAGGCGATCTCGGAGCTCGGCGCCGACGCGATCACCGGCGTGTACTCGGCCAACGACGGCATGGCGGGCGGCATCGTCACGGCCCTCAAGGCCGGGGGCCTCGGCAAGCTCCCGCCGATCACCGGTCAGGACGCCGAACTCGCCGGAGTGCAGCGGATCGTGGCGGGCGAGCAGTACATGACCGTCTACAAGCCGTACGCCCCCGAGGCCGCGGCCGCCGCCGAGATGGCCATCCTGCTGGCCCGCGGCATTTCCCTCGGCGCCATCGCCCAGGCCGACGTGGACAGCGCCACCGCCCAGGACGTTCCCTCGGTGCTGGTGCCCGTGGTCGCCCTGACGCAGGACAACATCAAGGACACCGTCCTCCAGGACGGCGTCTACTCCGTGGACGAGATCTGCACCGAGAAGTACAAGGACGACTGCGCGGCCCTCGGCCTCGCCTGACATCCCCGTCCTCGCCCGGCCCGAACCCGAGCCGGGCGACAGCCGCGTGCCGTGCGCCATCACCCCCGTGGCGCACGGCACGCGCGTCCCGTGACGGCCCTCGCAGCCTGGCGGGACCGTCCGCAGGACGCTCGGCGAACGCACCCGGCGCGGGCGGCGCCGCGGCGTCGGCGTATGAGCGCGCGCCCGCTCCCCGCCCGCGTGGACGGCGAGGCCGCCGCACCGCGCGCCGCCACTCCGCCGCCGACCGGGCGGCACGCTCACCGGTATTCGCTCGTGTCCTGCTCTCCGCTTCCGGCGCGGGATCTGTCCGGGGCGTGCTGTTCGGCCTCCCCGAAGCGAGCCAGGGCGAGCGCACCCGCGATCGACAGCACGAACCCGGTGACGGCGAGCGGCTCGAGTCCGGAACGCGTGGTGTCACCGAGCCAGACGACGCCGAAGAGAGCGGGCCAGAGCGTCTCCCCGATCACCATCGTCGCGGTCACCGCGGTGACCGAGCCCGACTGCAGCGCGTCGATCAGATAGACGAAGCCGGTGACGCCAGACAGGGCCAAGGCGTACGCCGCCGGCTCGGCGAGCACACCCGGCACCTCCAGATCCGGCATCATGCGCGCGCTGACCGCGACCACCCCGAAGCTGAGCCCGGCGACGCCGCCGAGGGCGACCGCGCGGCCCCGGCGCACAAACCGCCCCACGGCCCACCCGACCAGGGCCAGCCCGGCCGACGCCGCGAGCACTCCCAGACGCAGCGTCAGATCCCCTTCGCCCTCGCCCTCCCGGCCGGCCGCGAGGGCGAGCAGGGCGAGTCCACAGCACACCGCCGCCACCGCGACGACCTCCACGCGGCGCAACCGGATGCGCAGCACGACGGCGGCGACGACCGCGGTGACCGCGAGCGACGAGGCCAGCGCGGCCTCCACGGCGAAGATGGGCACCGAACGCAGCGCTGCCAGCTCCGCGACAAAACCCAGCATGTCCAGCCCGACCCCCGCGACGAACGGCCAGCGCCGCAGGGCGAGGAGCACCGTCCCCACGCCGGTGGTCGAGGACTCCTCGGCTGCCATCCGTGCACCCATGGCCTGCATCACGGTCGCCGTGCCCATGCACACGGCCGCGCCGAGCGCGAAGAGCATGCCGATTCCCATACCAGGACATTAGCGACCGAAGCTCTCTGAGGCGAGCGCACAACCCTGACCCGGCCTCATGGCTCTTGTCTGCTGAACACCGGATAGATTCCGTTATGTCAGGAAGCAGAGTGAAGTGCATGGTTCACCCCGCCGCCCTCCGCATCCGCCCCCGTCGGGACCATGTGCCGCCGCGGAGTCACCGCCACCGCCTCGCCGCATCCGCCGCGGTCCTCGGCTGGCGGCCTCACGCTCGCCGCAGCCGCCGACCCGGGAGTGCGGAGCATATGGGGCCGTCCCCGCCGCCACGGCGGGGACGGCCCCACCCCTCACATCAGCACTCGCCGCCCCACTTGGCGTGGTTCAGCGTGACGCTGCCGCTGACGGTGATCGAGTTGCCGGAGTCCGGCGGGTAGTGCAGGCACCCGGAAGCGGTCTGACCATTCGACCAGGTGACCTTCCACCAGATGTGGTCGGCGCCCGGATACCTGACGCCGTTGTTGAAAATCGACAGCCCGCCGGACGACTTCAGGTTGGCCAGGTTCCCCTTCGACTTCCACGTCGGCTTTCCCGAGTACGACGTGTTGTTCCACACGCAGACGTACTCCCTGGGACAGTCGCTCTTCGCGGCGTGGGCCGACGGCGCCACGGCCACACCCGCGGCCGTCAGAGCCAGTGCGGCCAGGCCGGTGCCTGCGCTGGTGCGGATACGAGATGTCACGGTTCACTCCCTGCTGGTCGGTGGAACGCTGTTGCGATGTCGGTGGCCGGACCCTGCGCCGGCCGGCGCAGTGTGTGTGGGGGGCGCGCGAAGCCCAGATATAGCCCCCGCCGGCTGTTCGGCGTCAGCGCCCTGGCAGCGAACAAACAATTCCTGAACAATCGCGAAGGGGGCGCGGCACCGTACGAAGGGAGCACAGGCGGCATGGCGCGCAAGGAGACCCCGCTGGACGGAGGCGACGGGCCCTTACTGCGTTTCGCCCACGATCTGCGCCGGCTGCGACGGTCGGCGGGAGCGCCCACGTACCGGATGCTGGCCGCCCAGGCGCACTACTCCATCGCCACCCTCTCCAGCGCCGCCTCCGGACGGCGGCTGCCCAGCCTGGACGTGGCGCTGTCCTATGTGCGCGCCTGCGGCGGCGACGTCGACGCCTGGGAGCGGCGATGGCACGAGGTCGCCGCCGAACTGTCCGCGGAACAGCGCGGCGCACCCGCCGGCGGCCGCCCTGCCGGCACGGCCCCCGGCGGCGACGCCGCGCACACGACCACGCAGGACCGGCCGCCCTACGCCGGCCTGGCCCCGCTCGACGCCGATGACGCGGACCGCTTCTTCGGCCGGGAACGGCCGCTGGAGGATCTGCTCGCCCTGCTGCGCCGGCACCGCCTGGTCGCGCTGCTCGGCGCATCGGGAGCGGGGAAGTCCTCGCTGCTGCACGCCGGCCTGCTGCCGCGGCTGCACGCCGAGAACCCCCGGCGCACCCTCCGGGTCATCACCCCCGGACAGCGCCCGCTGACGCGGCTGGCCGAGCTGCCGACGGACCCGTCCGGCCACTCGCCAGACGATGAAGGCCTTCTGATCGTCGACCAGTTCGAGGAGATCTTCACCCTGTGCCGCAGCGAGCAGGAGCGCCGCGCGTTCATCTCCGCCGTGGTGGAGGCGTCGCGCGGGCCGGACGCCCGCTGCCGCGCCGTTCTCGGCGTCCGCGCCGACTTCTACGGGCACTGCGCCCGCCACCCCGACCTCGTCGAGGTCCTGCGGGACGCACAGCTGCCGCTCGGCCCGATGCGCGCCGACGAACTGCGGCGAGCCGTCGTCCAGCCCGCCCGCCACGCCGGCCTGCATGTGGAAGGCGCGCTCCAGGCGACCCTCGTCGCCCATGCCCACGGCCGGGCGGGCGCGCTGCCGCTGCTCTCCCACGCCCTGCTGGAGACCTGGAGCCGCCGGCGCGGCACCACCCTCACACTGGACGGCTTCCGGGCCGCCGGAGGCCTCGACGGCGCACTCGCCCAGACCGCCGAGAGTTTCTACACCTCCCTCGCACCACGGCGGCAGCGCCTCGCCCAGGTGATCTTCGTGCGATTGGTCGCCCTCGGCGAAGGCACCCAGGACACCGGGCGCTCGCTCGCCCCCGGCGGACTGGACGACGACCCGGACACCGCCGCCGTGCTGGAACGCGCCGTCCACGCCCGGCTCCTGACGGCGGACCGCGGGCGGGTGCAGCTCGCCCACGAAGCCCTCATCGGCGCCTGGCCCCGTCTGCGCGGCTGGCTGGCGGAGGACCGCGACCGGCTGCGGATCCAGCACCGGCTGAGCGAGGCCGCACAGGCCTGGGAGGATGTGCGGCGCGACGCGGGCGCCCTGTACCGGGGCGTGCGCCTGGAGCTCGCCCGCGAACTCCTCACCGGCGCACGGCCCGGGCTCACCGCCAGGGAACGGGAGTTCATCGAGGCCAGCGCGGCCGCGGAAGCCGCCGCGAGCAGTTCGGCCCGCCGCCGCGTGCGGGTTCTGCGCAACCTCGTCGCCCTGCTCGCCGTGCTGGCGGCCGTCGCCGGGCTCGCGATCGTCCGGGCCGAACGCGCCCAGCACGAAGTCACCCGCCAGCGGGACAGCGCCGCCGCACGCGACCTGAGCGCCGCCGCCACCGGCCTGTACCACAGCGACCCGGGCCTGGCGGTCCAGCTTGCCCTGGTCGCCCATCGCCTCGCGCCCGGCCCCGCCACCCGCGACAGCCTGCTCAGCACCCTTGCGGCGGCTTGGACGGCCCACCCCAGCGAGGTCGGCTGGCTGGCGTTCGGGCCCGCCCGGGCAGACGGGACGCTGCTGGCGACCGCGAGCGGCGACCACACGGCACGGCTGTGGCGCCTCCGGGGCGCCCGCGCCCCCGCGGCCCCGGCCGGCACGCTCACCGGTCACCGCGACGACGTGCGCTCGGTGGCCGTCAGCCCCGAGGGGCGCACGGTCGCCACCGCGAGCGCCGACGCCACCGTACGGCTGTGGGAGGTGTCCCGTCCCGGCGGCCCGCGGCCGCTGGCGGTGCTGACCGCGCACCGCGACGATGTGCGCACCGTCGCGTTCGGCCCCGACGGCCGCATCCTCGCCACCGCGGGCGAGGACAAGACCGTACGGCTGTGGGAGGTGTCCCGTCCCGGCGGCCCGCGGCCGCTGGCGGTGCTGACCGCCCATCACGACACCGTACGCTCCGTGGCCTTCAGCCCCGACGGCCGCACTCTGGCCACCGCGGGCGAGGACAAGACCACCCGCCTGTGGGATCTGGCCGACCCCGGCAGCCCGACCGCCCTGGCCACCGTCGGCGGCCACACCACCACCGTGTTCTCCGTGGCCTTCAGCCCCGACGGCCGCACCCTGGCCACCGCCGGCGGACTGGACACCCCGGCGCGGCTGTGGGACATCACGCGCCGCTCCCACCCCGCCCCGCTCGCCACACTCACCGGCCACACCGACGTCGTCGGCTCTGTGGCCTTCAGCCCCGACGGCCGCACTCTGGCCACCGCGAGCGACGACCGGACGGCCCGTCTGTGGGACGTCACCCGCCCCGCCGGCCCCGAGCCGCTGGCCACCATCGGCGGATACACCACGGCCGTGGGCGCCGTGGCCTTCAGCCCCGACGGCGGCGCCCTGGCCGCCAGCGGCTACGACCACACCGTCCGGCTGCTGGACCTCGACTTCGAGCGGCTCGTCGCCCATGCCTGCACCCGCGCCCGCCCCACGATCACCCGCGCCCAGTGGGCGGCGCACGCCCCTTACCTCGACTACGACCCGCCCTGCGCGCAAGCCCCCTGAGCCGCACCGCAGCCGGGCCCGCCCCTCAGTACCAGATCGCGATCGGCCTGCCGTGCCGGTCGCGCTCCGGCGGATCGGGCAACGGACTCGCCGACCCCTGCGCGATCCGGTGCGCGCTCCACGCCGCGGCCGCCGCGTCCAGGACGTCGTCCGGCGGGACCCGGCCCGCCTCCCCGAGAGCGTCGGGCAGCGCGACCCCGGCGGCCTCGAGAAGCGACCGCCGGGCCATCTGCCCCGCCCAGCTCTTCTTGCGGAGCCCGAGCGGCGTCTTCCCGGCCAGCGCCCAGAACGAAACCTCGGGATGCACTTCGAAGAGACGCCCGCCGTCCTCCGCGCCGTCCCGGCACGCGTTCGCCTCGCGCAGCCTGGCGGCGAGCCCCCAGGTCTGCCGGCTCAGTCCGGCGCCGGTGAGCTCCCGGCACAGCCGGCCCGCGGCCTCATAGCTCTCTTCCCGCCACACCGCTCGGGGAGGCACCCGGAACACGCTGCTCCGCAACCCGCCCAGAAGTGCCGCCGCTTCGGCGTCCGCACGCCGCCACCCCGACTCCACCAGCCCCAGCGGCATGTCCACGCCCACTGTGCCGACCCCGCGGCCCACCGCGTCGGACAGCAGCGAGCGCAGTCCGGCGCTCACCGTCGCGCCGGCGAACCGCCCGTCGCACAGCTCCACGGCCACCCATCCGTCCCGGAACGCGTCGACCCCCAGCACCCTCACCCGTCCGCCGCCCATCTCAGTCGAGGCCGACGACCAGCCGGTCGGGGTGATCCGGCTTGCCCGCCATCTTCTCCGGCCGGCTGACCTCGACGGTCAGCCGGCCGGCCCGGATTCTCCCGGTGCTGGTCATCACGGTCTCCCGACTCCTTCGGACTCCTCCGGCGGACGGCGGCGGGCTGCAAGCGGCTCACCCCTTGCGGGCGGTCTGCCCGAGCGTAAGCCCGGTCCGCGGCCGAGCGGGCCCGGCGCGGGGCGGGAGCACCCCTGCGCGGTACATGGTCGCCCGCCTGACTGACCAGCAGCCGTACGGCCCGCTCCCCGCCGCGGCTGCCGGTGCGGATCCGCCCTCCCCCCCCAGATGGTCACGGTGCCGGCGCCGCACCGCCGCACCCCGGGAGGGCCGACGAGATGTGCCGGACGCCGGGCTGACGCACGCTGGATGGCATGACCGAAGCGCATGGACCAGACGCCACCCCCGCCCCGATCGTCGTCCTCGGCATCGTGCCGACCGACCCGCCGTTCAGGGTGGTGGAGATCCACGGAAACGTGGCCGGCACCGCTCACGACATCACCGATGTGATCAGACTGGCCCACCAGGCCGGGCTGACCCATGTCGACCTCGACGACCCGGCGGTCGTCCGCTGGGTCGGCGGCGGCAAGTACAAGTGGGCGCACTGACCGCTGCACGGCCCGCCGCCCCGGCCCGTCCGCCCGCCGCCTTGGCTCGTCCGGGCGCCGCCCGCGCCCCGGGCGGCGGCCCGGATGCCGTCGAACACCACGCTGCCCGCCTGCTCCGGCCGTGCGGCCGGGATGCGGCCGCCGCGGCCGTCGGAGAC
The DNA here is from genome assembly GCF_029846775.1 of Streptomyces chengmaiensis. Lineage (NCBI taxonomy): Bacteria > Bacillati > Actinomycetota > Actinomycetes > Kitasatosporales > Streptomycetaceae > Streptomyces > Streptomyces chengmaiensis. The sequence goes on from NZ_JARWBG010000044.1 coordinate 9,292, forward strand.
CCGCAGCCCGGCGGTCGTCCGCTCGGCCTGCCCCCCCCCGGTACGCGCGGTTCTCGGCCGACGCACGTCACCCCGGCCGCGCACCCGGCGGGCATGTGCCGCGCACCGGCCGTCAGCCGGCCGCTGCGGCCCCCACCGCGTCCAGACGCGCCTCGGCAGCCGCCGCCCCCGCCGTCCGTCCGGCCCCGAGTACGGCCGCGACGCTTTCGGCCAGATACGGAATGCGGTGGGCGGAGACGCCCGCGATGTTGATGCGCCCCGACGTCGTGCCGTACACGGCGAACTCCTCCCGGAGCCGCCGCATCTGGTCCGGCGTGAGCGGCATCGTCGAGAACATGCCCTTCTGCCGGGCGAGGGTCTGTGCGGCGACCGAGTGCCCCAGCGCGCGCAGCCGGCCGGCCAGATCGGACCGGTTGTCCGTGATCCGGGACCGCATGGCGTCCAGTTCCGCCCGCCACGCGGACCGCAGGCCGGGGTCCTCCAGCACCGCGGTCACCACGGCCGCGCCGTGCTCCGGCGGCATGGAGTACAGCGTCCGCGCGATGTTCTGCAGTGAGGTCTCCGCGTGGCGCAGCGCCTGCCGGGAGCGGCCGAGGACTATCGCGCAGCCGGTACGGTCGCTGTACAGGCCGAAGTTCTTCGAGCAGCTGACGGCGACCAGCATCTCCGGGACCCGCGACGCCAGCATCCGCGTGGGCCGCAGGTCCGCGTCCAGGCCGTCGCCGAGACCGTGGTAGGCGAGGTCGACGAAGGGAACCCAGCCGCGCCGCTCGGCCAGGTCCGCCAGCGCCTCCCAGGCCTCGGGCGACGGGTCGACGCCGGTCGGGTTGTGGCAGCAGCCCTGCAGCAGCACCACGTCGTCCCGGCGTGCCTCGCGCAGATCCCGCAGCATCCCCGGCAGGTCCGCGCGCCCCTCGGGGTCGCTCCAGCGGTACGTGCGCACCGTCAGCCCGGCGCCTTCCATGATCGGGCGGTGGTTGACGTAGGCGGGATCGCTGATCCAGACCGTGGCGCCCGGCCGCGTCTGCCGCACGAGGTCGGCCAGCAGCCGCAGCGCGCCGGTTCCTGCCACCGTCTGGACCGCGGCGGCCCGCCCGTCCACCTCGGAGCCGTCCGTCCCCAGGACCAGCGACACCATGGCCCGGTTGTAGGCGAGGTTGCCCGACAGGCCCCGGTACTCCTTGGACGCGGAGCCCTCCGCGAGTCGTATCTCGGCCTCCCGGACGGCCCGCATCACCGGAGTGACGCCGCTGTCGTCGCGGTAGACGCCGAGGACCAGGTTGAGCCGCTCGGGACGGGTGTCCGCGCCGAACGCGGCGGCCAGGTCCCACAGCGGGTCGGCGGGCGGGGGAGTGAGCAGCTCAAGCATCGGCGATGACCTTGCGTCGGAGGGAACGGAGTTGTCGGGGCCGTCGGTTGGCGAGCACCACGCCCGCGGTGATCAGGGGTACGCCTGCCAGCACGGCGAGCGTCGGGACCTCGTCCAGCAGCCAGACGGCGAGGAGGACGACGAGCACGGGGCTGAGGCTGCCCGTGACCGAGGCGCGCTCCGCGCCCAGCCGGCGGATCGCGAACGCGTACAGCAGCCCGGCGGCCAGCCCGACGCCCAGGCCCTGGACGACGGCGAACAGCGCGATGTCGCGCGCCGCGGCGTCCGCGAGCCCGGTGGGCAGCGCCCCGCTCAGCACCAGCAGCGCCAGCACGGCGAACGACGGCAGGCACAGCACGCCGATCGACCCGACCGGGTCAAGGCCGACCTCCTTGAGCCCCACCGTGTACAGCGCCCACAGCCCGCTGGCGACGAGGAGCACTCCGCTGCCGAGGAGCACCTCGGCGTCCAGCGCCACGGTATGGCGGCCGACCAGTGCCACGGCCCCGGCCGCGATCAGGACGAGCCCGACGGCCTGGGTGCCGCGGGGAGCGCCCCGGCCGCCCGCGACCATGATCGCGGAGACGAAGAGCGGGACCATGCCCGGGATCAGCGACCCCACGAAGGCCGCGGAGGTCAGCGCGCCCCCGTACATGGCCGCCAGGAAGAACGGCACCCCGGCGCCGCAGACGATCTTCAACGCGGCGGCGGGCCGCACGGCGGCGAGCTGCCGCCGTCGCCGCCACAGCGCGGGCGCCAGGATCAGGAGCGGCAGACCGAATCGCAGCAGCGCCGCGTCCGCGGGCAGCAGGGTGGAGGAGCTCAGCGCCCGTGCGCTGAGCGCGAAGCCGGCCCAGATGGCCACCGTGAGCAGCAGCGCCGCCACGGCCGCGGCGTTCGGGGGGAGAATGCGCCGTACCCGCGGTCGGGACGCCTCCGCCGCCGCTGCCGGAGGCGCACTCTGCGTCCCCATGGTGTTCGTCGCCGCCACCCGGTCTCCTCGCAATCGCTGATCCAAGCGGGGAGCAGCACCCGTGCTTGCCGGCTGGAAATCGCCCCCCACATTCACGGCAACGCTAGGTCAACCAGCGAGGCAGCCGATTGCTACTTCTGTCTTCCAGAGTTACCGTCGGGGCAGAATCTGCCAAGAATCGGCGAGGAAGAGACGATGGACGCAGTCGACCTCCAGATCATCCGCGAGCTGCAGGCGGACGGCCGGCTGTCCAACCAGGACCTTGCCGACCGCGTCCGCCTGTCGCCCTCTCCCTGTCTGCGCCGCGTCCGCCGGCTCGAACAGGCCGGTCTCATCAGCGGCTACACGGCGATGGTCGACCAGGTGGCCTTCGGGCTGCCCATCACCGTCTTCGTCCGCGTCCGCCTGGAGCGCCACACCGCCGAGGCGGTGAACGTCTTCGAGGAGCACGTCGGGCTCATCGAGCACATCCAGGACTGCTACCTGATGGCCGGCAGCAGCGACTATCTGCTGCGGGTCGTCATCGAGAGCCTGGAGGCCTACGAGATCCTCGTCCGCACCAGAATCCACGCCATTCCGGGCATCGCGTCGATCGAGTCCAGCTTCGCCTTCGGCAGCGTCAAGCAGTCCAGGACCTACCCTCGTCCCGTCGCCGCGGGCTGACCCGGCCCGTCCGTCGGGACCGCTCGGCGGGTCCGGTGAAGTCCGTCGCGGTTCGGCGGCGCACCGAAGGGGCGCGGGGCTGTACCGATACGCGGCTCCCGCGGCGTGGGCGCGACATGCCACGGCGTGCCCGCACGCTCTTGACGCCTGGTCGCGGCAGCCCCAGCGGGGCGAGCGCTCAGCAGCAGGCCGGCGCATCCCGTCCGCTGGTCGCCCCGTAGTACTGCAGATCCTGCACCTCCACCCGGTGCTCGACCGCGTACGGCAGCTCCACCCGCGCCGTGGTCCTCCCGCCGCGCAGCGCCTGCGCCGAACTCGTGCCGGGGCGCAGCGGCAGCAGCTCGGCGTGCACCCCGGCGGGTGCGTCGTACGCGGAATCGGCGGCCCCGACCTGAGTCCGGACCGAGGCGCGACCGGTCAGGAAACTCAGCACCTCCACCGTGTCCCGGGCAGCCGCGCTGCCTTTGCGCAGGGACATCACCCGCGACTGCCCGCCGGTCGGCCGCGCACCGGCGAACTGGGTGCGCGAGGTCAGATAGAGCGTGTCCCGGACGATCCTCGGCCAGGCGCCCGTCTTGAAGCGGGTGAGGTAGTACGAGGTGAGGTCCAGATAGGTGTGGCCGTTGTGCAGCGACGGTGCGAAGTGGGTGCCCTCGGAGTAGTCGTTCCAGGTGGTGAGCTGCACCCAGTCCGCGCCGTCCGCGATGGCGCGGTTCCAGGTGGTGCGCAGCGTCGCCGTGTTGCCCGCCTCGTCGTAGACGCCCTGGTTGGGCCGGGTGTCCTGGACGGACACCGGCTGCATCCAGATCTTGCCCGCCTCGTGGGCGCGCCGCACATCCCGTGCGGCGCCCTGCTGGCCGACGTAACTGCGGCTGCCCCACTCGGAGTAGCCGTGGCTGAGGGGAGCGAACTGCTCGTGGTGCGCGTCGAAGTCGAGGAAGAGCGGCACGAACGCCGTGCGGATCCCATGCCGCGCCTCAAGGGACTTCAGCATCCGCGACCACCATCCGGGGGACTTCTCCTCGGCCTTGAAGGGGGAGACGACCAGCCGCCCGTCGCCCAGCCGGTGCGCCGCGGGGGAGGCGCCCAGCGCGGCCACGGCGTCGGCCAGGACGTCGGGGTCGTCCGTCTTCAGCGAGGTCATGTCCGGCATCAGCATGATCGTGAAGTCGGGGTCGACCGAACGGGCCGCCTGGAGCAGCAGTTCGCACCGCTCCCGGTTCTTGCCCTCCAGGGACAGCATGTCGAGCGTGAAGCCGTCCAGCCCGGCGTCCCGGGCGGTGCGCACCTCCTGCCGGAGGTTGGCCAGCTCCCAGTTCCCGCCGCGGGGTTCGACGGGCAGCGGGCGGTCGCGCAGCAGCCCGCCGTACTCCTCGTGCTTGCCCTTCTCGCCCTCCGGGGTGAGGTAGTTGCGGCTGTAGTAGTCGCGGTCCGGACGGGCGTTGTCGAGGGAGAGCGGATACGGGGTGAAGTAGTGGGCGAACACCAGCTTCCCGCTCGCCTTCAGGGCGGCGGGGGAGGGCAGGTCGAACGGCAGCGGCCCGGTGCGGCGCACCTTCTGCGCGTCCTCGTCGGTGTCGCGTTTCCCTCCCTCGGCGGCGTCGCCCGGCTGCTGCCCGGCGACGGCCTTCTCCTCGGGGGCACTTGGCGACGCCGTGGCGCCGGATGTGGCGCCGGGCGTGGCGCCGGCGCTCGCCTCTTTGCCGGAACCGCCCTGCACGGCCCGCGGCTCGACGATGTCCGGGCCCGCGGCGTCGCCGGTCCGGGCTCCGGAGCGGAACGGATCCCATGCGACGCCGGCGGCGACACAGAGCCCGATCAGCAGGAAGCCCGATATCAGCAACGACAGTCTGCGCCCCCGTAAACCGCTGCGCCGACGGTGCGCTGCCCGCCGCCGGTGACTGTTGCCTCGCATGCTGCATCCCTCCCCTGGACACGCCCGCGCCTGCGGGACGACAGCAGTAGATCCGATCGGCCGCGATACGGACAACCGCTCCCCGGCACAACCGGTCCAAGGTCTCAGTGCGACACCGCGGGCGGCTGCGGACGTCCGGCGTATCAACCACTTGACACAGTTGCCGTATGCGGGAACACGGTGGTGCGGGCGTATCGCGAACTGGAGACCGCGGGGCTGGTCAGGAGCCGCCGGGGCTCGGGCACCCGGGTCATCGCCCTGCCCGACGCCGACGACGCGAAGGCCAGGCTCGCCGAACACGCCCTCAGCTATGCGCTCGCGGTCCGCCGGCTCGACGCCACCGACGAAGAGGCCCTTGCCGCCATCCGCCACGCGCTCGCCACGCAGCCGCCTTCCGGATGAACCGGGGCCGGGCCGGGGCGGACGGAAACCGGCCACGGCACCGTGCCGGAAGGCGTCGGGAGAACGAGGCGGCGGGCCGCGTCTATCTCGTCACGCCGGGTACGGAGGGGTCTCACCCCGCGCCGCACAGCTCCGCGAAGCGCCGCGCGTCCACGTTGCCGCCGGAGACGATCACCCCGATCCGGTCCGGCAGTCCGCCGAGCCGTCCGGCGAGCAGCGCGGCCAGGGCCGAGGCCCCGCTGGGCTCCAGGACGATCTTGAGGCGTTCAAAGGCGAAGCGCATGGCGTCGCGGATCTGCTCATCGCTGACCAGCGCGATCTCATCCACCAGGCGCTGATTGACCGAGAACGTCAGCTCCCCCGGAATGTCGGCGGCCTGACCGTCGGCGATGGTCCGGGGAACGGGGACGGACACCCGCGTGCCGGCTTCCAGCGACCGCTTGGTGTCGTCCCCGGCTTCCGGCTCGACCCCGATGACGCGTATGCCGGGGCACAGACCCTTCGCCGCGGTCGCGCAACCCGCGATCAGCCCTCCGCCGCCCACCGGTGCGAGGAGCGCGCCCAGATCGCCGGTCTCCTCGAGCAGTTCGAGCGCGGCCGTGCCCTGCCCGGCCATGATGTGCGGATGCTCATAGGGCGGAATGAGCGTCAGCCCCCGCTCCTCGGCCAGCGCTTCGCCGAGGGCGACACGGTCGCCCGTATAGCGGTCATAGGTGACGACCTCCGCCCCGTAGCCCGCAGTGGCCTCCACCTTGGACCGCGGCGTGTCCTCGGGCATCAGGATCACCGCGGTCGTGCCCAGCTCCCGCGCGGCCAGGGCGACGGCCTGAGCATGGTTGCCGGACGAGTACGCGGCGATCCCCCGCTCCAACTGCCCTGCCGACAGCCGTGAGGCGGCGTTGTACGCGCCGCGGAACTTGAAAGCGCCGACACGCTGGAAGTTCTCGCACTTGAGGAAGACCTCCGCGCCGACGAGGGCGTCGAGGGTACGGGAGCGCAGCACCGGAGTCCGGTGGGCGACGCCCTTGATCTGCGCGGCGGCGTCACGCACGTCGTCCAGAGTGACAGGTGATGTTGTCGACATGTTCACAGTCTTTCACGGGCCTCTCCGTCGCCGAGCGGCCGCTCACCGGCCCGCGGACCGGCCGGCGGACCGACCGGCGGCGCTGAAGAAGTCGAGGACCGCGGCGGTCGCGTCCAAGTACGTGCTCACCGGGCCGAAGCCGTCTGGTCGGTCGCACGCCGCCGCCGAGCGGCGCCGGCGATGAACGCGGCGGCCGGGCCGCACGTATGCGTAGACGCACCGTTGTCCCGCGGGGCCGGCGTCGCCGACGCCGTGTCGGAGCGGCTTTGAAGAGGGGGACGGAAACGGATGAGGCACGCACGACGCAGCCTGCAGCGCATCACGCGTTTCGCCGCCGTCGGCGGATTACTCTGCGGCGGGCTGTTGGTGACGACCGCGGCCGCCACCGAGCCGCCGGCTCGCGGCCAGGAGCAGACCGAGCCGGACGTCCCCGGCCCGGAGCAGACCGACCGCCCGTCCGGGCTGGGGGCCGGTCTGGTCGCACGCCTCGGGCCGTCGCGCACGGCGGGCACCTGGATCGGGGCGGACGGGAGGTCCGTCGTCGCCGTCACCGACGAGGACGCCGCCGTCGAGGTCGGCCGGTCGGGGGCGCGCGCCAAGGTCGTCGAACACAGCATGAGCCGTCTGCGCTCCGCCGTGGACGCGCTGAGCGCGGCGCCCAGAGTGCCGGGCACCGCCTGGTCGGTCGACTACGCCTCCAACCGCATCGTGGTGCAGGCCGACACCACGGTCTCGTCCGACGACTGGTCCCGCATGTCCCGTCTCGCGGAGCGGATCGGAGGCTTCGTCCACATGGAGCGGACCCCGGGCGCCCTGTCCCCCCGGCTCAACGGCGCGGATCCGGTCTTCTCCCGCACCGGCCGCTGCTCCGCGGGCTTCAATGTGACCGACGGAAGGCGTGCGTTCATCCTGACGGCGGGGCACTGCGGTCCTCCGGGCACCGCCTGGTTCCAGGATCCGCAGGGGACGAAGGGTGTCGGCACCACGACCGCCGGACGCTTCCCCGGCAGCGACTTCTCCCTCGTCGCCTACGGAAACGCCGATGCGACCGCAGCGGACAACGTCGTACGCCTCGCAGGACGGCAGGGCGTGCTGATCACGGCGGCCGCCGATCCCGTCGTCGGCCAGGAGGTGTTCCGCAGCGGCGGCACCACGGGGGTGCGCTCCGGCAAGGTGACCGCGCTCAACGCGACGGTCAACTACCCCGAAGGCACGGTCACCGGACTGATCCAGACCACCGCCTGCGCCGAACCGGGCGACAGCGGAGGGCCGTTGTTCGCGGGCGGCATGGCTCTCGGGGTGACGTCGGGCGGTATCGGCGACTGCAGCAGCGGAGGCACCACATACTTCCAGCCGGTCACCACGGCGATGGAGGCGCTCGGGGTGCGGCTCGCGGGGACGGCCGGCTCCGGGGACGGCGCAGGGGCCGCCTCTCCGCCCTTCACGGCGGGAGTCGGCGCTCTGCCGGGACGGCCGGACGTTCCCGCGCGCCGCACCGGAATCGTCGGCGTCCACACCGTCAAGCCGGGACTGGCGGTCATGGGGGTCAGTCTTGTGGTGCTGGTCGCCAACGGCCTGATCCGCTCGGCCTCCGACCGCAGGAACTACCGCCGGCAGTACTCCCAGATCTGGAGCTGACACCGGGAAGCCACAGGAAGACACAGGAAGACACAGGCAAGGCAGAGCGGAGGAAGGCAAGGCAAGAAGAAGGCGAGGCGCAGAGGCACAGCACATGACGGATGCTGAGGGGAGGGCCGCCAGAGGCGGCCCTCCCCTCAGCCTTGCGCCCGACCGACCGGCGCCGATGCATCAGCTCAGCGTCGCCGCCAGCCCCCTCGTCAGCAGCCCGCACCCCAGCGTCAGAACGACCGCCGCCGTGCCGAGCGGTGCGAACCGGTGGAACAGCGAGAACAGCCGGCCCTGCGGACGCCGGGCCAGCCGGCGCGCGGTGGTGTCCCGCAGCCGGATCACCGCCAGCCCGGCCCCCGCCAGGGTGAGCGCCAGCCCCGCTCCGTACGCCAGAACCAGCAGGAAGCCGAACCACGCCTGGCCGAGAGCCGCCGCGCCGACCAGCACGACGACGGCCGACGGGCTCGGCACAAGGCCCCCGGCCAGCCCCATGAGCACGACTCCGCGCACACCGGGCGCGGGCGGCACATGGCTGTGCCCGTGCCCGTGGTCGTGCCCGTGGTCGTGCTCGTGGTCGTGCCCGTGTCCGTGGTCGTGCGAATGGCGGTGCGGATGGCCGTGCCCGGCGCCGCTGGGGCGGGCGTCCGCGGCCGACTCCAGGACGGCCACGGGCCCCGCGGCAGCGCCCGGTGCGTCATGTCCGCTCCGGTGCGCGCCCGCCAGCGCGGGCGCCCGCGCCTCGTCGTGCCGGTGTTCGTGGGCGTGGTCGACCCCGTGGTCGTGCTCATGGTGCCCGTGACCGCGACCGTGGTCGTGCTCATGGCCGTGTTCATGGCCGTGCCCGTGAACATGTCCGTGACTGTGTCCGTGTCCGTGGGGGAGACGCCGCAGCCGCCAGGCCCGGCGCAGCAGCAGCGCCCCCGCGACGGCCACCGTCGCACCGCTCACCACGGTCAGCCAGGACACCACGGTCGGGGCCGCCGCCGACCCCGCGGTGATCAAGGCGCCCAGGAGGAACACGCCCAGTGTGTGCGTGACCGTCACCGATGCGCCGAGTGCCAGCACTTCCTTCGTGGAGCCGCGCCCACGGGCGGCCGCGGCGGCCGCCATCATGGTCTTGCCGTGCCCGGGGGCCAGCGCGTGCATCGCGCCGAGCAGCAGCGACACGCCGAGCGCCAGCGCCGCGAAGCCCGCGGTCAGTTCATGCCGCGCCACCAGCCCGGTCAGCGCCTGGGCCCAGCGGTCCGCGCCCCGTGGCAGCACGGCGGCCGCAGGGGACCCGCGATCCTCGTCCGCGCCGTGAGCGCCCGCCTCCAGCGGGGGGCCGCCGGAGCGGACGACGAGGGCCGCCGACCGGACCCCGGGAGGTGAGGAGAGAAGATCGTCGGGGTACGCGGTCAGCTCCCGCGAGACGGACGCCCGCGGCACATCCGACTCCGAGAGCGTCATCCGGTCGCCCTGAGCGGTGATCTCCCGCCACCCGGCCCCCGTGGAGACATCGGCCGGGACGTATGTCAGGCGCAGCGGCGCGCCATCGGACGACGGCGCGGTCAGCGGCGCGGTGAGTGTGCAGGCCGTCCTGAGCGTCGGCAGCCCGGCCTGTCCGGGGCGGACCTCTGCCCGTGCGCTTCCGGGAACCGGCGAGACGGCCGCCTCCGAGCCGGCAGCCGAGCCTCCGTCAGCCTGGCCGGCGACCGTCAGCCGGGCCTCTTGCGCCGCCGCGTCACACCGCGCCCGTGCCCACGCCGACAGCTCCGCCTCCGAGAGCCGGCCGTCCCCGTCCGCGTCGACGCGTTTCCGCTCCTGTGTGGCGGGGATCTCCGCGAGGTCCTCGACATGGCGCACGCTCAGCTTCCCGGGAGCGACCACGACGCCGTCGTACTGACTGACCGTGAAATTGCCCAGCGGATGGGCGTGCACCGCCCCGACGGGCAGCAGAACGAGCGCGGCCGCCGCGGCGAGCGTGGCGAGCGGGGCCAGGGCTCGGGCGGCGGCGCGGACCATCACGACCCCCCTCGGGCCGTGGAGGCCGCGGACCGTCCCGACCGCTTGGCCGGCTCGTCCATCGCGGCCTTCGCCTGCCGCGCCTGAGCCTGGGAGAAGCCGGGGTTGAGCTCCAGCGCCGCCCTCAGATGGCGGCGCGCCGCCGCATGCTCGCCGAGCGCCCGCTCGATCATGCCCCGGTGAAACAGGAAGGAAGCATTCCGGTAGCCGGGATCCGGGGCCGTCGCCTTCTTCGCATAGCCCAGCGCCTCCTTGTGCCGCCCGTTCGCGTGGAGCGCCCAGGCGAGCGCGTCGGCCGTGTGGACGCTGTGCCGGCGGGACCACTCGGCGCGCGCCGCGGTCAACGCCTCCGCGGCGTCTCCGTGTCCGGCCTCCACGAGAACGGACTCCGGGTCGGCGGCGACGCCGTTCGCCCGGGCGAGCCGGGTCCAGGCGTTCATAAGCGCGTACTGCTCCTTCGCGTCCCCCTGCCGGCCCTCCGCCTCGTACAGTTCCGCGAGCGCCGCCAGCCGGCCCGGCAGGGGACTGCGCCGTACGACCTCCTCCAGATCGCGCACGGCGCTCTTCATATCGCCCAGCGCCGCCCGGGAACGTCCCCGCCCCTCCAGCGCGGGCACATACTCCGGCTCCGCACGCAGCGCCGCGTCGAAGTGGCCCAGCGCCCGGCGGAAGTCCCCCTGACTCCACGACAGCTGCCCCAGCTCGGTCGCCACATAGGCCTTGTCGCCCGCGCTGAACGCGGAGTCCAGCGCACGCAGCAGCACCCGGCGCGCCCCCTTCACATCGCCGTGCAACTCCAGCACATACGCGTACCGGGTGAACACCGGCACACCGGGCCGCCGGCGGTCGGCCAGCTGCACGGCCTGCCGCGCCTCGCGGTAGCGGCCCAGCTCGACAAGGGCGTCGACCCGGACGGACAGGGCACGCTCGCTGTACGGGTTCACCTCCAGCGCCCGGTCCGCAAGCCGCAGCGCGGCCGTGAAGTCATGCCGCGCCGCGGCAAGGGCCGCCTGCCCAGCCAGCGCCGCATCGTTCTCACCGCCCCCACGGAGCCGCAGCGAACGGCCGAACGCCTTCTCCGCCTGCGGATAGCGCGTCGGGTCGCCGCTGGTCCTGGCCTGCTCGACATAGGCCGCACCCAGCGCCGCCCACCCGCCCGCGTCCCTGGGCTGCGCCTTGAGACGCCGCTGGAGGGCGTCGACGCCGCGTGCGAGGTCCCGTGACGTCAGCGCCGCAGCCGGGACATCCGCGGCGAGCGCGGACGCCGCCTGCCCGGACGCCGCCCGCCCGGCCCCGTCCGGCGTGCCATCAGGTCCGAAAGCCACCGAGACGGCGGTCAGCCCCACCGCCATCGCCGCGGCCGACGCGATCCGCCGCCCCCGCATCACCCCCCGCAGACGGCGCCATCGCGCGAACTGCGGCTTCCATGGAAGCATTCGATCTCAGCCTTCCTCGTTCTGCCGTACGAGCTCATCAGAGCTCTGGTGTCGGGCGGCCCCGCCGCGCCGTGCACGAGGCGACGACGCGTACGGGGCCGCCCGGGAGGGACGGTGCCGGGCCCGGCGTCAGCCCAGCCAGGACCGGCGCGCCGGGTGCCGGCGGCCGCGCAGCCAGCTCACGCCGAGGCCGACCAGCAGCACCCCCAAGGCCCCCGACGCGGCCGACACCAGCATCAGCGTGTCGCTGNGCCGACCAGCAGCACCCCCAAGGCCCCCGACGCGGCCGACACCAGCATCAGCGTGTCGCTGCCCCACGACGCGGCGACCGACGACAGCCCGCCCGTCAGCCCGGTGGCGCCCGACTTGGTCGCGGCCCCGTCCGCCCTCACGTCGGAACCGGCCGTGGGCAGGGCGACGTACGGGAAGTTGCCGCCGAACTCCTTGTCGTTGGCGTCGACCGCGTCGCCCAGGTCGTTCTCGGCGCCGACCAGCTCGCCCTCGACGGTCTGCAGCGCGATGTCCACCACGTCGTCCGTCAGCCGCCGACCGTTCGGGAAGCCCGCGTTGTCCCCGTCCAGCACGCCGAGCCGCTTCGGCTCCGCGACCGGCTTGACGGACGTGTTGAGGCGGAGCATTTCCGAAGGAGTGACGTTCGGCGGCTGGTTGAGGTCCTCGACGCCGGTCAGGAACACCGACACCAGATCGTTCCGAGGCTCTGCCGGCGCCTTGATCTTGTAGAGCTGTTCGATGAGCTTCGGCAGCTCCGGCTCCGTGACGTTCTTCAGGAACTGCCCGTCCTCCTCCGGCGAGGAGGCGTTGAACCTGTCCTTGTCCTTCACCGGGTTGACGACCTCGTTGACCAGCGGCATCCCCAGCCGCGACACCTGGGCGAAGTGCCCTTCGGCGTTCTTGCGCTCCGTCGTCGTGTACACCCCGATCACCGGCTGCTCCGCCGACTGGCGCAGGTAGGAGCTCGGCACCTGGAGGGCGATCGTGTTGACGTTGTAACCCCGCAGCGTGTCGTTCCCGACCTCCGACAGATCCCCTCCGTACAGCAGATCGAAGACCCGCAGATCGAGGAAGAACGGGTCGTCCGCCTGTCCGGCGAAGGCCTTCAGCCCCCCGGGGAGCTTACGCACCGCCTGGTCGCGCAGCTTCTGGTAGTCGGGCATCGACGCCTTGCCCACGTTCGACGGCGCGACCGGCAGATGCCGCCCCAGCACATGGCGGGAGACGACCTTCTTGTGCTTCAGCCGCAGCAGCTCTATGTCGTAGGTCTGGGTGAAGTTGAGATCCGGGTCGTCCAGGCTCTCCACCGCACCCGTGTTGTAGAGGAAGGTGTGCTCGTTCTTCCGGTGGTCCCGGAAAGTGAAGCGGTAGACGAGATCGTCCTGGGCGTCGCCGTCACTGTCGATGTGCAGGTTGTAGCGCGCGTCCTGGGCGAACGGGTAGAAGTTCGGCCCGCCGGCCGGTTCCTGGAACGGCAGCCAGTTCGCCACCAGCGTCGTGCTGTCGGGATGGTCGGGGCTGACGAACGCGTACAGGTCGGTGGTGTCGAACTGAGGCTGCCCGGAGATCAGCGGCGCCTCCCGATGGCTTGACGCGCTCGCCGTCTCCGGCACGGCCAGCCCCACTCCCGCCGCCGCGAGCCCCCCGGCGGCCAGCGCGGCGCCCGTGAGCAGCGCGACGCCCTTGAGCCCGCGCCGCGTCCGCCCGCCGGTCTCCCGCCCGGGCCGCCGCGTCCGCCCGCCTGTGCTGTGTGCAGTCATATCGCACGTCCTTCATCCGTCATCCCGTCTGTCCGGGCTTGCTTGACGTCAAGTACGCGCGCGGGGCCGTTCATGTTCGGAGCCGCACCGGCCGGCCGGCGCGGCGCGGGCTCCGGCGGCCGCTCCGGCACCGTCACAGGACGGCGGTGAACTGATGAAATCCGCGGTCCGCCCGCCAGTCGCGCCGCCCGGCGCGACGGCAAAGCCCCACCATCGGGTCTGGAAGCCGGAAGCGCCCCTTCCGGAGCCGATCACCGCGGAGCGTAACGGAGCGCCAGATGTCGCAGGACCAGCACCAGGCCGTCCCCGCCGGGCGGACTGCGACCGGCAGGCGGATCAGCGCCGGAGTCCGGGTGGCGGGCTGGCTGACCACCACCGACCACAAGGTCGTGGGCAATCTCTACATGGTCACCGCATTCGGGTTCTTCGTGTTCGCCGGCGTCCTCGCGATGCTGATGAGAGCCGAACTGGCCCGCCCGGGCCTGCAGATCTTCAGCGCCGAGCAGTACAACCAGCTGTTCACCGTGCACGGCACGGTGATGATGCTGCTGTTCGCCACCCCGATGTTCGCGGGCTTCGCCAACGCCGTGATGCCGCTGCAGATCGGTGCGCCCGATGTGGCCTTCCCCCGCCTCAACGCCCTCACCTACTGGCTCTTCCTCTTCGGCGGGCTGATCGTCGTCTCGGGGTTCATCATCCCCGGCGGCGCGGCCTCGTTCGGCTGGTTCGCCTACGCCCCCCTGAACGGGGCCGTCTTCTCACCCGGCCACGGCGGGGACCTGTGGGCGATGGGCCTGGTGCTGTCCGGCGCCAGCACCACACTCGGCGCCGTCAACTTCATCGCCACGATCGTCTGTCTGAGGGCCCCGGGCATGACGATGTTCCGGATGCCGATCTTCACCTGGAATGTGCTCTTCACCTCGATCCTGGTGCTGCTCGCCTTCCCGGTGCTCGCCGCCGCGCTGCTCGCGCTGATGTCCGACCGCACGTTCGGGTCGCATGTCTATGACTCCGCCAACGGGGGAGCGCTGCTGTGGCAGCACCTGTTCTGGTTCTTCGGGCATCCGGAGGTCTATATCGTCGCGCTGCCGTTCTTCGGTGTGGTGAGCGAGATCATCCCCGTGTTCAGCCGCAAACCCATGTTCGGCTATATCGGCATGGTCGGCGCCACCATCGCCATCACCATGCTCTCCGCAGTGGTCTGGGCGCACCACATGTTCGCCACCGGCGCCGTCCTCCTGCCGTTCTTCGCCGCCATGTCCTTCATCATCGCCGTGCCCACCGGGGTCAAGTTCTTCAACTGGATCGGCACGATGTGGGGCGGCAGCCTCTCCTTCGAAACCCCGATGCTCTTCTCGGCAGGCTTCCTGGTCACCTTTCTGCTCGGGGGGCTGAGCGGCGTGCTGATCGCGTCCCCGCCGCTGGACTTCCACCTCACCGACTCGTACTTCATCGTCGCCCATCTGCACTATGTGCTGTTCGGCACGGTGGTCTTCGCCATGTTCGCCGGCTTCTACTTCTGGTGGCCCAAATGGACGGGACGCATGCTCGACGAGCGCCTCGGCCGCATCCACTTCTGGACCCTCTTCACCGGATTCCAGGCGACCTTCCTCGTCCAGCACTGGCTCGGTGAGTCGGGAATGCCGCGGCGCTACGCCGACTACCTCGCCGCGGACGGTTTCACCCTGCTCAACTCGGTGTCGTCGATCGGCTCGTTCCTGCTGGGCCTGTCCACCCTGCCGTTCCTCTACAACGTGTGGCGGACACAGCGCCATGCGCCGAAGACCGGCGCGGACGACCCCTGGGGATTCGGCCGGTCGCTCGAATGGGCGACCACGAGCCCGCCGCCGCGCCAGAACTTCCACGCCATCCCGCGCGTGCGTTCCGACTCGCCCGCCTTTGACATGAACCACCCCGAGGTCCACGGCAGACGGTCGGGCGACATCGACCCCTCCGTCCCCACCCCGGACACATTCCAGGGGAGGAACCGATGAGGACCGAAGCAGCCGTGTTCGCCGTAGTCTCCGGCTTCTTCCTCGTCGTCGGCGTCCTGTACGGCGTGTGGTCGCAGGACCCCGCCGGCATCGCCGCCCTTACCGTCGCCCTCCTGATGTCCCTGCTCATCACCTTCTTCTTCGCCGTGAACTACGTGCGGAGGGGGCCGCGCCCCGAGGACCGCAAGAAGAGCGACGTGTCCGAGCGGGCCGGGTCGGTGGACTTCTTCCCGCCCAGCAGCCCCTGGCCGGTGACGACTGCCGCCGGGGCGGCCGTCCTCGCGCTCGGGGTGGTGTACGCCGTGTGGCTCTTCCTGATCGGCCTGGGGCTGGTGATGGCCGGCGTGTGCGCCATGGCCTTCCAGTACGCGGGGCGGGAGGGCTGACACGCCCCGCCGGACCCGGTACGACGTCAGCGCTCCCGGTGCTCCGCGAACTCCGGCGGCCGCGTCCGCTCCGCGATGGCGGCCCGCTGCTCGTCGGTGGCGGGAAGGTCGACGACATCGCCGTAGTACCAGCCGCTGAGCGCGACGCGCAGCCGCCTGCGCCGCGGCGGCCCTCCTTCCCCGGCCCGTGCGCCCTCCCCGCCCTCCCTGCGTTCCCGGGGCGCTCGAGGCTCCTCGAGGCCTTCGGGCTCTTCGTGTCCTTCGAGCTTCAGAGGCGCCGGGACATCGCGCATCAGAATCCGGTACCGGGCCGCGGGCGGAAGCGGCCGGTGGCCCTCCGACAGGCCACCCGACACCGACTGGGTCACCTCACCGGTCTCCACACCCCGGGCGAGCCGTCTGCGGTCCCGCTCCTGCAACGCCAGACAGAGTCGCTTGGCGATCACGAATGCCAGAGGCGGGGCGACCACCAGCGCCACCCGCAGCACCCAGGTGGTGGCCTCCAGGGACAGCAGGAAGCCGAAGGCCACGACGTCGTTGCCGCCGGCGACCAGCAGCACCGCGTAGAAGACGACACCCGCCACGCCCAGCCCGGTGCGCGTGGGAGCGTTGCGCGGGCGGTCGCACAGATGGCGTTCGCCCCTCTCGCCCGTCACCCACCTTTCGGCGTACGGGTAGAGATACAGCACGCCGAAGAGCAGACCCGGCAGCACCAATGCCGGAATGAACACATTCCACATCACGGTGTGGCCCGCGGCCTCGGTCTGCCAGGGCGGCATCAGCCGCAGTGCCCCCTCGAGAAAGCCCACGTACCAGTCGGGCTGCACATCGGTCGAGATCTGATCGGCACGGTAGGGGCCGTAGTTCCACACGGGGTTGATCTGCGCGACCGCGCCCAGCACCGTCAGCACGCCGAACACCAGGAAGAAGAAGCCGGTCGTCTTCGCGGTGAACTGCGGGAACATCGGCTGGCCCACCACGTTCCGGTTGGTCCTTCCCTGCCCGGCCCAGTGGGTGTGCTTGAGGTACACGACCAGGATCAGATGCGCCGCGATGAGCGCCAGCATCAGCCCCGGAACCAGCAGGACATGCACGATGTACAGCCGGGGGAGGATGACCTCGCCCGGAAACTGTCCGCCGAACACCGCCATCTCGAGATACGTCCCGACCACCGGGATCGACCGCACGATGGTGGCCGCCGTCCGCAGGCCGGTCCCCGACAGCAGGTCGTCGGGCAGCGAGTAGCCGGCGAACCCTTCGAGCATCGCCAGCATGAACAGGGTCACCCCGATCACCCAGTTGCCCTCCCGCGGCCTGCGGAAGGCCCCGGTGAAGAAGACCCGCAGCATATGGACGGCGACCGCCGCGACGAACACCAGTGCGGCCCAGTGGTGGATCTGACGGATGAGCAGCCCGCCCCGCACGGAGAAGCTGATCTCCATCGTCGAGGCGTACGCCTGCGTCACGCTCACACCCTGCAGCGGGGCGTAGGGCCCGTCGTAGACGCCCTCGGCCATGCTGGGGTCGAAGAACAGGGTGAGGTACACGCCCGTCAGCAGCAGCACGGCGAAGGAGTACAGGGCCACCTCGCCGAGCAGGAACGACCAGTGGTCGGGGAAGGCCTTGCGCATCAGCTGCCGGGACAGCTCGGCCACGGGCAGCCGGCGGTCCGCGCCGGTGAAGCCGCCCGCCGCGGCGGCGCGGGCCCGCTCCCGCATCCGGGCCCGGTGCCTGTGAAGGAGCATGCGCCACTCTCCCTGTCCGCGGTCCTGCCCGCAGGACGTCCGCCGCCGGTTAGCGCTCCATGGGTAACCGCCGGCGTGCCGGCTCAACCCCCCGCGCCGGACGGTCACCCCTCATCGAGTCGAGGACTTCCGGCCGTCTTGCCGTCTCCCCCGGCAGCCCTTCGGGCGCGGGGGCGCCCGAAGGCGCCGGACCGTGCTCCTCGACGGGCAGACCCCTGCCTGTCGCGGCATCCCCGGCGGGTCCGGCGCCGACGTCAACCGGCAGCGCCAGCATCCGCCGTACCCGCCCCGGGCGCCGCGTCGAGCAGGATCCGCGCCAGCTCGTCCGGCTGGGAGAACATGGGCCAGTGGCCGGTGTCCGCCTCCACCAGCCGCCAGTGCTCGCTCCGCAGCAGCTCGCTCACGACCGGGTTCGGCTCGGGGCCGTCGAGCAGGCACTTCACATATGTCGCCGGCAGCTCGCCGAGTGGACGCACCAGCGAGACCGACTCGGTCAGAGTGGCCCCGGGATGCGGTGTCGCGCCGCCCGTGATCCGGGCGATCTGCTCCTCGGTGAGACCCTGCCCCGCGAAGCCGTCCGATGCGAGCGGCGCCCAGAAGCCCCCGTCCCCGGCGAGCAGCGCCTCGAACGCCGCCTGCCCCTGCCACCAGCCGGAGGCGAACGACTCGCCCTCGACGGGCACCTCGGCGTCGACGAACACCACACGGGCCAGCCGGCCGCCGATCCGCGCCGCGGCCTGCCCGACCGGAATGCCCGAGTAGCTGTGCCCCACCAGGACGACGTCGCGCAGCTGACGGCGCTCGACCTCGCCGACGACGTCCTCAACGTGTGTCTGCTGCCCGGCGGGCGCCCCCTGCTTCTCGGCGAGGCCGGACAGCGTCACCGCATGCACGCCATGCCCGGCGTCCCGCAGCCGCGGAGCCACCTCGTCCCACGCCCACGCCCCGAGCCACGCCCCTGCGGTCAATACGAATTCAGCCATGCCGGCAATCTAATGAGGCGGACTGACAACCGGCCCGCCGCACCTGGTCCTGGGGACCCCCAGATCAGAGAGCGTTTCCGGAAAGTCACTCCACACCGGTGCCTGGGCCGGTCCCCAGCGAGACGTACACCTCCTGCACCTGAACCACCCCGCCCGCCGCTGTAGTCCCCTCCGCCCGGGTGCCGGGTGCCGGGTGCCGGGTGCCGGGGTTCCCCGTCCGGCCCGCGTGTCTGCGACGATGACGGGCCCGGAGCACTACGGTGATGCGGGTGACGACCAAGGCATCCGCGCGCCGTCCGTCAAGGGCGCCCGCATGACGTCGGCCCGCCCCCTGCCGAGCGGTGCACAGAGCGGCGCCGCCGACACCTCTCACGAGGCGCTGCGCGTATTCGTGCTGGCCGGCTCCTCCCGGGCGGACTCCCTGAACTCCAGGCTCGCCGAGCTGGTGACCGGGCTCGTCGACCGCAGTGAGGCGGTCGCCGACCTCGCCCACATCCGCGACTTCGCCGTTCCGCCCTACGACGGCGACGCCGAAGCCGCCCACGGGCCTCCCGAGGGCGCCACAGCGCTCCGCGACCGAGTGCGGCAGGCCCATGCCTTCGTCATCGCCTCCCCCGAGTACAACGCCTCGGTGCCCGGCACGGTGAAGAACGCGATCGACTGGGTCTCCCGCTTCCGGCCCCAGCCCTTCAAGGACAAGCAGACCCTGCTGGTGTCCGCGTCGCCTTCCATGGTCGGCGGCAACCGCGGCCTGTGGGCCCTGCGCGTCCCGCTGGAGCACCTCGGCGCACGCGTCTACCCCGACATGTTCAGCCTCGCCCGGGCCCACCAGGCGTTCGCCCCCGACGGCGGTCTGCTCGAATCCGGCCTGCACGAACGTCTGACGGCAACCGTCAAGGCGTTCCTCGAACTGGTCGAGGCCGATACGCGCTACCCCTGTCTGAGGCACCGCTGGTACGAGTTCCTGGGCGATCAGACGAACGCCCCCGTCACCCTTCGCGCCGAGGACTGACCGATGGCCGACGAGTTCCCCGCAGACACGGAGCTGACCCACATTCTGGTCGTCGAGGACCTGCGCCGGGCCGGCGACTTCTACCAGCGCGTCGTCGGCGCCGAGCTCGTACGCGAGTACGGCGGCACCAGCGCCGTGCTGCGGCTCTCCGGGACCTGGCTGCTGCTGGTCACGGGAGGGGGACCGACCGCGGACAAACCCGACGTCACCTTCTCCCCGCCCGCCGACCCCGGCCGGGTCAGCCATGCGATGACCTTCCGCGTCGACGACTGCCGTGCCGCCTACGACACGCTCGGCGCCCGGGGAGCGGAGTTCCTGACCCCTCCCGTCGATCACGGCCCCGAGATCCGCTGCTTCTTCCGCGACCCCGACGGCCATCTGCTCGAACTGAGCGAAGCGCGCTGATGCGTTCCGGCCGCGGGGCGCACAGGGCACGGGCCCGGGCGCGTACCCCGCGGTGCGCGCCCGGGCCCGTGCAGGGACAGACCGTCCCGACTACTCCCCGCCGCCGTCCTCACCCGGCGGCCGGCCGCTGCGGAACTCCACGCCGCTGCCCGAGGGATGAGACGCCAGCCGGGGCAGAAGCTGGGCGGTGACCAGGGTCGACAGCGCCGAGGCGTCGCCGCCCGCGCCGTCGGTCTTGACGACCACCGGCTGCGGCGCCTTCGTGGCGAGCTCGGCGCCCACCTCCAGACGCCTGCACGCCAGCTCGTACTGGAGCACCGCGCGGTTGTCCCGGTAGGCCTGCGCGAGGGCGCGCTGCGCCCGGGCCTCGTTCTCGGCGGAGATCAGCCCGCTTCGCCCCCGTGTCTCGATCTCGAACCGCACCCGCTGGGCATTGGTCTCCTGCTGTTCGAGCAGCTGGGCGACTTCCTCCCGGGCCCGGTTCAGGGCGGCCTTCACCTCCACGATGCGCGCGTCCCGCACCTTCTTCGCCCGCTCGATGTCCATGCCCAGGCTGTCGATGCGGCGCTTGCGGGTCAGACCCCACTCCTGCTCGTAGGCCGTGCGCTCCTTGGCGATCCGCTCGCGCGTCGCCAGATGCTGCTGGTACTGCGCGGGCAGTTGGACGTCAGGGATGTTGGATCCCGTGATGCGCACGCCATAGCGTGACAGTTGGCGGTTGAGCAGCTCCTGCATGTCGGCCACGTCCGAGCCGCGCAGATCGTAGGCGTGCTCGGTGCGCATCTTGCGGGCCCGCTGCCGGATGGCGTCCTGCACCGCGCTGGACAGCACCAGGTCGAAGTTGCCCGCGCCGATGGTGCGTACGAACAGCACCGCGTCCGTGATCCGGAACTTCAGGAAGAACTCGATCGACCGCAGCGGCACGTTCTCCTGCGTCGGGCAGGCCATCACCGGTGCGGAGTACGGGATCTCGGTCGCCGTGTCCACGACGAAGTCGACCCGCGACCAGGGGTGCCACAGATAGTGGCGGCCTGCGTCGAGGGTGCGGGTGACGGCGCCGTAGCGGGTCAGCACACCGTTCGTGCCCTGCTCGATCTCGACGATCGACGACCGCCACCACCAGAGCCCGCCCAACAGGATCAGCAGGACCCCCACGGTGTAGGACAGCGCTGCCAGCGCGCCGTACGCCACATCGGCGGCGCCGTCCGAGCCGGCCTCGCGCACACTCAGCATCACCCCGCTCAGCAGCGCGAACAGCCCGAGCCACAGCGGCAGCATCCACCACAGCCTGCGCCGGTGGCGGGGAATGATCACCGGGATCAGGGTGCCTGCCTCGCCGCCGCGCAGCAGCTGCGCGATCTCGCTCCATGGAGCGACGGCCTCGGAGATGACCGACCGGCGGCCGGTATGTGCGGTGCTCACTGTTCGGCCCCCTCGGACTCGTCGAACCGCCCGAACCGTTCGGGCGCCCCGGTCTGCTCGGCCGCGTCTTCGGCGGTCGCCACCGACTGCTCCGGCACCGCCGCCGACTGCTCCGGCACCGCTGCGGGCGCGGCGGGCACGGTCGGGCGGTCCGCCTCCAGCAGCGCGCTGATCTCCGCCTCGCGGGAGGCGATGCGGTCGGCGACCTCGTGGAGCCGCGCCCGCACCGCCGCCATGTCCGCGTCCGTGAACAACTCGACGCCACGCTCGCCGACGAGCTCACGGGCCAGCTGCAGGAAGTCGACCCCGGCCGAGCCTCCGCCGTCCGCGGAGCCGCCGATCCGCACCAGCCGCGGAAGATGGTCCGCGACCTGCTCCAGGGTGTCGAGCACCTGCTGCTGGTAGCGGTACTCCAGGATTTCCGGCGCCTCGGCCGCGGTCACCGCGCGGATGTCCAGGGCCTGTGCCTCCAGCAGGGCCGCGTTGGCCTTCGCCTCCGACTCGGCCTGCACATACCGCTGGCGGGCGAGCGCCTCCGCGCGGTTGGTCTCCCGCTCCACGGCCGTGTCCATCTGCGCCTGGTACTGGGCGATGTCGGCCTGGATCGCGGACAGCGTCTCCTGGCTGCTCGCCAGTTCCTTGCTCAGGTCGCCCTCGTCCTGTTCCTTGCGGAGCATCAGCGCGTACTCGTGGGTGTACGCCTCCTTCGCCATCCGCACCATCTCCGTGGCCGCCAGGTCCATGCGGTAGTTGCGGTCGGACGGCTCGGCGTGCGTGATGTTGGCGTTGGTCAGCTCCACCGCAGGACGGAACTGCCGGTTCAGCTGCTCCAGCAGCCGCCCCGTGTCCTCGCCCACCATGTCGTAGATCCCAGCGGCCTCCTGCTCGTAGATGAGGCTTCGGATCGTCTCGCTCACCGCGTTGCTCAGCTTCTCCTCGAAGCCGCGCACCGCGCCCAGCGTGTAGACGAACTCGGTCGGGTCGCTGATCCGGAACTGGATGAACAGATCGATCGACGCCTTCACGCCGCCCTTGGTCGGCGCCTCGCGCACCGGCGCGTTGAACGGGTACTCGCGGGTCGTGTTGACGATGTACGAGACCCGCTTCCACGGGCTGAGCAGGAACACACGCCCGGGCCCGACCACCTTCTCCAGCTTTCCGAACCGGGTGATCATCGCCTGGCTGCCGTCCGGCACCATCACCATGCCCTGACGCCACCACACGAACACCACGGCGAGTACCGCGATGACCCAGTAGTGGACGCCGAAGAGCGGGTGGGTCAGCGGGGAGTCGTCCACGGCCGAGACGACCGCGGCGCCCACGGCGCCCACCACGAGCAGCGACAGCACGGGCAGCATGGACAGCAGCGAGCGGCCCTTCGGCAGCACCATGGGGCAGATGGCGTGGACCTGCTCCCCGTCCACGCGCTCCTGTTCGCTGCGGCCCAGCGCCTCACCGGCGTCATCCAGGGCCACGGTCTTCTGGGTCATGACGGTGGCGATCGAGCCGCCCTGTTCCCGCGCGGCCGGGAAGTCCGCCGGGTCCATGCCCTCCTCCTGCGGCTGGTACGGCTCGTCGGCGTCGTCCGCCGCCTGCTGCCGCTGTCCGCCCGAACGCCCGGTGCGCCGCCGCAACTCCTCCTCAGCCGCCGCCCGTGGATCGGTTCCGGAGGCCACCGCCTGGGCGACTCGCCGTAGGCTCTGAGCCCGCGATCGTGCCACGATCCCCCCTCCTTGTCCCTTGCCGTGCCGTTTTTGCCGTGCCGTTTTTCCGGGGGCGTCGTGCCGAGCACCCCCAGCCCACATCCCACACCATGCGCACGGACTCCGGTAAGGAGGGTGCACGGATCGTGGACCACTCCGGCGCGGGACACGCCAGAGCGTGCGCAGGCGGACGCGGAAGGTCAGCGAAGCCCTTCCTCAGGGCGCGCCGCGGACGCTGCCGCGCAGTTCGGTCAGCGGTGTCGCGCGCCGTTCCGCACCGGCCGGCGGCCCCGAGGGCGCTACGGCAGGTGCGGCCAGACCAGTGCCTGGGCGACGATGACTCTCTCACCGTTGAAGGTCACGGCGGGGCCCTCGTGCAGTTTGTAGCCAAGGCCGATGAGCTCGCTCACCCGTTGGCAGAACGCGGCGTCGTCGGGGCCGGTCAGGACGCGGTAGACGGGCAGTCCGTCCGGTGGTGTGCTCATGCGGAAAGGGTCTCAGACCGCCCCGCCGGCCAAGGCGATGGGTCCTCAGGTCAGTGCCGGGCCCGGCGGTCGCCTTCCCAGGCCGTCGTCGGCTCCCGGCGGCAGGTCAGCGCCGGGCGCCGGGGCCGAGGACCGTGGCGGTGAAGCTCGCCAGCCGCTCTCGCAGTTCTTCGCGGGGCGCGCCCCTCTCGTCGGCCAGATATGCGACGAGGTCGGCCCGGGTGGCGGCGAGCAGGGCGTGGGCGGTGAAGTCGGCGTCGGCCGGTCCGGGGATCTGCTCAAGGAGTTCCCGGAGCAGGGTGTGCCAGCGTTCGTAGTGCTCGGTCCGGTAGGGGCTGTCCGCGCCGGTTCCCTCCAGGGCCAGTGCGAGGTGGCGGTTGTCGAGCTTGAAGCACAGGACGGCGTCGAGCAGGGCCGGCACGCGCACCGGCGGCGGGGTGCCCGGCCCCAGGGGCTGCGGGCCCTCTTCGACGGCGATGCTGATCGGTTCGAGCCGCGCCTCGTACAGCGCGCGGATCAGCCCGGTGCGATCCCCGAAGGCGCGGAAGAGGGTTGCCTTTCCGACGCCCGCCGCGGCCGCGATGTCGGCCATGGTGACGCTCTGGGGGCTCTGGCACTCGGCGAAGAGCGCGTCTGCGGCGGCGAAGACGGCCGCCCGGTTGCGCGCTGCGTCCTTGCGTTGTCTGCGCTCGGTCACGCGGTTTCCTCCTTGCGATCCGGACCCGCGGTCCGTATTGTTTACCAAAGCGGACCGCCGGTCCGTATTGTACGGGATGGAGGAATCGATGCCCGCTCACACCTCGCCGGAAGAGCTCTACCGGCACAGCCTGTGCCTGCTCCTCGACAAGGACATTCCCGCCTGGGTCGGCCTGTGGGCCGAGGACGGCGTCATGGAGTTCCCCTTCGCGCCCCCGGGCTGGCCCGCGTGGCTGGAGGGCCGCGAGGCCGTCGCCGCCTATATGCGCGACTACCCGGACCGCATCGACCTGCACGACTTCCCCGACCTGCGGATCCACCGGACCGAGCGCCCGGAGACCATCGTTGTCGAGATGCGCGGCGTGGGCAGCCTGGTCGGCACAGGAGCCCCCTTCGACATGACCTATATCGCCGTCGTGTCCGTCCGGGACGGGCGCTTCACCTCCTACCGCGACTACTGGAACCCCCTCGCCGTCCATGAGTACGGCCTCGACTTCGCAGGGAGCGGCATCCGATGAGCGTCACCGGCGCCACCCTGGTCATCGGGGCCACCGGCACCACCGGCAGCCGAACCGCCACCGGGCTCATCACCGCAGGCCACCGCGTCAGAGCCGCCAGCCGCCGGGCCGCCCGGCTCCCGGGCGCGGAGCCGGTCCGCTTTGACTGGTACGACCCCGCCACCTTCGGCGACGCCCTCGCCGGAGCCGAACGCCTCTACCTCGTCCCGCCGGTCGGCGACCCGGACCCGGCCGCGGTCATGCTGCCCTTCCTCCGCCGGGCCCGCGCCGCGGGCGTACAGCGCGCCGTACTCCTCAGCTCCTCGGCCATACCCGAAGGGGGCCCCGGGGTGGGAGCGGTGCACCAGGCCCTGCGCGGTCTGTTCGGCCAGTGGGCGGTACTGCGGCCCTCCTGGTTCATGCAGAACTTCACCGGCGCGCACCTCCACGCCCGAAGCATCCGGGAAGACGGCGTCATCCTGACCGCGACGGGGGCCGGCCGGGTCGCGTTCGTCGACGCCGACGACATCGCCGCCGTCGCCGTCCGCACCCTGACCGACGACCGCGCGCCCAATGCCGACCTGCTTCTGACCGGGCCGGAAGCGCTCAGCTACGACGACATCGCCACGATCGTCACGGAGACCCTCGCCCGCCCCGTCGTGCACCGGCAACTGACATACGAGCAGATGCGCGACCGCCTGACCGCACAGATGCCGCAGGAGTTCGCCGCGATGCTGGCGGGGATGGACCACGCCATCGCCCAGGGCGCAGAGGACCGCACCACCGACACCGTCCAGCGCGTCACCGGCCGCCCGCCCCGAGGCTTCCGGGTCTTCGCCGAACGGGAGCTGACACGGGGACAGGCCGACGGCCGCGCCCACGACTCGAGAGCCGTGTAGTCGCCGTCAGCCGGACCGCACCGGGGATCGACCCGATGGAGCACGGCAACGCGGGTGAACGCCGCCGGCGTCCCTCCTCCTCACATCTGCGCTGACTGCCGGGGCACTTGACGCCGCACACGGCTCACCTCCACTATTCCATCGCGAAGAGATCAGGAGAGATCACAACCATCGTTCCGGACAGAGCGGTCCATGTCGTCCCGGTCATCTCCTCCTCAGAACAACCACCTCGGAACAACCACCTCAGTGATCAACCCATCGGGCCCGGCCGGCGCGCCTTCCCTTGAACAAGCAGGACCAGCAACACCAGCAAGATCGCTTGAGCACATGCACGAGGAGCACCGTGACCCCGATGGCCGCCGAAGACCCCCTGCTCCTGCGCGCCTTCCGCAGTCTGCATCCGACCGCCCGGGCAGTTCTGCGCCCCGACCTGGCAGGGACATCCGAAGACGCCGCATCAGCCCCCGGGACCGACACGAAGAGCCCCGCCGCCGCCTCCGCGCGACGGCAGCTGAGCGACGCATATCTGAGGTCCTACGCAGCCGAGGCGCCCAGCCGAACCTGCCGCCACCTCACGGCGGTGATGGACGACGCGGTCAGGGGCGGCGTCTCCCACCGCTCCCAGGACCTCGACGTGCACGCCGAAGCCTGCCGGAGCTGCGCCCGGGTCCGCGCCGAGCTGACCG
Source organism: Streptomyces chengmaiensis (assembly GCF_029846775.1). NCBI lineage: Bacteria > Bacillati > Actinomycetota > Actinomycetes > Kitasatosporales > Streptomycetaceae > Streptomyces > Streptomyces chengmaiensis. Next base: position 35,452 of record NZ_JARWBG010000044.1, read on the forward strand.
TCGTCCACAGGGCAACTGCGTCCGCCCTCGCCGAAGTTCTCGCCGACGCCGAGAGCGCCGCCGCCGCGCGGACGGAGAGCGCCGCCGCAGCCGCCGCGCGGACGGAGGGCGGCGACGAGAACCCCCCGGCCCCCGGGGATCCGATGCAGGGCGCGACCGCGGCCGCCGGGCGGACCGTCGCGCCGGGCCGCACCCGCCAGCTGCCGGCGCTGGTCGCGGCCTCGCCGTCGCGTGCCGCGGCCGTGGCAGGAGTGACCGTCGCGGCGCTCGCGGCAGCAGCCGTCGCCTTCTCGACCGCCGCCGAGGACACCAGGAGGCCACTGGCCCGCGCGACCGCCGCGCCTCCGGGACCTGCTCTCCCGGCCGACGAGCCTCCCGCGGTCCCACCCGCCTCTCCTTCCCGGCCCGGTGGCGGCGCCTCCGGGTCGGCGTCGCCCTCTCGCACCCCGACCGCTCCTGCAACGACCAAGGCGCCGGCCGCTGCTGCCAAGGCCAACGCCAACGCCAAGTCCAACGCCAAGGCCAGCGCCAAAGCTTCGCCCGCTCCCACTGTGTCCACGCCGCCCCCTCGCCCCGTCGGCTTTCAACTCGTCAACAGGGCCACCGGACTCTGCGTGGGAGTGCAGAGTGCGTTCGACGGAGCGATGCTGCGCCTCGAGGACTGCAACACGGGCACCCGGCAGCGATGGGAGACCGTGGCGGCCGGCTACGGCGCGTACCAGTTCCGCAACGTAGGCACGCGCAAGTGCCTCGACGGCACCGGCGGCGGTGGGAACGTCGTCAGGGTCGTCCAGAACGAGTGCCGCGACAGCTACTCCTCCCAGCGCACCGTTCAGCTGTGGGTGATCAAGCCGGAGACGGATGGCGTCGCCTTCCGCCTGCAGTTCGTGCCCCCCGTCCCCGCAAGCGACTACTCCTCCCACCTCCTCGGCCCGGAGGACTGGTGGCGCGAGAACCCGCCCCGGAAGGGTTCGTATCTCGCCCAACTCCCCAACTACTACAACTCCGAGAGTTTCGTCTTCACCCTGAACCGGGGTGTGTGACGGCACGGTCGGCGCTCGACAGCCCGGCCCCGCCCGATGGAAGAAACGAGATGCACGGCCCCTCACAGGCCGCGGCGCGTGCGCTCGGTCGACGCCTGCTCCCGGTCGGCCTTCATATACGTCGACCACACACGCAGGGGCAGTGTGTCGCCCCTGCCCGCCGTATCCGTGACGGGCTCGTCGAGCGGCAGCAGCCCGCCGCCCTCCGAGTCGCTGCGGAAGACGGTGACGGCAGTCGACAGCTCCTCGCCGTAGCCGACGAACCACGCCGCCGGCAGCCGGTCCCCGTCATCCGTGCGCCCGGCCGCGATGGGTCCCAGACTGCGCAGGGTGCCGGCGTCGACGGCGTCCACGGCGACGTCCCGCAACGCCCGCGTCAGCTCGCGGGCCGTCTGCGGGGCCATCACCTGCCTGCCGCCCGGCCGTTCCAGGCCCTCCAGCGGCGCACCCCGGTAGGTCGCCGAAGCCACCGAGTACGGCGCCGTCCGCCGCCCCTCGCGGGCGAACGTCGCATAGGCCCCGGCCATCCGGATGGCGCTCGGCGTGGACGTGCCCAGCGCGAACGACGAGTCCGGCTCGGCCATGCTGTGCGGCAGCAGCCCCGAGGCGATCGCGACGTTCCGCACCTGACGCGGTCCGACGGCCGAGCCCAGCCGGCGGAAGGCGTCCGGGTCGCCGCGGACCAGCGCCCTGCGAAGCGCAAGAGTGCCGCTCGAGGTGACCTCGTCGACGCCCGCGAGCGGAGGCACGGCGGTGTCGAGCAGCCCGGAACCGGCCACTGCGCGGTCCTCGCCCCTCGCGGCGTCGCCCTGCTCGAGTGCCGCTGCCAGGACGAAGGGCTTGAACGCGGACCCCACCGGCACTCCGGCCGTGTCGGCGTTGCTGGCGAAGTGCCGGGTGGCGTCGGGCCCGCCGTATAGGGCGAGCACCGAGCCGTCTGCGGTCCGGACGGACGCGGCGCCGAACTGGACGTCCCCGTCCGCCGCCCGCAGGGCCGGGTCCAGCGCCTCGTCGGCGGCTCCCTCCACCGCCCGACGCAGCCGTTCCACAGCGGCCCGGTCAAAGGTGGTGCGGATGTGGTAGCCGCCCCTCCCCAGCGCCTCGGGCGTCAGCCCCGCACGGTTCCGGAGATCCTTGTTGGCCGCGTCGACCAGGTAGCCGACCTGCCCCGCGAGGCCGTTGGCCACCTCACGCGGCCGGGGTTCGGGGAAGACGGAGTAGGCCGCCCGTTCCTCCCGCGTCATCAGCCCGAGCTCCACCTGCCGGTCAAGGACGTACCGCCAGCGTGTCTCCGCCCTGCGGCGATGCTCCTCGCCGAGGGCCGGATCGTGCAGGTCCCCGTTCTTGAGGAGCGCGACCAGCAGGGCACTGCGGGACGGGTCGAGCTGCCGGACATCCGTGCCGTAGTACGCCCGTGCCGCCGCCTGAACCCCATAGGAGTTCCGTCCGAACCAGCTGGTGTTCAGGTATCCCTGGAGGATCTGGTCCTTGGACCGGCTCCGCGACAGCTTGACCGCCAGACACAGTTCGCGGAGCTTGCGTTCCACGGACTGCTCCTGGGTCAGGAACGTGTTCTTCACATACTGCTGCGTGATCGTGGAGCCGCCCTGGAGCTCTCCGCCCCGCACGACGTTGACCGCGGCCCGAGCCAGCCCGCTGACGGAGAAGCCCGGGTCGCTGCGGAAGTCGGCGTTCTCCGCGGCGATCGCCGCGTTCTGCAGGGAGAGCGGGATCTCCGACAGCGGGACGCTCTGCCGGTTGACGGGACCCGTGCTCACCATCTGCGTGCCGTCGGCCCAGTAGTAGACGGTGGCCTCGGCCTGCGCGTCGGCGTTCGGGTCCGGGATGGTCGTCGTCGCGTAGACCCAGCCGACCAGCCCTGCGACGGCGGCGAACCCTAAGAGCACAAGACCGAGAAGCTGCCGCCAGGACGGCAGGAAGCGAGCCGGTCCGCGCCGTCCCCGGCGAGGGTAGTCGACACGGAAACGGAGCAGGCCGACCGGGGCGGCGGACCGGCCCGGCGCCCAGGTGCTGCGACCCCTGCGACGTATCACGGTGGAGGACCTCTTTCGTATGGCAAATGCATGTGCCCTCTTTCCTACGAGGCGCGACGACCGCCCGTTCAGGGCTGCCGCTGGTCGGCCGACGCACGCCGGGGCCGGGGAAGGCGTCGCGGGCCAGGCTCTCCGGCCTTGTGCCGTCAGGTGACCCCCTGCCCCGCACGGCTCCGCCGCCCGCGCGCGAAGGGGCGCTCGCTCGTTCGGGCGCATCGGGCAGGGCGTGGGCGGCGGTCTGCGGCCAGGATGGGGGTGCTGTCCCACGGGCGAGGGAGACGTATGACCGAGACCTGGACCGAGACCGACTCCGAGGGAGCCGGGGCAGGCCGGCCCTCGGGGCGCCGTGCTCCGGATGCGGGCGGGGCCGACCTCCGACGTGTCGGGCTGAGCCCGGACTTCTGGTATCCCGTCGCGTTGTCGAGAAGCGTACGCACGGGGCGGGTGCTGGCGACGGCGTTCGCCGGCGAGCGCATCGCGCTCTACCGCGGCGTGAGCGGCGCCGTCTACGCGGTGGAGGACCGGTGCGCCCATCGGCAGGTGCCGCTCAGCATGGGCGTCGTGGAAGGCGAGACGCTCCGTTGCTGCTATCACGCGTGGGCTTATCGCGGCGACGGCCGGATCTCGCAGATCCCGTACCTGTCCAAGGGCGACGGCCGGCCTCCGCGCGGCGTGCGCGGTTACCCCGTCCGCGAGGCGTACGGCCTGGTGTTCGTCTTCCCGGGCGACCGGGAGCGGGCGGCGGCGACCGCGCTGCCCGAACTGCCGTCTCTCGGCTCGACGGAGTACCGGACGATGACCTTCTCCCGGACGGTGCGCTGCCACTACTCGTTCATGCACGAGAACCTGCTCGACATGAACCACCAGTTCCTCCACCGGGGCGTCGTCGGCAGGCTCCGCCCCGAACTGCTCGACTACCGGGCGGGCCCGCGGTCAGTGGAGGCCAGGTACCTGTTCACCCATGCCGGGGGGAAGCGGAACCGCGGCGCCAGCCTGCTGGCAGCCCAGGGCATCGGCGGCGGCGACACCCCCGACGTCATGACCATCCGCACGGAGTACCCGTACCAGACCCTCGACCTGGTCCCGGAGAACGCCCAGCGTCCGGCCTTCAGCCTCTGGGCCGCGTACGTGCCCGAGGACGCCGAGCAGCGCACCTGCCACGCCTACGGCCTGCTCATGATCAACAAGCCTGCCGTCCCCGGCCTCCTCCCCCTGGCCTGGCCGCTCATCAGGCGCTTCGCCGAGCGGGTCTTCTCCGAGGACCGCATGGCCGTCGAAGCCGAGCAGCGCGCTTGGGAGGAGCAGGGCGAGGACCGCAACCATGAGGTCTTCCCCCTGATCCTGGACGTCCGCCAAGTGCTGCGCGCCAATGGCGTCCCCCTTCGCCCCCGGGCCGGGGCGGTGTGCGACGGCCCGGCGCCGGCCGCCGGTCACGGCCCCGAAGGACCGGACGGCCCCGCGGACCCCGAGCGGTCCGCCGGACGTCCTGGCACATGATGGCCGTCGACGACTCCGTAGACCTCGACGACTCCGTACCTCGACGACTCCGCGGACCTCGGGGACTCCGCGGACGGCGCGGGCCGTCGGCTCCGGTGACCGCGCGGTGGCGGCTCAGAGGCGGGTGTGCGGCCGGGCGAGGTTGTCGGGGCGCAGGATGCGGCGCAGCTCGTCCTGCGTCAGCAGCCCCTTCTCCAGGACGAGTTCGCGGACTCCGCGACCGCTGTCGAGGGCTTCCTGCGCGATGGCGGTGGCCTGCTCGTACCCGATGTGCGGGTTGAGCGCGGTCACCAGTCCGATGGAGTGGTCGACCAGCCGCGCGAGGTGGTCGCGGTTGGCGGTGATTCCGCGGACGCAGCGCTCCGCCAGCGTGAGGCAGCCGGCCCGCAGATGGGTGAGGCTCTTGAGGAGGCTGTGGGCGATCACCGGCTCGAAGGCGTTGAGCTGGAGCTGCCCGGCTTCGGCGGCCATGGTCACGGTCGTGTCGTTGCCGATGACTTCGAAGGCGATCTGGTTGACGGCTTCGGGCACGACCGGGTTGACCTTGCCTGGCATGATGCTGGAACCGGCCTGTACGGGCGGGAGGTTGATTTCGCCGAGACCGGCGCGCGGTCCGCAGGACAGCAGGCGCAGGTCGTTGCAGGTCTTGGAGAGTTTGACGGCGATCCGCTTGAGCACGCCGGAGAGCTGGACGAACGCCCCGGCGTCCTGGGTGGCCTCGACGAGGTCGTCGGCGACGGTCAGCGGCAGGCCGGTGATGTCGCGCAGATGCCGGGCGGCCAGCGCGGTGTAGCCGGGATGGGCGTTGAGTCCGGTGCCGATGGCGGTGCCGCCGATGTTGATCTCGCGGATGAGGGCGCATGCCTCGCTCAGCCGCTTGCGGTCCTCCTCCAGCATGATCGCGTACGAGGCGAACTCCTGGCCCAGCGTCATGGGGACGGCGTCCTGGAGCTGGGTGCGGCCCATCTTCAGGACGTCAGCGAACTCCTCGGCCTTGGCGGCGAAGGCGTCCCGCAGCAGCTCCATGGCGTCCAGCAGGCGCTGGGCGGTGAGGTCGAGGGCTATCTTGACGGCGGTCGGATAGACGTCGTTGGTGCTCTGGCCGAGGTTGACGTCCTCCAGCGGGTGCAGCCGTGCGTATTCCCCCTTGCCGTGGCCGAGGAGTTCCAGGGCGCGGTTGGCTATGACCTCGTTCGCGTTCATGTTGGTGGACGTGCCGGCGCCGCCCTGGATGACGTCCACGGTGAAGGCGTCGTGGAGCTTTCCGCCGCGGATTTCCTCGCAGGCGGCGGTGATGGCTTCGGCCTTGCGGGCGTCGAGCAGCCCGAGGTCCCGGTTGGCGAGGGCTGCGGCCTGCTTGACGCAGGCGAGGGCGGTGACGAGTTCGGGATGCGCGGACACGGGGGTGCCGGTGATGGGGAAGTTCTCGACGGCGCGGAGCGTGTGGACGCCGTAGTAGGCGCCCGCGGGGACGTCGCGGTCGCCGAGCAGATCATGCTCGGTGCGGAAGCCGCCGCAGGCGGCCGGAAGATCGGCGGGGGAGGGGCCGGAAGCGTGGGCCATGGCAGTGCGTCTCCTGGGTGATCGGGGAGGCGGGCGGCTGGGGTCGGGGCAGGTGGTTCGAGGCCCTACGCCCGGACGAGCGCGGCGGCTTCGGCGGTGGGGGAGGCGGCCTCGGCGTTCTCGGCGGCGGGGAGTGCCAGGGCGTGGCGCAGCACCCGTTCCCTCTCGTACGGCTCGGGCGCTGCGAGGAGGGCGGAGAGGACGGCGATCCGGGCCTGGCCAGCGCGGAGCGTCCCGGTGGGCACGGCCCCGGCGGCGACGAGGTCGACGGCGCCGCCGTGGGTGTACATCTCGGTGACGGGCCCGGAGTGGACCCGGGTGGTGAGCGCGACCAGCACGCCTCGGGAGCGGGCGGCGGCGACCGCCTCGACGGTCTCGGGGGTGGCGTTGCCGGCGCCGGTCGCGACCAGGACGATGCCCTGTGCGCCGGCGTCCACGGCGGCGTTCAGCAGCAGGGGGTCGCCGTCGGCGTGGTGCATCACCATGTCGACGCGCGGCAGACCGCCCCGAACGTCGAGCCCGGCGGGCAGCGGCAGCGGGGCGGGCCGCTGCGGGTGCCGCAGGACGGAGACCTTTCCGAACCCGATGGCGCCGATCCGCGGGCCGGACGGGTCGGCGAAGGCGTCGGCGGCGACCGTCTGCGTCTTGACGACGCCCCGGGCGGCGTGCAGCTTGCCGTCGAAGGCGACGAGCACACCGAGGCCGCGAGTGCGGGCGGCGGTGAGCAGGGCGTCGTGGAGGTTGCGGGGCCCGTCGCCGTCCTCGGTGTCGAGCGGCAACTGGGCGCCGGTGAACACGACCGGCCGCGGATCGTCGTGGTGAAGGTCGACGAGGAACGCGGACTCCTCCAGGGTGTCGGTGCCATGCGTCACGACCACGCCGTCCACCCCGGGGTCGCCCAGCGCCCCGTGGACGGCGCGCAGCAGCGTCAGCTGATGGGCGGTGGTGAGGCGCGGGCTGTTGACGCTGAACAGATCGACGACCTCGACGGTGACCCCCTCGGGCACGGGAGCGGTCGCCATGACCTCCCGCCCGCCCGCGGCGGCGGCGAAGCCGGAACCCTGCCAGCGGCTGGCTATGGTGCCGCCGGTGCTGATCACAACGATCCGACCCACGATGTCCACCTCTTCTCGCGCAGAACAACTGGCCGCAAGGATAGAGAAATCCCCTCGCAATTTGATTGCTACATCAACTCGGCATCCCGGTCTTTCCCGGTGAATAATTGCTCTATGGACGCGATCGACAGAGCAATCTTGCGTGAGCTTCAGAACGACGGACGGCTGAGCAACCAGGAGCTGGCCCAGCGGGTGGGCCTGACGCCATCTCCCTGCATGCGCCGGGTCCGCCAACTGGAGCAGGACGGGGTGATCCAGGGCTATCGCGCGGTGATCGACCCGGAGGCGGTGGACCGGGGCTTCGAGGTCCTGGTGTCGATCGAGGTGAATCGGGACCGCGAGGCGGTGGAGGCGTTCGAGGCGGCAGTGCAGGACATCCCGGATGTGATCGAGGCCTACCGCCTCTTCGGCAGCCCCGGCTGCCTGCTGCGGATCGCGGTGGCGGATCTCCGCGCGTACGAACGCCTCTGGATCGAGAAGCTGACGGCCCTCACGGGCGTCACCGAGGTCAACTCCCAGATCATCATGAAGCGCGTAAAGGAACCGCGCGGCCTGCCCGTGGACGCCTGACCGCGCGCGCCGGGTCGCGGCGTGAGGCGCGGCGCGACTTCCTGGATCTCATGCCTCCAGTCGTATCCCGGCCGCCTCCAGCAGCGCGGCGAGATCCCCGGGAATCGGCATGGGGGTGTTCAGTCCGGCCCGGGTCCGGCCGGTGTTTCCGCTCGGGTACTTCCCCGCCGCCGACCCCACCCCGGCGACGGCCAGGCGTGCCAACTGCCCCAATACCTCGACGAGATCACGCTCGGCCACCCCCAGGCGCAGCATCACGGCGTGCGTGCGGGTGTGCGGCCCCGGCCATGGCTGGGACACGATGTGGGCACGCTCCGCTGCCCGCCACCGCTCGTTGATCGGGCCCGGGCGGCGGGCGGCGGCCATCTCGGCGGCGAACACGGCGCGTACGGGCGCGGGCATGGCGGTACGGCGCAGCACGAGCACTCTCCCTCGATAGTTCACTGTTTCTTGGATTCAAGCATATGTGTATGGTCGTGGTCATGCTGACCCTCGCCGACGACCTCGACGCGCTGACCCGGTTCGGCCGGGCGCTGGCCGACCCGATCCGCTGCCGCATCCTGCTCGCCCTGCGCGAGGCCCACGCCTACCCCTCCGACCTCGCCGACGCACTCGGCGTCTCCCGCACCCGGCTGTCCAACCAGCTGGCCTGCCTGCGCGACTGCGGTCTCGTCGTCGCCGTCCCCGAAGGGCGGCGCACCCGCTACGAACTGGCCGACGAGCGCCTCGGCCACGCTCTGGACGACCTGCGCACCGCCGTGGCAGCCGTCGAGACCGACCGCACCTGCCCGGACGCCGCAGACAAGGGATGCTGCTGACCATGACCGCAGAGGCATCCGCACCCCTCGGCCCGTCTCCGGTCCGCCGCGACGCACTCACCAAGCGCATTCGCCTGCTGGTCGCCGCCGCCATCGCCTACAACGTCGTCGAGGCGATCGTCGCCATCACCGCCGGCACGATCGCCTCCTCCACCGCCCTGATCGGCTTCGGCCTCGACTCGGTCATCGAAGTCTCCTCCGCCGCCGCAGTCGCCTGGCAGTTCTCCGCGGCCGACCACCCCGTACGCGAGGCCCGCGAGGAGACCACCCTGCGCATCATCGCGTTGTCGTTCCTCGCGCTCGCCGCCTACGTCACCTTCGACGCCGTCCGAGCCCTGGCCGGCGCCGGCGAAGCCGAACCCTCCGTCCCCGGCATCATCCTCGCCGCGCTCTCCCTCACGATCATGCCGTTCCTCTCCTTCGCCCAGCGCAGGGCCGGACGCGAACTCGGCTCCGCCAGCGCGGTCGCCGACTCCAAGCAGACCCTGCTGTGCACCTATCTCTCCGCCGCCCTCCTCGTCGGCCTCGTCCTCAACGCCACCCTGGGCTGGTCCTGGGCCGACCCCGTCGCCGCCCTCGTCATCGCCGCCGTCGCCGTCAAGGAAGGCCGCGACGCCTGGCAGGGCAGGGGCTGCTGCACACCCGCCGCCTCTGCTGCGGCCGTCGGCGTCCAGACGGATGCCTGCGGATGCCGCCCCGGATGCGACTGCTGCAACTGAATCCCGGGAGACATCCGGCAGGAGAAGTCCGAGCGTCGACCGTCACCGACGCCCGCGGGTGTCGAGCCGGGCGGCCTGGCATGTCAGATGGTCGCGCCCGGCGAGGTCGGGCGCCCTCCGGGCCGCCTCGGCGTACAGCCGTGGAGCGGTCTCCATGTGGCCGTCGCGTTCGTGGAGGCATGCCGCCACCGCGGCGTGTCGGGGGAGAGAGACATCCAGCGCCGCGAGCGCCGCCAGGCCGGCGCGCGGTCCGTCGGCCTCGCCGACCGCGACTGCGCGGTTGAGCCGGACGACCGGGCTGTCGGTCGGACGCGGGTTCTCGACGTACCCGTCCAGAGCCCGTGCTCTAACGGTCATATCCCGGGCGGTGTGAATCCATGGATAACCAAGCTTCAAATCCATGGATAAGAATTCGGTAGTCTTCCGGTGGAGGTGAGGCATGCCGACCGAGGAAGAGCTGTTCGCGGCCGTCGACGCGCTTCTGGAGGGCGAACCGCAGCTGCCGCCGCCCGATGAGCGGGCTCGGCTGCGAGAAGCCGCCGGCATCCCGCAGGCCCGTCTCGCCCAGGTGCTGCAGACGTCGACTCAGACGGTGAAGAACTGGGAGTCCGGACGGAGCGAGCCGAGGCCCCCGCGCCGCCAGGCCTACCTGCGGCTGCTGGAGGGCTGGGCGGAGAAGTACCCGGCCGACCCCGAAGCCTCGCCCGCCCCCGAGGCGTTCACCGGCGAGCCCGCCCCGGCTCCGCGAGCGCGCGCTCTGCCCGCAGGGCAGACGTCCGACGCTGCGGCCCCGCCCTCCGAAGCGGACACCCGGCCCCGCGCAGGGAGCGCCAGGGCCGCGGCTCGGGCAGCCGCGTCGACTTCGCCCACCGCCGGGCCGCCGTCGACGTCGCACCGCCCGGTTGCGAGGAAGACGGCCCCGGCCGGCCCTCCCGCGGGCGCCGACCCGCGCTTCGCCAACGGCCCGCTCGCAGTCGTCGACGTCGCCGCGGACGGCCAGGCTCTGGCGTACTGCACCGGCGGCCTCGTCCTGGACGTACCCGCGAAGTCCATCCCGGCCCTGGTCGACTGGACGCTGCGCGAGGCGCTGCTCGGCCAGCCGAAGCTGTCCGGCTCCGGGAAGGACGCCGACCCGCTGCTTGTGCTCACCGAGGCCGCGCTGGAGCGCTACGGCCTGCCGGTCCGCCTCACCAAGGAGCAGAGGCTCGCCGGGCGGATCCCGGAGGGCCACAAGGTCATCAAGCAGCTGGCGCGCGCGAACTGGAAACTGACCAGGCGCGGGTTCGGGCCCTGGGCGCGGATCTACCGCCCGGCGCAGGGCTCGGAGCGCTCGTGCGTCCAGCTGTGCATTCCGTCGTGGGACGCACTCGACACCCGCCACTGGGGCCAGGCCGGCCAGCTTCCGCCGGCGGAACTCGCCCAGCTCCTGGGCGTGTACGCCTCCCGAGTGATCACGCCGCGCGGTTCTGCCGCCGTCACAGGCCTGGAGCTGATGACCGCGCTGCACCCCGCGACCCGCGCCTCCGAGCCCGACGCCGCCGGCAAGCGGCACTCCGAGCACAACCCCGGCTCGCTGGGGAAGGACCCGGTCGACTGCGCGCCGTGCGAGGCGCCGGACGGGCACCCGCTGCTCGCCGATCTCCCCCGCTTCCACCAGCGCACCCCGGCCGAGATGCTGATGGAGGAGGCGTACGACTGGGCGAGGCCGCTGACCGACGCCGAGTGCACCCGCCGGTTCCTGGTGGGCATCGACGTCAACATGGCCTTCGCCGCCGGCGCGAACGGTCTGATCGTGGGCCTCGGCGCACCCGTCCACGTCAAGCGGCCGGCGTTTGACCCCAAGCTGCCCGGTTCCTGGCTGGTCGACCTCGGCCACGTGGACCTCTCCCGCGTGAAGGTCGGCAGGGAATGGGCCGAGCTGAACGGCGAGCTGCTCCCCAGCCCCTTCACGCCGAACGGCGGCAAGCCCGAGGGGCCGGCCTGGTATGCCACGCCGACCGTCGCCTACGCGGTGGAGCTCGGCTACGACGTACGCCCGATCGAGGCATACGTGCGGTACGACAACGGCCGCTACCTGGACGCCTGGTACAGCCGGCTCCGCGACGCCTACGTCGCCACGATGGCCGACCTCGGTGTGCCGGCCGACGCCGACCCGGAGGAGTTCCTGGCGGCGATGGACGGATACCGGGAGCGCGACCCGCAGCTCGCGATCGTGGTCACCGCGATCAAAGCGACCGTCAAGGGCGGCATCGGCAAACTGCGGGAGAGGCCCCGCGGCGAGGACTGGAAGCCCGGCCGGCCGTGGCGGGCCCTCGCACGGCCGACATGGCGCCCGGACATCCGCGCCGCCGTCATCTCCCGCACCCGGGTCAACATGCACCGCAAACTCGTCAAGCACGCAGCCTTCACCGGCCAGTACCCCGTCGCGATCCTCTCCGACTGCGCCGTGTACGCGGCCGACGGACCGAGCCCGCTGAACGTCCTCCCCTACCGTGAGGGCAAACCCCTGCCGGGCGGCTTCCGGATCGGCGTGAGCCCCGGGATGGTCAAGCACGAAGGCACCCAGACCGTGCTGTGGGGCGAGGGCGTCCGCGAGCAGGCCGACGCCCCGGAGCTCAACCTCGCCCGGTACATCAAGGACGGCGACACCGCCGCCCGGGACAACGGGGAGTAGAGGGATGGCTGCACGGCTCGGCGACGGCCTCGACGAAGCGGTACAGAAGACGTTCACCCGACCCATCCCGAAATCCGCCGGCGCCCGGATGCGCTACCTGGTCAAGCAGCACAAGGCCACGAAACCCGTCGCCGACCTGCTCGGGATCACCCAGCGCACCGTCGAGCGGTATGTGAAGGACGAGATCAGAAGCCCCCGCGCCAAGCTCGCCGCCCGCATGGAGCGTGAGGTCAAGAAGCGGTGGCAGCCGCAGATCCGGGCGAAAGCCAGGCAGCAGGCCGCCACTGTCGGCGGCATCGTCGTCGACACCCGCGCCCGCTTCGGGTACACCGCCGCACCCGGAAGCACCGACGACAGCCGACTGCGCCACCTCACCGTGGCACTGCCGCCCGAATACGCCGCCCGGCTCTTCGACGCCCGGGAACAGGGCGCCACCGAGCGGCAGCTGCGCGAGATCGCCGCCGAGGGTCTCCAGGAGATCTACTTCAAAGACCGCGGCCGGCGCGCCGAAGGCCTCCTGATCGAGTTCACCGACGTCCAGCACATCGAGTTCGATCTGTAGGCACGCCCACGCCCCGCGCCCTCACTCATCCGCCACCTTGAGGACGAGCTTTCCGGTGTTGTCGCCGTTGAACAGCCGGAGCAGGGTGTCGGGGAACGCCTGCACGCCCCCGTCCACCACGTCCTCCAGCGAGCGCAGCTTCCCGGCCGACAGCCACTCGGCGAGTTCGGCGGCGGCCTCGGGATACCGCTCGGCGTAGTCAAAGACCACCATCCCGGTCATGGAGGCGCGGTTGACCAGGAGCGACATGTAGTTGGCCGGGCCCTTGACCTGGCCGGTCGCGTTGTACTGCGAGATCGCTCCGCAGATGACGATGCGGGCGCCCCGAGCCAGGCGGCTCAGCACGGCGTCGAGGACGTCGCCGCCGACGTTGTCGAAGTAGACGTCCACCCCCTCCGGCGCGTGCTCCCGCAGCGCCTTGCGCACGTCTTCGGACTTGTAGTCGATGCAGGCGTCAAAGCCGAACTCCTCCACGACCAGACGGCACTTGCTCTCACCGCCGGCGATGCCGATGACCCGGCAGCCCTTGATCTTGGCGATCTGGCCCACCACGCTGCCGACCGCCCCGGCCGCGCCGGAGACCACGACGGTCTGCCCGGGCTCGGGCCGCCCGATGTCGAGCAGCCCGAAGTAGGCGGTCATGCCCGTCATGCCGAGGGTGCCCAGGTACACCGGCAGCGGCGCCAGCGCCGGATCGACCTTGGTCAGGCCTCGGCCGTCCGACAGGCAGTACTCCTGCACGTTGAGCATGCCCGACACGTGGTCGCCGACGGCGAACTGCGCGTTGCGGGAGGCGATCACCTGCCCGACGCCGCCCGCGCGCATGACCTCCCCGATCTCCACGGGGCGGATGTAGGACTTGCCCTCGTTCATCCAGCCGCGCATGGCCGGGTCCAGCGAAAGGAAGTTCACCTTGACCAGTACTTCGCCTTCGCCGGGCTCGGTGACCGGCTCCTCGACATACTCCCAGTCGGAGGGCCTGGGCAGCCCGACCGGTCGCGCGGCAAGCCGGTACTGGTGATTGGTGCGGCTCATGGGGACGGCTCCTCACACTGTCGGCGCCGATCCCCGTGCGGAGGGGCCCGTCCGCACGGCGGCGTTTCGCCGGGACACCCTGCAGTGGCGGGGCCCGGCCGGCCTCATCGAGACACCGACTGGTCGGTATGGACATCGTGAGGCTAGCCCCAGGGTGCGCCGCCGGGCAAGGCCCGCCCGGCGGCGGATGCCGTCCCGATGCTCCTCGCCCAAGGAGGCGAGCACGGCTCACGCCGCGGGCGCCGGTGTGCTCGCGGCGTGAGCCCCGGCGGCCGAGGCGGTACTGCGCCATGGCGTCGTCGCGACGTGGGAGCCGCGTCCGGCGGAGGCGGCCGCGGCTCTGCGACGGGCCGCCGGCGGGCCCGGCGGTGAGCAGGTCGCCCGCGCCGGCCGTCCCGCCTGCTGCCCTCGGGCCGGGGTGGTGTGACGGTCATCTCACGAGGCTGCCGGTTGACGTCCGGGGCCGCTCGGTGCAGGTTGAACCTCAACCCCTGACCAACCGCTTAGTATGTCGGAAGGAGCATCGATGCCGGAAGCCGTGATCGTCACCACCGCCCGCTCACCGATCGGCCGGGCCGTGAAGGGTTCACTCAAGGACCTGCGGCCCGACGACCTGACCGTCCAGATGGTGCGGGCCGCGCTGGCGAAGGTGCCCGAGCTGGACCCGACCGAAATCGACGACCTGGTCCTCGGCTGCGGCCAGCCGGCCGGCGAGTCGGGCTTCAACATGGCGCGCGTCGTCGCGGTGCTGGCGGGCATGGACCATCTGCCCGGTACGACGGTGAACCGCTACTGCTCCTCGAGCCTGCAGAGCACCAGGATGGCGATGCACGCGATCCGCGCAGGCGAGGGCGAGGTGTTCGTCTCCGCCGGGGTCGAGACGGTGAGCCGCTACGCCAAGGGCAACGCCGACGGGCTGCCCGACACCGGGAACCCGCTCTTCGCCGAGGCGCAGGCGCGCACCGGAAAGCTCGCCGGCGGAGGCGTGGACTGGGTCGATCCGCGGACCGAAGGGCTGCTCCCCGACGCCTACATCACGATGGGGCAGACGGCCGAGAACGTCGCCCGGCTCATGGGCGTCAGCCGCGCGGACCAGGACGCGTTCGGCGTACGCAGCCAGAACCTCGCGGAGCGGGCCATCGCCGACGGCTTCTGGGCCCGTGACATCACTCCGGTGACCCTGCCCGACGGCAGCCGGGTCACCCGGGACGACGGCCCGCGCGCCGGCGTCACGATCGAGGCTGTCTCCGCACTCAAGCCCGTCTTCCGCCCCGACGGCACCGTGACGGCCGGCAACTGCTGCCCGCTCAACGACGGCGCCGCGGCCGTCGTGATCATGTCCGACAGCAAGGCGAAGCAGCTCGGCCTCACGCCGCTGGCGCGCATCGTCAGCACCGGCGTCACGGGTCTCTCACCCGAGATCATGGGCCTCGGCCCGGTCGAGGCATCGCGCCGGGCGCTGTCCCGGGCCGGCCTGACCATCGACGACATCGACCTCGTCGAGATCAACGAGGCGTTCGCCGCACAGGTGATCCCCTCCGCCCGGGAGCTGGGCATCGACGAGGACAAGCTCAACGTCAACGGCGGCGCGATCGCCGTCGGGCATCCGTTCGGCATGACCGGCGCCCGCATCACCAGCACATTGATCAACTCCCTGAGGTTCCACGACAAGCAGTTCGGCCTCGAAACCATGTGCGTCGGCGGCGGACAGGGCATGGCCATGGTGCTCGAGCGGCTGAGCTGAGAGGCAGGACGAAGAGATGGACACGAGGTTCGCAGGACGTACGGCGATCGTGACCGGCGCCAGCCGGGGGATCGGCCTGGCCGTCGCCGAGCGGCTTGTGGCCGACGGCGCGAAGGTCGTCGTCACCGCCCGCAAGCAGGAGGCGCTCGACGAGGCGGTCGCCCGGCTGGGTGGCTCCGAGCACGCGATCGGCGTGGCCGGCCACGCCGACGACGCCGACCACCAGGCCGAGGTCCTCAGGCGCGCGGTCGACACATTCGGCAGCGCCGACCTGCTGGTGAACAACACCGGTGTCAACCCGGCGTACGGCCCTATGGTCGAGCTGGACCTGGCCGCGGCTCGCAAGATCGTCGAGGTCAACTGCCTCGCCGCACTGTCATGGGTGCAGCAGGCGCACCGGGTCTGGATGAAGGAGCACGGAGGCGCGGTCGTCAACGTCTCGTCGGTGGCCGGCATCCGGCCCGCGCCGGGGATCGGCTTCTACGGAGCCAGCAAGGCGATGCTCACCCACATCACGCAGGAGCTCGCGGTCGAGCTCGGTCCGGACATCCGCGTCAACGCGGTCGCCCCGGCCGTGGTGAAGACCAAGTTCGCCACCGCGCTGTACGACGGCCGTGAGGAGGAGGTCGCCGCGGCGTACCCGCTCAAGCGGCTTGGCGTCCCGGAGGACATAGGCGGCGTCGTCGCCTTCCTGCTCTCCGACGACGCCGCCTGGGTGACCGGGCAGTTGGTGGTCGTGGACGGCGGCGTGACCCTCACCGGCGGTGTGGCGTGAACACAAGGGGCCGGGGCGCCGTCGTCACCGGCGCCGGGCATGTCACCGGCGGCGCCGGCGCCACCGTCCAACCGGCGGCGGTCACACCATGAGCGTCGAGGCGGTCGTCTTTGACTACGGCGGCGTGCTGACCACCCCGGTTCGCGACTCGATCGCGGCCTGGCTGGCCGCCGACGGCATCGAGCCGGCGTCGTTCTCCCGCACGCTCAAGACCTGGCTCTCCCGCACCAGCCCGGACGGGACCCCGATCCACCGGCTGGAGACCGGTGAGCTGTCCGTCGCGGAGTTCGACTCCCTGCTCGCCGCCGAGCTCAGCACCGTCCACGGCGGCCCGGTCGACCCGGTCGGAGTCCTCGGCAGGCTCTTCGCCGGCATGCGCTCCGACCCGGCGATGTACGAGCTCGCCGACGACCTGCGCGCCCTGGGCGTCCGGGTGGGTCTGCTCTCGAACAGCTGGGGCAACACCTACCCGCGCGAGCGGATCGACGCCCTGTTCGACCCCGTCGTCATCTCCGGCGAGGTCGGGCTGCGCAAGCCGCTCGCCCCCGTCTACCAGCTGACGCTCGAGCGCCTCGGCCTGCCCGCTGACCGGGTGCTGTTCGTCGACGACGCCGAGCCCAACGTGCTCGGCGCCCGCGCGGTCGGGATGCAGGCGCTGCTGCACGCCGAGGCCGCCGCCACCCGCGCCGCCATGGCGGCCCTCATCCCGGAACTGGCCTCTCACCGACAGGAGTGACCCCATGACCACCACCTCCCGCACCGCCGTCGTCACGGGCGCGGCCCGCGGCATCGGCGCCGACGTGGCCAAGCGGCTCGCCGCCGACGGCTTCGCGGTCGCCGCCGTCGACCTCGACGAGGCGGCCTGCAAGACCGTCGTCGAGGCCATCGAGGGAGCCGGCGGCCGCGCCCTCGCCGTCGGCGTCGACGTGTCCGACGAAAACGGCGTCCAGGCCGCCGTGGAACGGATCGCGGCGGAGCTCGGCGAGCCGGCCGTCCTGGTCAACAACGCCGGCATCACCCGCGACAACCTGCTCTTCAAGATGTCCGTCGACGACTGGGACGCGGTCATGGACGTCCACCTCCGCGGCTCGTTCCTGATGGCGCGTGCGGTCCAGGGCTACATGACGAAGGCCGGCTGGGGCCGGATCGTCAATCTGTCCAGCACCTCGGCGCTGGGCAACCGCGGCCAGGCCAACTACGCCGCTGCCAAGGCCGGTCTGCAGGGCTTCACCAAGACGCTCGCGCTGGAACTCGGCAGGTTCGGGGTCACCGCGAACGCCATCGCCCCCGGCTTCATCGAGACCGAGATGACCGCCGCCACGGCCGAGCGGATGGGCGTGCCGTTCGAGGAGCTCAAGGCCGGCGCCGCCGCACAGATCCCGGTGGGCCGGACCGGCAAGCCCGAGGACATCGCGCACGCCGTCTCCTTCCTCGCCGGCGAGGGCGCGGGCTTCGTCTCCGGCCAGGTGCTGTACGTCGCGGGAGGGCCGCAGGCATGAAGACCTTCCACGGCCTCGCCGAACTCGAGCAGGCGGTCGGCACCCATCTCGGGCACTCCGACTGGCACACCGTCACCCAGCGGCAGATCGACATGTTCGCCGAGGCGACGGGCGACCACCAGTGGATCCACGTCGACCCCGAGAGGGCCGCGCAGGGCCCGTTCGGCACCACCATCGCGCACGGCTATCTGACCCTGTCCCTGGTGCCGCGGCTGGTCTGGCAGGTCTACAGCGTCGAGGGCATGCGCATGGGCGTCAACTACGGCGCCGACAGACTGCGCTTCCCCGCCCCGCTGCCGGCCGGCTCGAAGGTGCGCGCGGGCGTCGAGCTCCTCTCGGTCACCCCGGGCGCCGGCGGGCATCAGGTCACCACCCGGGTCACCGTCGAGCGGGACGGCGGGACCAAGCCGGTCTGCGTCGTCGACGCCGTCAGCGTGCTGGTGCCTTGATGCCCACGACACAGCAGCTGCCCGGTCTCGACCCGGCCCGCCTCGCCCCCTGGTTCCGCAGGACCGTGGCGGGCGCCGGCGGCGACCTGACCGCGCGGCTGATCGCCGGCGGCAGGTCCAACCTGACCTACGAGGTCACCGACGGGCTCCGGACCTGGATCGTCCGGCGGCCGCCGCTGGGCCATGTGCTCGCGACCGCGCACGACATGTCGCGCGAGTACCGCGTCATGACGGCGCTGCGGAACACGGGCGTGCCGGTGCCCGCGACGTACGCGCTGTGCACCGACGAGCAGGTCCTCGGCGCCCCGTTCTACGTGATGGAGCGGGTCGCCGGCACGCCCTACCGACACGCCGCCGAGCTGGAACGCCTCGGCCGGGAGCGGACCCGGGTGATCTCGACCCGGCTGGTCGACACCCTGAGCACCCTGCACGAGGTCGACCCCGACGCGGTGGACCTGGCCGGCTTTGGCCGACCGGAGGGTTTCGCGGGCCGCCAGGTGGGCCGCTGGAAGAAGCAGCTCGACGCGTCGTACACCCGCCACCTGCCGGCCGCGGCCGAACTCCACGCACGGCTCCGCGCCGACGTCCCCCCGGATTCGGCGCCGGGCATCGTGCACGGCGACTACCGGCTCGACAACGTCCTCACCGATGACCGCGACCGGCCGGCCGCGGTCGTCGACTGGGAGATGGCCACCCTCGGCGACCCGCTGACCGACCTGGCGCTGATGGTGCTCTACCAGCGGCTCGGCACGCTGCTCGGCCCCAACGCGGTCACCGACGCCTCGTCGGCGCCCGGTTTCCTCACCGAGGGTGAAATCGTCGAGCGGTACGCCGCGAACAGCACACGCGACCTGTCCCGCTTCGGCTTCTACCTCGGACTCGCCTCGTTCAAGCTCGCAGCGATCGTCGAGGGCATCCACTGCCGCCATCTGCACGGCCAGACCGTCGGCCCGGGCTTCGAGTCCATCGGCGAGGCGGTCACCCCGCTGCTCGAGGCAGGACTCACCTCACTCAAGGAGTACCGCTGATGGAATTCGTCTTCGACGCCAGGACCGAGGAACTGCGCGCCCGCCTGCTGGAGTTCATGGACGACCACGTCCATCCGGCCGAGCCGGTCTTCCAGGAGCAGCTCGCCCGGCTGGAGGACAAGTGGGACTGGGACTCGGTCCCGGTGCTGGCCGAACTGCGCGCCGAGGCGCGCCGCCGCGGCCTGTGGAACCTCTTCCTGCCCGGCGAACACGGCGCGGGCCTGACCAATCTGCAGTACGCCCCGCTCGCGGAGATCACGGGTCGCAGCAGCGCTCTCGCCCCGCCCGCGCTCAACTGCTCCGCGCCCGACACCGGGAACATGGAGGTGCTGGCGTCGTTCGGCACCGACCAGCAGAAGAAGGAGTGGCTGGAGCCACTGCTCGACGGCAGGATCCGGTCCTCGTTCGCGATGACCGAACCCGACGTCGCGTCGTCGGACGCCACCAACATCTCCACCAGGATCGAGAGGGACGGCGACGACTACGTACTCAACGGCCGCAAGTGGTGGATCACCGGCGCGATGAGCCCGAACGCGCGGATCCTCATCGTGATGGGCAAGACCGACCCGACTGCGGAACGGCACCGTCAGCAGTCGATGATCCTGGTCCCGCGCGACACCCCCGGACTGGAGATCAAGCGCGGCACGGAGGTGTTCGGTTACGACGACCGCGACCACGGCGGCCATGCGGAGCTCTCCTTCGACGACGTCAGGGTCCCGGCCGGCCACCTGATCGGGGCCGAGGGCGACGGGTTCGCGATCGCCCAGGCTCGCCTCGGACCGGGGCGCATCCACCACTGCATGCGCTCGATCGGGGTCGCGGAGCGCGCGATCGAGCTGATGTGCGCACGTGCCGAGCAGCGGGTGACGTTCGGCAAGCCGCTGTCGGAGCAGGGCGTGGTACGCGACTGGATCGCGGAGTCGCGGGTGCGGATCGAGCAACTGCGTCTGCTGGTGCTCAAGGCGGCGTGGCTGATGGACACGGTGGGCAACAAGGGCGCGCACACAGAGATCCAGGCAATCAAGATCGCCACCCCGGCTGCGGTGCAGTGGATTCTCGACAAGGCCATCCAGGTGCACGGCGCCGGCGGCCTCTCCCAGGACTTCCCCCTCGCCGGGGCGTACGCCGGCATCCGCACCCTGCGCTTCGCCGACGGCCCGGACGAGGTGCACAAGAACGCCCTGGCCGGCAACGAGCTGCGCCGCCAGGCCGACGCGAGGAGGGCTCGATGACTGCCGACGAGACGGCCCTGCGTGAGGATCTGCGGCGTCGCGTCGCCGACTTCCTCGCCGCCCACGACCCCGTGACCAGCGACCGGCTGGAGTTCCTCCGGGCGAGGTACGACGCCGGGCTGGCCTGGGTGTCCTTCCCGGACGGGCACGGCGGCCTCGGCCTGCCCCAGGCCCTGCAGCCCGAGGTGGACCAGCTCTTCGAGCAGGCCGGCGCCCCGGACAACAACCACCAGGCCAACGGCATCGGCTTGGGCATGGCCGCCCCGACCATCCTCGCGTTCGGCGCCGAGGCCCAGAAGCGGCGCTTCCTCAAGCCGCTGTGGACCGGTGAGGAGGTCTGGTGCCAGCTGTTCAGCGAGCCCGGCGCCGGCTCCGATCTCGCGGGCGTCGCCACTCGGGCCGTGCGCGACGGCGACGCGTGGGTGGTAAACGGCCAGAAGGTGTGGACCTCGGGCGCCCACGGCGCGCGCTTCGCGATCCTGATCGCCCGCACCGACCCGGACCTCCCGAAACACTTCGGCCTGACCTACTTCCTGTGCGACATGACCGATCCGGGAGTGGAGGTCCGGCCGCTGCGCCAGATCACCGGCGAGGCGGAGTTCAACGAGGTCTTTCTGACCGACGTACGGGTGCCCGACAGCCAGCGGCTCGGCGCCGAGGGCGAGGGCTGGAGAATCGCCAACGCCACGCTGAACAACGAGCGGGTGTCGATCGGCAGATCGGCCATCCGCGAGAGCGGCATGATCGGCGTGGTCGCCCGGACCTGGCGCGAGCGGCCGGACCGGCGTACGCCCGAGCTGCACGACAGGCTCCTGAGGCTGTGGGTCGACGCCGAGGTCGCCCGACTCACCGGCCAACGGCTGCGCCAGAAGCTGGCTTTGGGCCAGCCCGGCCCTGAGGGGGCGGCGATGAAGCTGACCTTCGCGCGCGTCGCCCAGCAGCTCTCGGGCCTCGAACTCGAACTGCTGGACGAGGACGGGCTGCGCTATTCCGACTGGACCCTGGCCCGGCCCGAGAAGGTCGACTTCACGGGCCGCGACGCCGGCTACCGCTACCTGCGCGCCAAGGGCAACTCCATCGAGGGAGGCACCTCGGAGATCCTGCGCAACATCGTCGCCGAGCGGGTCCTCGGCCTCCCCGCCGAGCCGCGCGTCGACAAGGACATCCCGTGGAAGGAGCTCCCCCGATGAGCGATCTCGACCTGCTGTACACCGACGTCGAGGACGACCTGCGGGCCACCGTGCGCGACCTGCTCGCCGACCGCTGCGACCCGGCCTCCGTGACCGCGGTCTACGACGGCGACCGGTCGCCGGTGGCCGGGCTCTGGAGAGCGCTCGCCGTCGACCTCGGACTGGCCGGCCTGCTGGTCCCCGAGGAACGCGGCGGCGCCGGCGCCTCGGCGCGGGAGGCCGCGGTGGTGCTGGAGGAACTCGGCCGCACGGTGGCGCCGGTTCCGTTCCTGACCAGCGCGGTCGTGGCGACCACCCTCCTGCTCGACACCGAGGGGGACCTGCTCGGCTCGCTCGCGGCCGGGGAGCGGACCGCGGCCCTCGCCCTGCCGCTCTCGACGGCGCCTGACGGCTCCCTGCCGGCCGTGGCAGCCGACGCCGACGGCCGCCTTGCCGGCACGGTCACCAGTGTGGCCGGCGCGCTCGAGGCCGACGTCCTGCTGGTGCCGGCCACCGCCGCCGACGGCATCGCCGTGTACGCCGTGCCCGCTGCGCGGGCGGGCATCGCCCCCGTGGTGTCGCTCGACATGACCCGGCAGATCGCCGACGTCACACTCGACGGGGTCCCCGGCGAGCTGCTGGTCGCCGACGCCGAGCCCGCCGTACGCCGCGCGCTGGAGGCCGGTGCGGCGCTGCTCGCCTCCGAGCAGCTCGGCGTCGCCCGCTGGTGCCTCGAGACGACGGTCGGCTATCTCAAGGAGCGCCGTCAGTTCGGCCGCGCGGTGGGCGGGTTCCAGGCCCTCAAACACCGGCTCGCCGACCTCTATACGGGGGTGGAGTCGGCCAACGCCGCCGCGCGCCACGCGGCGGCCGCGTTGGCCGTCCGCGACCCGGACGTGTTCGCGGCGACCGCGGTCGCGCAGGCCTACTGCAGCGACCTCGCCGTCACCGCGGCCGAGGAGGCGATCCAGCTGCACGGCGGCATCGGCATGACCTGGGAGCACCCCGCGCACCTCTACCTCAAGCGGGCCAAGGCCGACCAGATCGCGTTCGGCACTCCAGGCGCCCACCGGGCCCGCCTCGCAGAGCTGGTCGACCTCCCCTTGCCGGGGGAGTGAGCGTGAAGACGCGGACCGTCGCCCACGGGAAGTCCGATCGCGGCGGACGCCGTGGCCCCGCTCACCGCCCCTCAGGACTGTACGACTGGCGGGCGATCGGCAGATCGCCCGCCGCGGCCGGGAACCGGCCCCCGGAACCGGCATCCTGACGGGAACCCTCAGCGCTGAGTCCACGGCCCTGCGTCACGGTCGGCGCACGCCGCCTTCCTGCGACACTGCCCAGCCAGCCCAGCAGGAAGGCGGCCGGCAGCGACACGAGGACGACCGTCTGGAGCGGGAACCAGTCGAGGCGCCAGTCCGGGAAGAGCGCCAGCGGGGTGCCCGAGAAGACCGGGCCGGAGATCTGCAGTCCGACGGCGCAGCCTAGGCCTCCGTACAGCGTCCACAGCAGCCCGGCTCTGGTGTAGCCGCTCCAGAACAGGGAGTACACCAGTGCCGGAAGCAGGCAGGAGGCCGCCACGGCCAGGGAGAGAACCGACAGGAACAGGACGTTCCATCCCTGGACCGAGACCGCCAGTCCGATGCTCAGCACGCCGACGCCGACAGAGGCCCATCGTGCGGCGGCCACCTCACGGCCCTCGGTCATGCGCCCGCGGCGCAGCACATGCGTGTACACGTCGTGGGCGATCGCGCCCGCGGCGGCCAGGGTGACGCTTGCCACGACGGCCAGCGAGGTGAGGAACACCGCGGAGGAGACGAGGACGACCAGAAGCGCCCCGCCTGCGTGGGTGGACGAGCCCCCCGCCAGTTCGCCCGTGAGCATCAGCAGGGCCGTGGCGCCTCCCGGATCCGCCGCGACGATCGCCGGTGCGCCGACCAACGCGGCGGCCGCGAAGCCCATCAGAGCCGTGCCGAGGCAGAGGGCGCCGACGATGCCGATGGCGTTGCGCACGGTACGCCGCGCGGTGGCCGCGTCGGGAGCCGTGCCGATCTGCAGGGCGACATGGGGCAGACACGCCACTCCCAGCACGATGGTGACCATCAGTCCGATGAAGTCGAGCGTGCTTTCCGGGGCGGCGCCGGCGGCGAACCGGAGGCCGGGACGCAGATAGTCGACCGGACGGCCGCTGCCCTGCCCGGCGGCTTCGATCAGGGAGTCGGTGCTCCAGTGAAAGCGATGGAGCAGCACAGCCGTCACGGCCAGGACGGCGCCGAGCAGCACCACCGTCTTGATGACCTGAATGACGATGGTGCCGTGCATGCCGCCGAACACCGTGGCGCAGACGACCATCACGCCGATCATGACGATGGCCGACTGCTCGGCGCCAGGACCGGACAGCCCCAGCAGCGCCGCGGTCGTCACTCCCGCACCGGAGAGCTGCACGACCAGATAGGGGACGCACACGCTCAAGGTCACGACGGCGACCGCGACCCTTGCCGCGGGCCCTGGAGCCCGCAGGGCGAATGTGTCGCCCAGTGTGCAGCCGGCGCGCTCGCGCAGAGGGAGGGCCAGCAGAAGGAGCACGCCGAGTGACAGCATGGTGCACAGGGCGATGAACAGACCGTCGTAGCCAAAGACCGCGACGCTTCCCGTCGTGCCGAGCACCGTGGCCGCGGACAGATAGACGCCGGCCAGTACGAGGGCGCCCCGCAGGGACGACAGTCGGCGGCCCGCTGTGTAGAACTCGTTGATCCGGTCCCTTCCGGGGCCGCTGAGGACACAGATGAACAGGATGGGGACGACGAACGCTAGAAAACCCATCAGGACGAACGCACGTGTGTCCTCGTCCAGGGCTCCCGGTGCGGTGAGCATGATCTGCGGACTCATCAGCATCCCACCTGCCCTTGCGAAGCGCGGCGTTCGTCCGCGTGGCGGTCGTACCGCACCGCCGTCCACACCAGCAGGGAGCCCTGGAGGAGGAGCGCCAGCATGCCGACCGTGGCCTCCCCCCAGACGCGCCTGGCCATCAAGGCGTCGGCGGCGCAGGCGAGCAGCAGATGCACGCCGAAGGCCGATCCGTTGACCACGGCGAAGGTCATGCCTGGGTGACGGGGCCGTGGGCCGTGATGAAGCCGGGGGGTGTGCGGGTCCATGCGTTCTCCTGGTGGGCGTGGAGCGGGCGGATCGCCTCCGTGCGCGGCTCACGAGAGCACGCTCGCCCCGGCCCGTCCATGCGCTGCGCACACGCCGTTGTCCGCTCCCAAACCCTGGCGTCGATCACTGTGCTGATGCCCATGCGGCCGTGCCGTCCGCGGGGCGGACCTCGGCCGCTGCCCGGCCGTGCGTCGCCGGGAAGCGGTCTGCAAGGGTCCGGGTGGCGGGCGGGTGGCGGTCAGGCCTCGTCAGGCGATCCGCTGGCGGCCGCATCGTCGGTGGTACGGAGAACGGCGGCCGGTCCGAGCAGGCGGTGGGCGTCGAGCGCGAGGGTGAGATGCACCAGATCGCGGGGGCGGGTCAGCGCGAGGCCGGTGATCTGCTCGAACCGGCGCAGACGGTTGAGCACGGTGTTGCGATGGCAGAGCATGTGACGGGCGGCCCGGACTGCTGAGCCGCCGTTCTCGATCCAGGAGCCGATGGTGTCGAACAGCGTGTCGCGGTCGGCGGGTTCCAGTTCGTACATGGGCCGCAGCACCCCGTGGGCCAGTTCGGCGGACAGGTCGGGCCGCGAGACCAGGAGCCCGTCGGGCAGACGGGCGTCGAGCCGGGCGATCTCGCCGTCGGCCCGGCACGTGCGCAGGGCGAGTCCGGCCATGTCGTCGGCTCGCGCCAGGTTCTCCAGCCCCTGGACGACCGGGCTGATCCCGATACGGAGCCCGGGGCCCGCGTCCAGGCCGGAGGCGAGTGCGTTCAGAGGGCGGTTGCCGAGGTGGGCGACGAGCACATCCTGGTGTCCGCGGGTGTGACGCAGGATCCGTATGCCGCGCACCTCCGGAGCGGTCCGGGGCGTGCGGCCGTACGGCGGTGTCGCACCCACCACCGCCACGGCGAAACGCCCGTCGAGCGGCAGATCGAGGATGGCCGCCGCGTTCCGGGTGAACTCCGGGTCGCTGCGGGTCTCCAGCAGGGCGGCGAGGATCAGACGTACGCGTTCACGGTGCCGGCTCGCGACGCCTTCGGTGACCTGCCGGTAGGCGTCGGCGACCAGGACGGAGTCGCGGTCGTTGCTCTTCCACACCAGCTCGGCGATGTGCACCAGCTGTCGCGTGTCGCCGAGCCCGTCCCGCTCCACCACGTTGACGATGCGGCTCCAGACGGCGGAGCCGGCTACGCGGAAAGCGTGCAGCACCTCGTCGAGGGGGCGGCCCTGTTCCGCCCGCCTCCTGCCCAGCTCTCTGGTGTACCGCTCGACGTCCGCGATTCTGGCGGGATCCAGGGCGGCTTCCAGCGCGTGCCGGGTACCGGCGCTCACGGTGCACCGCAGGTCGGGCGGCGCAAGCACGGGGTCGGCGTAGTACGGCACCTCGGTGCGGATCCTCTCCACGACCGTGTTCGTGAGGTCTGTGCCGAGCTCCAGAAGGCGCCTGCACGCGCGGTCGAAGAGCTGCAGAGGAGCGCCGTCCGCCGCGCCGTGGCCGTGAGGGAGAACGCTGCCGGGTACGGGGCTGGTGTGCATGGACCCTCCAGGCGGATGGGGTGCGAGAACACCACGCGAGTCGCCGTGCCGTGAGCCGCACGCAGCGCGGTGACGATTCTCCACCGGGTCGGACGCCCTCGCGGGAGCCGGCGGCGTCCTCCCCGGAGGCCACCATGCTAAGCAGTCGCTTACACAAGGGCGAGGTCTCAGCCAAACCGTGATGTTTCCGGCCGGTAGGCCGTGCGGGCTGTGAGC
>NZ_JARWBG010000045.1:0-60743 GCF_029846775.1 Streptomyces chengmaiensis
CTCCTACCGCGACTACCTCGAACTCCACGGACTGTCCGTCCAACTCGCCGAAGCCCTCGCCGAATACTGGCACGCCCGCGTCCGCGCCGAACTGGGCTTCGCAGGCGAGGACCCCGCCGATGTGGAGGACATGTTCGCGCTGAAGTACCGTGGCGCACGCTTCTCGCTCGGTTACGGAGCGTGTCCGGATCTGGAGGACCGGGCGAAGATCGCCGACCTGCTGGAGCCCGAGCGGATCGGCGTCGAGCTGTCCGAGGAGTTCCAGCTCCACCCCGAGCAGTCCACCGACGCTCTGATCACCCACCACCCCGAGGCGAGCTACTTCAGCACAGGAGGGTCTCGNCCCCGAGCAGTCCACCGACGCCATCGTCATCCACCACCCGGAAGCAAAATACTTCAACGCGCGTTAGCCGTTCGCGACGTACACTGGTCGGTCCAGTGCAGGCCGGTCACCTGTCCCGCCGGGGGAGACTCGTGGGATGGGGTGACCGGCCTCTTCGTCCCTTACGGAGGTGTGCCGGATGACCAGCACGGTCCCCGCGTCCTTGACCCGCATGGCCGAAGGATCCGCCCTGCAGGCGGTCTTCCTCGACATGGACGGCACCCTCGTCGACACCGAGGGCTTCTGGTGGGATGTGGAAGTCGAGGTCTTCGCCGACCTCGGCCATCGGCTGGACGAGGCCTGGCGGGACGTGGTGGTCGGCGGCCCCATGACGCGCAGCGCCGGCTATCTCATCGAGGCCACCGGCGCCGACATCACCCTCGAAGAGCTGACCGTGCTGCTCAACGAGCGCTTCGAGGGCCGCATCGCGCGCGGCGTGCCGATGATGCCCGGTGCGGCCCGGCTGCTGGCGGAGCTGGCCAGGCACAACGTGCCCACCGCGCTGGTGTCCGCCTCCCACCGGCGCATCATCGACCGTGTCCTCGCCTCGCTCGGCCATGAGCACTTCGCGCTCTCGGTCGCGGGCGACGAGGTGCTGCGGACGAAGCCGCACCCCGAGCCGTACCTCACCGCGGCCCAGGGCCTGGGCGCGGAACCCGCGAGATGCGCAGTCATCGAGGACACGGCCACCGGCGTGGCAGCCGCGGAGGCGGCGGGATGCCGGGTGGTGGCCGTACCGTCCGTGGCCCCCATCGCACCGGGCGACGGACGAGTGATCGTCCGCTCACTCGAAGACGTCGACCTGCGCTTTCTTCGCACGCTGATCACCTCGCCGCACTGAAAGCGGGTGGCCTTCCCTACTCCGCGTGAGCTTCGTCACGCTGAGTGCTGCCCGGGTGTTCCGCTTACGTCCGTTCCGGTTCGTCGGACCCTTGTCGAGGGCGACATTGTGTCCGGATTTGTAGAGCCGTGTGTGGATCATTCCGCAGCATGACCATCCGCTCTTCGGCATCACTGATCACTCAGCGGATACATCCCAACTCCGGCCTGGTCATGACCTCCTGGCGACACGACTAGTCTCGTGGCGAGAACTTCGCCGCGTCACCAAGGGGTTCGGACGGCCACCATGCCGCCGGGCGCCGAGGACCGATCGCACTGACCGTCCCGGCCCGATCGCACTGCCCCGACCGGGCGGAAGCGGCGAGGCGTCCACAGGCACGGCCGCAACGCCGTGTCCCGGTGCCGGATGAGGGAGAACGTCCAGGATGAACCGTAAGACTCTGGTGCTGCCGGCCGTGGTCGGCCTGCTCGCCCCCGTGCTCGTCGCCTGCGGCGATGCGAACGGCGGGTCCGGCGGCGGTGATGCCATTGTCGTGGGGACCACGGACCAGTTCACCGCGACGGCGGACGCTCCCGCGCCTCTCGACCCGGCGTACGCCTACGACACCGGGGCCTGGAACGTACTCCGCCAGACCCTCCAGACGCTGATGCACACCCCGCGCGGCGGCGGCGAACCCGCCCCCGAGGCGGCCGAGTCGTGCACTTTCACCGACAACGCCAGCGAAAGCTATCGCTGTACGCTGCGAGACGGCCTCACCTTCGCGGACGGCGCCCCCGTCACCGCCGAAGACGTGAAGTTCTCCATAGAGCGTGTGCTGAACATCGACGCGGACAACGGCACCGCCGGTCTGCTGTCGAACATCGACACCATCGAGACCAAGGGGGAGAAGGAGGTCGTCTTCCACCTCTCCACGCCCGACGCCACCTTCCCGTACAAGCTCTCCACCCCGGCCGCGGGCATCGTCAGCAAGAAGCACTACGCGGCGGACAAGCTCCGCGAGGGCTTCCAGGTGGACGGCTCCGGCCCGTACACCATGAGGGCCGAGACGCGCGACGACAACGTCGTCAGCTTCGTCTTCACCAAGAACGACAAGTACAAGGGCGATCTGACGGTCAACAACGACAAGGTCGAGCTGCGCCCGTTCGCGGACTCCGGCGCCATGGGCCAGGCGCTCGAGGCACGGGACATCGATCTGATGACCCGTACGATGGCGCCCGGGCAGATCAAGGGCCTCAAGGAGAACCCGAAGGAGGGCATCGAACTGACCGAGGTGCCCGGCCTTGAGATCCGCTACCTCGGCTTCAACACCGAAGCCGCGCCCGTGAAGGACAAGGCCGTCCGCCGGGCCATCGCGTCCGTCGTCGACCGCGGCGAGATCGCCGGGAAGGTGTACGGCGTGAGCGCCGAGCCGCTGTACTCGCTCATCCCGTCGAGCATCGCCGCACACACCAACTCCTTCTACAACGAGTACGGCGAGCCCAGCCGGGACAAGGCCGAGCAGATCCTCGCCAAGGCGGGCGTCGAGACCCCGGTGAAGCTCACGCTGAACTTCACCACCGACAAGTACGGAGCGGGCACCGAGAAGGAGTTCGAGGTGCTGCGCGACCAGCTCAACGCCTCCAAGCTCTTCGACGTCTCCATCAAGGGCGTCGAGTGGTCGGCGTTCCGCCCGGCCCAGAAGCGCGGCGACTACGCGGTCTACGGGCTCGGCTGGTTCCCGGACTTCCCGGACCCCGACAACTACACCGCACCGTTCCTCGACAAGGACAACTTCCTCAACTCCCCCTACGTCAATGACAGGGTGCGTGAGCTGATCCCGCAGTCGCGCCGTGAAGCCGACCGGACCGCGGCGTCCGCGGCCTTCACGGAGGTGCAGGAGATCGTCGCCGCCGACGTCCCCGTGCTCCCGCTGTGGCAGGGCAGGCAGCACGTGGCTGCCCGCGACAACATCCGCGGCGTCGAATGGGTCCTCAACGCCAGCTCGGACCTCCAGCTGTGGGAGCTGAGCCGCGGCGACGTCTGACCGCCGCCCCGGTCGGCCGCCGGCACACCGCGTCCGCCGACGGCTGACGCCGACGTCGAACGGCCCCTGATGGCAGATCACCTGCCCTCAGGGGCCGTTCGCCTTCCTCCCGGGTCCGCTCCGCCCGCTACTGCGCGCCCGGGCGCACCAGCCCGCTCTCGTACGCGTACACCGCGGCTTGCACCCGGTCGCGCAGGCCCAGCTTGGTGAGCACATGGCCCACATGCGTCTTGACGGTGGTCTCGCTGACGAAGAGATCCGCCGCGATCTCCGCATTGGACAGCCCGCGCGCCACCAGCTTGAGCACCTCCACTTCGCGCTCGGTCAGCGTGGTCAGCGTGTCGGGGACCGGCTCCTCGCCGGACGGCAGATGATCCGCGTACTTGTCCAGCAGCCGACGGGTGATGCTGGGCGCCAGCATCGCCTCACCCGCCGCCACGACCCGGATGGCCTGCACCAGCTCCTGCGCGGGCGCGTCCTTGAGCAGAAAGCCGCTCGCCCCCGCCTTGAGCGCCTCCACCACATACTCGTCAAGGTCGAAGGTGGTCAGCACCAGCACCTTCGCCGGGCCGTCCCGGCCGGGACCGGTGATCTGCCGCGTCGCCTCCACACCGTCCATCCGCGGCATCCGGATGTCCATCAGCACCACGTCGGGCTGCAGCGCCCGCACCTGATCCAGCGCCTGGAGGCCGTCCCCGGCCTCGCCGACGACCGCGATGTCCTGCTCCGCCTCCAGGATCATCCGGAAGCCGGTACGCAGCAGCGGTTGATCGTCGACCAGTAGCACGCGGATGGCCACGGCAGCTCCTCACATCTAGACCGGGCCCATTCTGCCCTGGCCATCCTCCGCCGACGCGGCCGGGGAAACGCTCAGCGGATACACCGGGGGAGTGCCACCGAATTCGGGACAGAACGACTGATGGTCGCACCAGCCGCACAGCTTCGTCGGCCGCGGCCGCCAGTCACCCGTGCGAGTGGCCCGGCCGATGGCCTCCCACAGCGCCAGCAGCTTGCGCTCCATCCGCTCCAGATCGCCCGGCGCCGGGTCATAGGTGAGCACCTCGCCGCTGCCCAGATACACCAGCTGCAGCCGACGCGGCAGCACCCGCTTCAGCCGCCAGATCACCAGGGCGTAGAACTTCATCTGGAACAGTGCGCCCTCGCTGTACTCCGGGCGCGGGGCCTTGCCGGTCTTGTAGTCGACCAGCCGCACCTCACCCGTCGGCGCCACGTCCACCCGGTCGATGACCCCGCGCAGCCGCAGCCCCGAGTCCAGCTCCGTCTCCACGAACAGCTCACGTTCGGCCGGCTCCAGACGGGTCGGATCCTCCAGCGAGAACCACCGCTCGACCAGCCGCTCCGCCTCGCTCAGCCAGCGCGCCAGCCGCTCGCCCTGCGCATCCTCGGCGAACAGCTCGCCCAGCTCGGGACGCTCCTGGAGCAGCCGGTCCCACTGGGCGGGAACCATGGACCTGGCGCGCACCGCCGTACGGTCCGTCGCGGGGTCGTCGAAGAGCCGCTCCAGCACCGCATGCACCAGCGTGCCCCGCGTCGCCGCCTCACTCGGCTTCTCGGGCAGCCTGTCGATCACCCGGAACCGGTACAGCAGGGGACACTGCATGAAGTCGCTCGCCCGCGAAGGCGACAGCGAATCGGGCCGCTGGCTCTCACTCATGACTCAAGACCCTACGACCCGCCACTGACAGCGATCGGCATACCATCGACGACAGACCTCCGCGCACTGCATGATCGGGCGAACGGGCCGCGCGCCCGCAGCCGTCACCCGGCATCGTCGCAGTCGCGACCGCAACGAAGGGACCCCGTGAACCAGGACGACAGCAGCGGCGAGCGCCGACGGCCGCAGTCCGAGAAAACGGGCGCAGCGGACTCCGACGGCGGCACGTCCCGACGCCCCGACGAGCCCGGCGGCGGCATCCTCATGGGCCGCCCCTTCGGCGTGCCCGTCTATGTCGCCCCCAGCTGGTTCATCGTCGCCGCCCTGATCACCTGGGTCTTCGGCGGCCAGCTCGACCGGGTGCTGCCCGAACTCGGCGGCTTCCGCTACCTGGTCTCCCTCTTCTTCGCCGTCGCCTTCTACGCCTCCGTCCTCGTCCACGAACTGGCGCACACCGTAGCCGCACTCCGCTACAAGCTGCCCGTGCGCCGCATCCAGCTCCAGTTCTTCGGCGGCGTCTCCGAGATCGAGAAGGAGTCCGAGACCCCCGGCCGCGAGTTCATCCTCGCCTTCGTCGGCCCGCTGCTCTCCCTGGTCCTGGCGGGCGTCTTCTACCTCGGCATGCAGGCCGTCGAACCGGGCACGATCCCCGGCGTCCTGCTCGCCGGTCTGATGATCTCCAATCTGATCGTGGCGGCGTTCAATCTGCTGCCCGGGCTGCCGCTCGACGGCGGGCGGATGCTGCGCGCCGTCGTGTGGAAGATCACAGGCCGGCCGATGGCCGGCACCGTCGCCGCCGCCTGGGTCGGCCGGGCCCTCGCCGTCGCCGTCCTGATCGGCCTCCCCCTGCTCACCCACACCGGCGCCCTGGGCAACGCCACCGAGGACATCGGCGGCATGGAGACCGTCACCGACGCCCTGCTGGCCGCGATCCTCGCCGCGATCATCTGGACCGGCGCAGGCAACAGCCTGCGCATGGCCCGTCTGCGCGAGCACCTCCCCCAGCTGGAAGCCCGCACCCTGACCCGGCGGGCCGTGCCCGTGCAGGCCGACACCCCCCTCTCCGAGGCCCTGCGCCGCGCCAACGAGGCCGGCGCCCGCGCGCTCGTCGTCGTCGACGGCCATGGCCAGCCGACCGCTCTCGTCCGCGAGACGGCCATCGTCGCCGTGCCCGAGCACCGCCGGCCCTGGGTGGCCGTCAGCGGTCTCGCACAGGACCTCACCGACGGCATGAAGGTCTCCGCGGAGCTGGCCGGCGAAGCCCTCCTCGACCGGCTGCGGGCCTGGCCCTCGACCGAGTATCTGGTCCTGGAGGAGACCGGCGAGATCTACGGCGTCCTGGCCACGGCCGATGTGGAGCGGGCCTTCGTGCAGGCCATGGCGCGGCCGTCCACCTGACCGCAGGTACTCTGGTCCCATGTCCGAACCGACCGGTGCCGCCCGCCGTCGCGGGCCCTTCAAGGTCGGGGACCAGGTCCAGCTCACCGACCCCAAGGGACGCCACTACACGTTCACGCTCGAGGCCGGGAAGAACTTCCACACCCACAAGGGTTCCTTCCCGCACGACGAGCTGATCGGCGCTCCTGAGGGCAGTGTCGTCCGTACCACGGGAAACGTCGCCTACCTCGCGCTGCGCCCCCTGCTCCCCGACTATGTCCTGTCCATGCCCCGCGGAGCCGCGGTGGTCTACCCGAAGGACGCGGGGCAGATCCTCGCCTTCGCCGACATCTTCCCCGGTGCGCGGGTCGTCGAGGCGGGTGTGGGCTCAGGCTCGCTCAGCGCCTTCCTGCTGCGCGCCATCGGCGACGAGGGCATGCTGCACTCCTATGAGCGGCGTGCCGACTTCGCCGAGATCGCCCAGCAGAACGTGGAACGCTACTTCGGCGGACCGCACCCGGCCTGGCAGCTCACCGTCGGCGACCTCCAGGACAACCTGAGCGACTCCGACGTTGACCGGGTCATCCTGGACATGCTCGCCCCCTGGGAGTGCCTGGAGGCCGTCTCCAAGGCCCTCGTGCCCGGCGGCATCCTCTGCTGCTACGTGGCCACGACCACCCAGCTGGCGCGGACCGTGGAGTCCATCCGCGAGATCGGCTGCTTCGCCGAGCCGCAGCCCTGGGAGTCGATGATCCGCAACTGGCATGTGGAAGGGCTGGCCGTCCGCCCCGACCACCGGATGATCGGCCACACCGGCTTCCTGGTCACCGCCCGCCGCCTCGCCGACGGCGTGGAGCCGCCGATGCGCCGCCGCCGCCCGGCGAAGGGCGCGTACGGCGAGGACTACGTCGGTTGGGGCGGAGGGAAAGAAGGAGCCCCCAGCAAGGGTTGACTGCCGCACAGACGGGGGCTGAACGCCCGGCCGACGCCCCCTGACCCACAACGCCTCGACGCCGCCGCACAGTTCCCGGACGTCATCGGAGAACTGCGCGGCGGCCTCTTTGCGTTCGCAGCGCCAGATGCTTACCGAGCTGTTGCCGACCCTCCTGTTCCCGCCCGCTGTGACCTGTGGCACCATGCTGGCCACCCCCACTGGCACAGCCCTCACAGGAGACCCCTCGCGTGCAGACCTCCGACCTCCCGGACCTCGCGCACACCCACGCCGGCCCGATGCACTGGCTCGCCACGGCGGTGGCGATGGCGGCGGTCGTGGCGGCCGCGGGCGTGTTGCAGCCGGATGCGGCGACCGCCTCACAGCCCGGCGACCAGCCGCGTACCGCGGTGGCAGCCCCCGGGCCCGCCCCGGACGTGGCTGCGGCAGAGCTTCCGCTGCAGTGCGGCGCCGTGCAGAGCGTGGTCACCGAGGAGGCCGCCGGCGACCTCGACGGCGACGGCAGGCCGGAGACCGTGGCGGCCGCCCGCTGTGACGCGGGCTCCGGCACCCCGCCCAGCGCGGTCTATGTGCTGACCGCGGGCCCGGGGAAGGCGCCGCGTGTCGTGGCGACGTTGCTGCTGCCCACGCAGGGACAGAGCGTCGGTGAGCTCGCCGTCCGTGACGGCGCGGTCACCGCGACGCTCCTCGGCTACTCCTCCGCCGACGTGCCGAGCTGCTGCCCCGATCTGCGTGAGAGGGTCGAATGGCGTTGGCAGGGCGGGAAGTTCGTCCGCTCGCCGCAGGCCGCGGCGCTGGGTGTGTGATCCGTCACTCGGCGTCGGGGCCGTAGACCTCGACCCTGTCCGAAACCCGGCGTACGTGGATGCAGTCGCCGGGACACTCCTTCGCGGAGTCCACGACGTCCCGCAGCAGCGGCAACGGCACCGGCGTGGTCGCCCCCGGCTCCTGCAGCAGCTGGTCGTCCCCGCTCTTCACATAGGCGAGTCCGTCGATGTCGAGCTCGAAGACCTCGGGGGCGTACTGGGCGCAGATCCCGTCCCCCGTGCAGAGGTCCTGGTCGATCCACACCTCCAGGGCCTCGCCGCCTTCGGTGGGGACCTTGTGCTGCGCGGTCATATCTCCTGCCGTTTCCTTCGCCGGTGACGCCAGGAGAAGCAAGTCGTGCCAGCCCTGACGGGTGTTGAACGCCTCGACGATACAACCGCCCGCTTTCCGATGTTGTTGGGTGGGTATTCCCCTGAGGTGAGGGAGAGCGCAAGGGTGAAGATCGGACACGCCCCTACCGTCTTTGTGATCTAGGGGTTTCAATCACCCCCCGCCCAGGTAGGGTCAGGAAGCGTCCAGCTCCCCTTGGAGGAGGTGAGGACCGTGGCAGCCCACGACGACGACATCAACCGCGGCATCCGGCCGGGGCGGGGGTCTGAGGACCCAGCCGGCCAGGTTGCCTATCTCGAGCAGGAAATCGCCGTCCTGCGCCGCAAGCTCGCCGACTCTCCGCGTCATACGAGGATTCTCGAAGAGCGGATCGTCGAGCTGCAGACGAACCTGGCCGGCGTGTCCGCACAGAACGAGCGACTGGCGAACACGCTCCGTGAGGCCCGTGACCAGATCGTGGCCCTCAAGGAGGAGGTCGACCGGCTCGCGCAGCCGCCGGCCGGCTTCGGTGTCTTCCTGCAGGCGAACGAGGACGGCACATGCGACATCTTCACCGGGGGCCGCAAGCTCCGGGTGAACGTCAGCCCCAGCGTCGAGCTCGACGAGTTGCGGCGCGGCCAGGAAGTGATGCTCAACGAAGCGCTCAACGTGGTCGAGGCCATGGAGTTCGAGAGCGCCGGGGACATCGTCACCCTCAAGGAGATCCTCGAGGACGGCGAGCGCGCCCTGGTGATCGGGCACACCGACGAGGAGCGGGTGGTCAGGCTCGCCGAGCCGCTGCTGGACATCAACGTGCGTCCCGGCGACGCCCTGCTGCTCGAACCGCGCTCCGGTTACGTCTACGAGGTGATCCCCAAGAGCGAGGTCGAAGAGCTCGTCCTGGAAGAGGTCCCGGACGTCGACTACGACAAGATCGGCGGTCTGGGCAACCAGATCGAGCTGATCCGCGACGCGGTCGAGCTGCCCTACCTCTACCCGGACCTCTTCAAGGAGCACGAACTGCGTCCGCCGAAGGGCATCCTGCTCTACGGCCCGCCGGGCTGCGGCAAGACGCTGATCGCCAAGGCCGTCGCCAACTCCCTCGCCAAGAAGGTCGCCGAGGTGACCGGTCAGCCCGCGGGGAAGAGCTACTTCCTGAACATCAAGGGCCCCGAACTCCTCAACAAGTACGTCGGCGAGACCGAGCGGCATATCCGCCTCGTCTTCCAGCGTGCCCGGGAGAAGGCCGGTGAGGGCACCCCCGTCATCGTCTTCTTCGACGAGATGGAGTCGCTCTTCCGCACCCGCGGCTCCGGCGTCAGCTCGGACGTGGAGAACACCATCGTCCCGCAGCTGCTCGCCGAGATCGACGGCGTCGAGGGCCTGGAAAACGTGATCGTCATCGGCGCCTCCAACCGCGAGGACATGATCGACCCGGCGATCCTCCGGCCGGGCCGGCTCGACGTCAAGATCAAGATCGAGCGTCCGGACGCGGAGGCCGCCAAGGACATCTTCGCCAAGTACCTCACATCCTCGCTCCCGCTGCACGCGGACGACCTCGCCGAGCACAGCGGATCGAAGGTGGTGGCCGCCGAGGCCATGATCCAGTCGGTCGTGGAGCAGATGTACGCGGAGTCCGAGGAGAACCGCTTCCTCGAGGTCACCTACGCGAACGGAGACAAGGAAGTCCTCTACTTCAAGGACTTCAACTCCGGCGCCATGATCCAGAACATTGTGGACCGGGCGAAGAAGATGGCCATCAAGGCCTTCCTCGACCACAACCAGAAGGGCATCCGGGTCTCCCACCTGCTCCAGGCGTGCGTGGACGAGTTCAAGGAGAACGAGGACCTGCCCAACACCACCAACCCGGACGACTGGGCCCGGATCTCCGGCAAGAAGGGTGAACGGATCGTCTTCATCCGCACCCTCGTCACCGGAAAGCAGGGCGCGGACACCGGACGCTCCATCGACACGGTGGCGAACACCGGACAGTACCTGTAATACGCAATCCGGCTGCGGATGCCCGCCCGGCATCCGCAGCCGGATGCTTTCCCGACAGCTCCGGGCACACCCGAGCAATTGACGGAATTGATCTCCCCGCCAGCGCGGAGGCGTTCTAGGCTCGTCGGTACCGCCGCGTAGCGCAGTGCGGGGACGGGCACCGCACTGCGCCACCGGAGAGACCGCGGTACTTGAGCGCCGTTCCCACCGGGGAACGCCGCCGGGCAAGGAGGGCCGCATGACCGTACGGCGAGTAATGGGCATCGAGACGGAGTACGGAATCTCCATCCCCGGCCACCCGAACGCCAATGCCATGCTCACCTCATCCCAGATCGTCAACGCCTACGCGGCTGCGATGCACCGGGCGCGCCGCGCCCGCTGGGACTTCGAGGAGGAGAATCCGCTGCGGGACGCCCGCGGCTTTGACCTCGCCCGCGAGGCCGCCGATGCCAGCCAGCTCACGGACGAGGACATCGGCCTGGCCAATGTGATCCTCACCAATGGCGCCCGGCTGTACGTCGACCACGCCCATCCGGAGTACAGCTCCCCGGAAGTGACCAATCCGCTGGACGCGGTCCTGTGGGACAAGGCCGGCGAGCGGATCATGGCCGAGGCCGCGGAGCGCGCCGCCCAGCTTCCCGGCGCCCAGCCGATCCACCTCTACAAGAACAACACCGACAACAAGGGCGCCTCCTACGGGACGCACGAGAACTACCTGATGAAGCGCGAGACCCCGTTCTCGGACATCGTGCGCCATCTGACGCCGTTCTTCGTCTCCCGACAGGTGGTGACCGGCGCCGGACGGGTCGGAATCGGCCAGGACGGCCATGAGCACGGCTTCCAGATCAGTCAGCGGGCCGACTACTTCGAGGTGGAGGTCGGCCTGGAGACGACGCTCAAGCGCCCCATCATCAACACCCGCGACGAGCCGCACTCCGACGCCGAGAAGTACCGCAGGCTCCACGTGATCATCGGCGACGCGAATCTGTCGGAGACCTCCACATACCTCAAGCTGGGCACGACCGCCCTGGTCCTGTCCATGATCGAGGACGGCTTCATCGCCGTCGACCTCGCCGTGGACCAGCCGGTGCGCACCCTGCACCAGATCTCCCACGACCCGGACCTGGGGCGTCTGATCACGCTCCGCAGCGGCCGCACACTCACCGCGGTCCAGCTGCAGATGGAGTACTTCGAGCTGGCCAGGAAGTACGTCGACGAGCGCTTCGGGGCCGACGCCGACGAGCAGACCAAGGACGTCCTGGTCCGCTGGGAGGACACCCTCAACCGGCTGGAGAACAACCCGATGAGCCTCGCGGGGGAGCTCGACTGGATCGCCAAGCGCGAGCTCCTGGAGGGCTACCGCAGGCGCGACGGCCTCGACTGGGACGCCGCCCGGCTGCACCTGGTGGACCTGCAGTACGCGGACGTACGCCCCGAGAAGGGCCTGTACAACCGTCTCGCGGCTCGTGGGAAGATGAAGCGTCTCCTGGCTGAAGCCGATGTGGAACGGGCCGAGAACCAGCCTCCGGAGGACACCCGGGCCTACTTCCGCGGCCGCTGCCTGGACCAGTACGCGGACGACGTGGCCGCGGCCTCCTGGGACTCGGTGATCTTCGATCTGCCGGGCCGTGACTCTCTGCAGCGGGTCCCCACCCTGGAGCCGCTGCGGGGCACCCGCAACCACGTCAAAGAGCTGCTGGACCGCTGCCGCACCGCGGAGGACCTGGTCCGGGTGCTGTCCGGCGGCTGAAATGCCTCCCGTCCGGGAATCATGGGAGTGGTGCCCGGATGTTGTAGCAACTGCAGGGCCGATGTCAGACCCGCCTTGTAGGGTCTGATCTTGACAGACAGACCCAACCGAGCGGGCCGATTCGAGCGGGGTGAGGGATATGGCGACCAAGGACACCGGCGGCGGACAGCAGAAGGCCACACGCTCCACGGAGGAGGTCGAGGAGCAGGCGCAGGACGCGCAGGCTGCGGAGGACCTCAAGGAGCGCCAGGAGAAGCTGAGCGACGACGTCGACTCGGTGCTGGACGAGATCGACGATGTTCTCGAAGAGAACGCCGAAGATTTCGTGAGGTCCTTCGTTCAGAAGGGCGGCCAGTAGGTCGGCCTTGCCTTCGAACCGAAGGCTTGCGGAGGGGGTGGGGTTGATCGGGAGTGATGCCCCGAAGCACTGCCCGCGGTGCGGGGAGCACAGACCGCGGGGAGCCTTCGCCGGCAGTGGGCCGGCCCGTCACGGGTTGCGGGCTCACTGTCGAAAGAGAATCCGGCCGCGCGTGGAGGGGCCCGACGGGCATATGCCCTGCCGGAGCCTTGGAGAGGTCGAGCCGCGGAGCGAGCGGTTTCACGGAGACCGAGCGGGACGAGACGATCTTCTCGCCGGCAGGTGTCTGCGCGATCTGCCCGTCTGCTCCGGCAGAGCATGTGGATCACTGGAGTAAGACGGGTAGGGTCCGTGGCGTACTGTGCTTCAACTGCAATTCGGCCATCGGCAAGTTGGGAGACGATCCCGACACTGTCGGTCGGGCTGCCGCCTATTCGGAAGGAAACGCGTGGAAGCCAACACTCGTAGCACCGGGCGTCTGCCGGCTGCCTTCCTGACGCCGGGCTCGTCCTCGTTCATGGACTTTCTGGGCGAGCACGCCCCCGACCTGCTGCCCGGAAAGCGCTCCCTGCCGCCCGTGCAGGGCGTCGTCGAGGCGCCGCACGGCACGACCATCGTCGCCGCGACGTTCCCCGGCGGCGTGGTGCTCGCCGGCGACCGCAGGGCGACGATGGGCAACATGATCGCCCAGCGCGACATCGAGAAGGTCTTCCCGGCCGACGAGTACTCGGCCGTGGGCATCGCGGGCACCGCAGGCCTCGCGGTCGAGATGGTCAAGCTCTTCCAGCTCGAGCTGGAGCACTTCGAGAAGGTCGAAGGCGTCCAACTCTCCCTGGAGGGCAAGGCCAACCGCCTCTCCACGATGATCCGCAGCAACCTCGGCATGGCCATGCAGGGCCTGGCCGTGGTTCCGCTCTTCGCCGGCTGGGACGTCGACCGGGAGAAGGGCCGCATCTTCTCGTACGACGTCACAGGCGGCCGCTCCGAGGAGCACGGGTACGCGGCGACCGGCTCCGGCTCCCTGTTCGCCCGCGGCGCGATGAAGAAGCTCTACCGTGAGGACCTGACCGAGCAGCAGGCCATCACCCTGGTGGTGCAGGCGCTCTACGACGCGGCCGACGACGACTCGGCGACCGGCGGGCCCGATGTGGCGCGGCGCATCTACCCGATCGTCACCGTCATCAGCGACGAGGGCTTCCGCAGGCTCACCGAAGCGGAGTCCTCCGACACCGCCCGCTCCATTCTGGAGCGCCGCCTCGAACAGCCCGACGGCCCCCGCGCCGCGCTGCTCTGATCCACACCTCACTGACAGAAAGGGACGGATAGCCGGTGACGACGCCGTTCTATGTCTCGCCCGCACAGGCCATGCAGGACCGGGCGGAATACGCCCGGAAGGGCATCGCCCGGGGCCGCAGTCTGGTCGTGATGCAGTATGCCGACGGCATCGTCTTCGTCGGCGAGAACCCGTCCCGCGCGCTGCATAAATTCAGCGAGATCTACGACCGGATCGGCTTCGCCGCGGCCGGTAAGTACAACGAGTACGAGAATCTGCGGATCGGCGGGGTCCGCTATGCGGATCTGCGGGGCTATACATACGACCGCGACGATGTGACCGCCCGCGGGCTGGCCAATGTGTACGCCCAGACGCTGGGCACGATCTTCTCCAGCGCGGCCGAGAAGCCGTACGAGGTGGAGCTGGTCGTCGCCGAGGTGGGCGAGACGCCCGAGGGGGACCAGATCTACCGGCTGCCGCACGACGGCTCGATCGTGGACGAGCACGGCTCGGTCGCGGTCGGCGGCAGCGCGGAGCAGATCAGCAGCTTCCTCGACCAGCGCCATCGCGACGGAATGTCGCTGGCGGAGGCGCTGAGGCTGGCGGTGCAGGCCCTGTCCACCCAGTCCAACGGCACGGAGCGGGAAATTCCGGCGGACCGGCTGGAGGTGGCGGTGCTGGACCGGACCCGCCCGCAGCAGCGGAAGTTCAAGCGGATCGTGGGGCGTCAGCTGGCGCGGCTGCTGGAGGCGGAAGCGCCGGAGGCCACCCCCACGGACACACCTTCCGACGAGGAGCCGGAGGAGTAATCCCCCGGCGCCCCCGCCCTTCGGGCGGGCCACTCGCGCCGTGCGTCCGTGGGCGGTCGCCCCTTCCACCCGCGTGGGACCCCCACGGGCCCGGGGCCGCCGCCCGGGCCCGTGGCGCTGGGCCCGGGCGCCCGTGCCTGTGGCGCAGGGGCCCGCGGCCCGTGCCCGTCGTGCCGGTGGGCGGCGGGAACTCGGGGACGTGCGCGGCAAAGGCCCCCGAATGTCGGGGGATCAACGGGGTGCCCGGGCCGTTGACGCGCGGGGGATCAGGCTGACCGGGAGGTCGGGAGCCTCGAAGCTCCGGCCGTCGAGCACGGCGAGCAGCGCGGCCATGCCCTGCTCGCCCACCCGCTCCGCCGGCAGCCGCACCGTCGTCAGCTCCGGCTCCACCGCCGTCGCCAGCGCCAGGTCGTCGAAGCCGGTGACCGACACGTCATCCGGGACCCGCCGCCCCAGCCGCCGTACCGCCTTGTACGCGCCCGCCGCCAGGATGTCGTCGTCGCAGACG
This sequence comes from Streptomyces chengmaiensis, assembly GCF_029846775.1. Taxonomy (NCBI): domain Bacteria; kingdom Bacillati; phylum Actinomycetota; class Actinomycetes; order Kitasatosporales; family Streptomycetaceae; genus Streptomyces; species Streptomyces chengmaiensis. The sequence continues at coordinate 15,087 of NZ_JARWBG010000045.1, forward strand.
AGGGCGGTGGCGTCAGGCCCGCCGCCGGACGTCTCAGGGGACGTGAGAGCCCGCTCCGCCGCCTCCCGTGCCGCATCGGCGTTCAGCGGCGCGGAGACCGTCCGCAGGGACGTTCCGGGCACCTGGCGCAGCGCCTCCCGCAGCGCTCGCGCCCGCACCTCGAACGTCCAGGACGGGACCGCCGAGGCCAGATGGACGAAGCGGCGGTGGCCCAGGCCCAGCAGATGCGCCGCGACCTGCCGCATGCCGTCCGCGATGTCCACGTTCACCCACGCCGCCGGGACCGGATCGTCCGGGTCGCTGTCGAGCATCACCAGCGGCAGGTCACTGCCCCGGATCGCCCCCAGCGCCTGCGCGGCCATGGACGAGGCGATCACCCCGTCCAGCGCGGCCCGCGCCGATGCGAAGGGGTCCCTCGCCGGCCCCACACCCTCCGGCGAGGGGTAGAGCACCACGCCAAAGCCGTGCTCGGCTGCCATGCCCGCCGCGCCCGTGTAGACGCGGGCGAAGAACTCGTTCGTCAGCGCGGGCACCACGAGAAGCGCCGTCCGGGTGCGTCCAAGCCTCAGATGACGGGCCGCGAGATTCGGGCGGTAGCCCAGCTCCCTGGCCGTGTCCCGCACCAGGCCCGCGGTCCGCTCCGAGACCCGGCCGCGCCATTTGTCCCCGAGGACCAGCGACACCGTGGCCTGTGAGACCCCCGCGGCCTGCGCCACGTCCCGGCTGGTGGGCCGGTGTGCCATCGCTGCCGTCCTTGTCGTCTTCATCGCCGTCGTCTTCATCGCGGTGTCCGGCACGTCCGCCGTCGTCCGCCCCGGTCGTCCGTTCCGTTTGCCCGGTCGTGCGTCCCGTCTGCCCGGTCGTGCCCGCCCTGCTTGCGGCGGGGGCTCACTGGACCCCGAGGTTGCCGACATGGTACGTATGAGCCACTAAGTTATACGTAACACGACGACGAAGGGCGACACATGGCCGCCGGGTACGCCGACATACTCAGGGCCCCGCACGCCGCCAGGCTGCTCGCGGGGACGCTCGTCGGCCGGCTCCCCAACGCCACCGGGCATATCGCGATCGTGCTCTTCACCCGTGCGGAGGGCGGCAGCTACACCCTGGCCGGGGCGCTCGCCGCCGTATACGGGCTGGCCACCGCCGTGGGACAGCCTCTGCTCGGCCGCGCCGTGGATCTGTGCGGACAGCCCCGCGTGCAGTTCCCGGCCGCCGTCGTCTCGGCGCTCGGGATGCTCCTCCTGGCCCTCACGGGACTCTCCTCGCTCCCGCTCGCCTACGCGGCCGCGGCGCTCGCGGGCCTGTCCACTCCTCCCCTGGAGGGCGGTCTGCGCGCCCTGTGGCCCAGCGTGCTCGACGGGCGCGAGGAGCGCGTCCACCGGGCGTACGCCATGGACGCGGTCGCGCAGGAGATCATGTTCACCGTCGGCCCGCTGCTGGTGACGCTGCTCGTGGCGCTCGCCTCACCCGCCGCCGCCCTGCTCGTCATCAACGCCGTCGGCGTGCTCGGCGCCCTCTCGGTCGTCCTCTCCGAGCCCTCCCGAGCCTGGCGCAGCGCCCCGCGCGAAGCGCACTGGCTGGGTGCGCTCCGCTCACCCGGGCTGCTCGCGCTGCTCGGGTCCTTCTTCTTCGTCGGTCTCGCCCTGGGGTCGATCACCGTCGCGGGCGTGGCCTACGCCGACGACCACGGCGGCGAGGCCGTCTACGGCTGGCTGATGGCCGCGCTCGGCCTCGGCGCACTGATCGGCGGGGTCTACTACGGGGCCCGCCAGTGGGCGGGCCCCGCCGAGCGGCGGCTGCGCGTCATCGTCGCCCTCCTCGCTCTCGGCTATCTCCCGCTGACCCTCACCCCCGACCCGCTCGCCATGACCGGGCTCGCCGCCGTCGCCGGGCTCTTCCTCGCCCCGGCCATCGCCTGCGCCTTTATCGTCGTCGACCGCCACGCCCCGCGCGGCACGGTCACCGAGGCCTTCTCCTGGCTGGTCACCACCTTCGGCGTGGGCGCGGCCGTCGGCACGGCCGCGGCCGGACCGGCCATCGAGCTGGGCGGCACGGCGTGGGGCTTCGCCGTCGCCGGCGCCGGAGGCCTCGCCGCGCTGCTGGTCCTGACGGCCACTCAGCGGGTGCTCGCGGCTCCTTCCCCCGCCGGGGACCCTGCGGGCCCTCTCGCGGGCTCAGCCGAAAATGATCGCAGCGGGGCGGCCGAACCCGGTTTCAGCTCAGGCTGTGAGGCGTAATGTTCAGTCATGGACCGCCGCATTTTCGGGCTGGAGAACGAGTACGGCGTCACATGCACGTTCAGGGGACAGCGCCGACTGTCTCCGGACGAAGTGGCGCGGTACCTCTTCCGCCGTGTCGTGTCATGGGGCCGCAGCAGCAATGTCTTCCTGCGGAATGGCGCCCGGTTGTATCTCGACGTGGGCTCGCATCCGGAATACGCCACTCCAGAGTGTGACAACGTGACCGAGCTGGTCACCCACGACAAGGCCGGCGAGCGCATTCTCGAAGGCCTGCTCGTCGACGCGGAGCGCCGTCTGCACGAGGAGGGAATCGCGGGCGACGTCTATCTCTTCAAGAACAACACGGACTCGGCGGGAAACTCCTACGGCTGCCATGAGAACTATCTCGTGGCGCGCCACGGCGAGTTCTCCCGGCTGGCGGACATCCTGATCCCCTTCCTCGTCACCCGCCAGCTGCTGTGCGGCGCGGGCAAGGTGCTGCAGACCCCGCGCGGCGCGGTCTACTGCGTCAGCCAGCGCGCCGAGCACATCTGGGAGGGCGTCAGCTCCGCCACCACCCGCTCCCGCCCGATCATCAACACCCGCGACGAGCCCCACGCGGACGCCGAGCGGTACCGCCGCCTCCATGTCATCGTCGGCGACTCGAACATGTCGGAGACGACGATGCTGCTCAAGGTCGGCGCGACCGATCTGGTGCTGCGCATGATCGAGGCGGGCACCGTGATGCGCGACCTCACGCTGGAGAACCCCATCCGGGCCATCCGCGAGGTGAGCCATGACATCACCGGGCAGCGCAAGGTGCGCCTGGCCAGCGGACGCGAGGCGTCCGCTCTGGAGGTGCAGCGGGAGTACTACGAGAAGGCCGTGGACTTCGTCGACCGGCGCGGCATCCGCACGGGCATGGTCGAGCAGGTGATAGAGCTCTGGGGCCGTGCCCTGGAGGCCATCGAGTCGGAGGATCTCGACCGGATCGGCACCGAGATCGACTGGGTGATGAAGTACAAGCTCCTCGAGCGGTACCGCGCCAAGCACAACATGACCATGTCGCATCCCCGGGTCGCCCAGATAGACCTCGCGTACCACGACATCCACCGCCAGCGTGGCCTCTACTACCTCCTGGAACGCAAGGGGCAGGCGGCCCGGATCTGCAACGACCTCAAGATCTTCGAGGCCAAGTCGGTGCCCCCGCAGACCACCCGCGCACGGCTGCGCGGCGACTTCATCCGCAGGGCGCAGGAGCAGCGCCGGGACTTCACCGTCGACTGGGTGCACCTCAAGCTCAATGACCAGGCGCAGCGGACCGTGCTGTGCAAGGACCCCTTCCGGTCGGTCGACGACCGGGTGGAAAAGCTGATCGCCGGTATGTAGGGCCGCCGCGTCAGCCGGGTGGCGGCAGGGAACGCCCATCGGGCCCCGTGCGTTTCTCGTGCGGGGCCCTCGGCACGCCATAGAGTGTCGGGCACCCAAATCGCCGACTGAGATCTGAGGAACACGTGCGCCGACTTGCCGGCCTGATCGTCGTCCCGCTGCTGCTGCTGTCGACAGCGGCCTGCGGCAGCGATGTCAAGGACTCCGACTCCGCCCCGTCCAAGAACGGACTGCCCGCGATCACCGCCGGCGCCGCGTTCGGCGAGAAGCCGACCCTGGCCAAGGGTGAGGGCGACCCGCCCAAGGAGCTCAAGGTCGACGTCATCAGCGAGGGCGACGGCGCGGAGGTCAAGGACGGCGACTACATCGAGGTCAACTATCTCGGCCAGGCGTGGGACTCCGACGAGCCCTTCGACAACAGCTTCGACCGAGGGGAGCCGTTCAAGCTCACCCTGGGCGCCGGCCAGGTCATCAAGGGCTGGGACGAGGGGCTGAAGGGCCAGAAGGTCGGCAGCAGGGTCGAGCTCGGCATCCCGCCGGAGCTCGGTTACGGGGAGCAGGGCCAGGGCGACATCAAGCCCAACGCCACCCTGGTGTTCGTCGTGGACGTGCTGAAGTCCACCTCGGTCCCCAAGGCCGCCGCGGGTGCCGAGGTGGCCCAGGACGACGCCGCTCTTCCGAAGGTCGGCGTGAACACCGACGGCAAGGCCCCCAAGATCACCATCCCCAAGACCGACCCGCCGAAGAAGCTGGTCTCCAACTACATCCTGGAGAGCGACGGCGAGAAGGTCACCGCCAAGGACTCGGTGATCGTGGCCTATGAGGCCTACCTGTGGAAGGACGCCAAGAAGTTCGACAGCACCTACGACCTGGGCAAGACCCAGACCTTCCCGCTGGAGCAGCTCACGCTCAAGGGCCTCAAGGACGGGCTTGTGGGCAAGAAGATCGGCAGCCGGGTGCTGCTCGTCATCCCGCCGGACCAGGCCTTCGGCGAGCAGGAGCAGCAGGGCATTCCGAAGAACTCCACGCTGGTCTTCTCCGTGGACATCCTCGCGAAGGCCTGAGCCGCGAAGGTGCAAGACTGTCCCTTTGCCCCCGTTCACGATTTTGAGGAGCAGTTCAGTGAACATCGACAAGCCCGAGATCGACTTCCCGGACGGGCCGGCCCCCGCCGACCTGGAGATCGTCGACATCTGGGAGGGCGACGGGCCGGAGGCCAAGGCGGGCGACACCGTCAAGGTCCACTACGTGGGCGTGGCCTTCTCCACGGGCGAGGAGTTCGACGCGTCCTGGAACCGCGGCACGCCGCTGCAGTTCCAGCTGGGCGCCGGCCAGGTCATCGCGGGCTGGGACCGGGGCGTGCAGGGCATGAAGGTCGGCGGCCGCCGCAAGCTGACGATCCCCGCCCACCTCGCCTACGGCGACCGCGGCGCGGGCGGTGGACGGATCGCCCCCGGTGAGACGCTGATCTTCGTCTGCGATCTGGTCTCCGTCTGATCTGACTGAATCGCGTCCGTTTCCGGACGCTTTCATAGGGTAACGAGGGCCCATGCCTGGGGGCATGGGTCCTCGGCTTGGGTCCGCGCACCCCGGAGCGGTACGGTCGACAGTCGGGAGCGACTCGGGCGGACCGATCTGCCGGATGGTCTGAAGATCAAAAAGAGGTGCGGGGCGTCGATGGCCATTGCCAAGGCCGAGCGGCTGATGAATCTGGCGCTGTGCCTGCTGGGGACACGTCGGCCGTTGAGCAAGCGTGAGCTGCGCGGCTCCATCGAGGCCTATCTCGAGGCCGGGTCCGATGAGTCCTTCAACCGCATGTTCGAGCGAGACAAGGACGACCTGCGCGAACTCGGCCTGGTCATCGAGACGGTGGAGAACCTCGAGGGCGAGACCGGCTATCTGGCGCGCCGTGACTCCAACCGGCTGCCGCCCATCACGCTCGACGCCGAGGAGGCCGCGGCCCTCGGGCTGGCGGCCAAGGTATGGCAGCAGGCCCGGCTCGCCGGCGCGGCCAGCGGCGCACTGCAGAAGCTCCGCGCGGCCGGTATGCCGGAGGCTGAGGACGCGTACGAGGCCCAGCACAGCGCCCTCGAACCGCGCATCCCGGTGCACGAGGCGGCCTTTGAACCCCTGATGCTCGCCTGTCGCGACCGCCGCCCCGTGCTCTTCGAGTACCGCAAGGCGAACGCGGCCCGCCCCGAGCAGCGCCATGTGGAGCCCTGGACGCTGGAGTGCTGGCGCGGCCACTGGTACCTCGCGGGCTTCGACCGGGACCGCGGCGCGGAACGCGTCTTCCGGCTCTCCCGCATCACGGGCCGCGTCCGGTCGCGCGCGGGCGCCTTCACCGCGCCCGTGCCCGATGTCGTGACCGTACGGGAGACCGTCGAGACCTGGGCGGGGGAGACCGCCACCCGCACCGCGCGCATCCGGCTCCGCACAGGCTGCGGCTACCCGCTGCGCGCCCGGGCCGGCTCCGTCAGGGAACTCGGCGACGGCTGGGACGAGTTGGAGATTCCGTACGGCCACGGCCTGGACGCCTGGCTGGTGGAGTTCGGCCCGGACGTCGTCGTACTGGAGCCCGCCGATCTGCGGGCCGATGTGGTGGACCGGCTGCGCGCCGTGGCCAAAGGCTGAGGGGGACTCGTACGACCATGGCCGCGAACGCCATCGACCAGACCCGGCGGATGCTCTCGCTGGTGACCTATCTGCGGGAGCGCCCCGGCGCGCGCGTCGGGGACGTCGCCCGCGCCTTCGGGATCACCGAGGACGAGCTGATCTCCGACCTCGATGTGCTGCCGATGTGCGGCACGAGCTTCCGCGGCGGCGACCTGCTGGACATCGACACGGACGGCGACCGTATCTGGTGGCACAATCCGGACGATGTGGCGGAGCCGCTGCGGCTCGCCGCGGACGAGGCGACCGCCCTGCTGGTCGCCGCTCGTGCCGTCGCCACCCTGCCCGGGCTGCGCGAGAGCGACCGCGAAGCGCTGCTGCGGGCCACCGCCAAGCTGGAGGCCGCGGCGGGGGAGGCGGCCGGGGCGAGCGCGCGTCTTTCGGTCACGTTCGAGTCCGAGGGCGGGGTCTTCGCCGATGTCGACCGGGCCATCTCGGAGCGCCGCCGGCTGTGGCTGAAGTACTACTCACCGGCCCGCGACGAGCTCACGGAGCGTGAGGTCGACCCCATCCGGCTCTTCGCCGTCGGCCACACCTATATGGAGGCCTGGTGCCGGCTCTCCGAGGCGCGCCGCACTTTCCGGCTCGACCGGGTCGCCGAGATCCGGCTCCTCGACGCACCGGCCGCGGCACCCGAGATCGAGCTGCGGGACCTGTCGGAGGGACTGGTCCAGCCGTCCGCGGACGATCCCGAGGTGGTGATCGAGGTGGGCCCCGGCGGACGCTGGGTGGCCGAGTACTACCCGCACGACAGCGCGGAGGAACTGCCCGACGGCGGCCTGCGCATCACGCTGCGCACGCCGGTGCCCGCCTCCCTGAGGCGGCTGGCGCTGCGACTCGGCCGGGACGGGCGGATCGCCTCTCCCCAGGACCTGGCCGCGAGCGCCCGCGACGCGGCACGGGAAGCCCTCGCGGCCTACGACGAGCGATGACACGTGTCCGGTACGCCGGCCCCGGGCTAGGGCGCGACCGCGGACGCCCGGCCGGCCGGGGCGGGCCGGGAAGCCGGGCAACTCGGTGACAAGGAGTTCAGCGTCAATGTCTCTGCCGCCAGGAATCGCGGCCCAGCCGGGCCCCGCAGATGTCGCGGCGCCCGCGCGGCCCGTGGTCTTCAAGGCCGCGTGTCCCGAGTGCCGAGGCCGCTTCGAGCTGGCGGCGGGGGCGCTGCGGCTGGCCATCGGCGCAAGCAGGCGGACCACCTTCTACTCCTTCACCTGCCCCGAGTGCGGTCAGGCCGTCCGCAAGCCGGCCGGGGAGCGCATCGTCGAACTGCTCACCGGCGGCGGGGTGCGGACCCTGCGGCTCCACTCGACCTAGCGCCCCGCTCGACCCAGCGCTCACTCGACCCGGCGCCCCGGCCGGGCAGAGCCTCCCGGACGGGGCACTAACCTTTTCACGCCACTCCACCGCCGTCCGTCCAGAGGGGTACGGTCCCAGCACATGTTCTGGCCCATGCTCGCCATTGCCCTTGGCTTCCTGGGGATCGCCGTCCTCGGCGTCCTCGGCGTCCGCGTCTTCATCGAGGCCCAGCGGCTGGGCCGTGAAGTCGCCCGCACCACGGAGCGGATCAACCGGGCCGCAGAGGACCTGGAGCGGGCCGCGACGGGCCTGGCCAGGACCGAGTGACCGCTGCTCGCGCCCGCGCGCCATGGCCCCCGCGGGTACGCGCGGGGATTGCCGGACGTTTACTCGCGAGGGTTACGATGACTGTTCGTGCGCACGGTGAACTCCCATCCACGCGCACCTGCCGCTCGCTATTCATATGACCTCGGGTCAGAAGGTAGGCAAATCATGGGTCAGGTTGGTGTCTGGCAGCTGGCCATCATCCTCGGGATCGTCGTGCTTCTTTTCGGAGCGAAGAAGCTTCCCGAGATGGCGCGCTCGCTGGGCAAGTCCGCCCGGATTCTGAAGAGCGAGGCCGCCGCCATGAAGAACGACGGCCCTGCTGCGGACGACGCCCAGAAGGGTTCCGGCACCGCGGAGCAGCCCGTCGCCCCCAAGACCATCCAGGCGGCGCCCGGCGATGTGACCTCCGCTCGGCCTGTCGACGAGCCCAAGCGCACCTCCCAGGGCTGAGCCCCCGGGTCATCACCACAGGCAAGCGGCGGTCGTCCGGTCGGGCGGCTGCCCTCGAGATGAGGACGTGGGTTGCTCAAGTCTGCCCGCAACAAGGCGAAGGACCCCGAGGGGCGGATGCCTCTGGTCGAGCATCTGCGAGAGCTGCGTAACCGGCTGGTCAAGGCGCTGCTGGCCATCGTTCCGCTGACCATCGTCGCGCTGTTCTTCGCCAAGGACATCGCCGAATTCCTGAGTTCCCCCGTGCCCCGGTGCCTCAGCGAGCAGGATCCTGCCGCGCAGGCCGGGAAGTGCGCCGTGCTCTCCCAGATCGGCATCACGTCCCCGTTCACCACCTATGTCAAGGTGGCCATCATGGCCGCGCTGGTGGCGGCCGCTCCCGTGTGGCTCTACCAGCTGTGGGCCTTCATCGCCCCCGGACTGCACAAGAACGAGAAGAAGTACGCGCTGTCCACGGTCGCGGTGGGCACCCCGCTGTTCCTCCTCGGCGGCTGTCTGGCCTACTGGATCCTGCCGCATGCCGTCCCCGTGATGCTGAGCTTCAGCGTCGAGGGCTCGGTCAACTACATCACCGTCGACGACATGATCGGCATGTCCGTCAAGCTCGTCCTCGCCTTCGGTCTGGCCTTCCAGCTGCCGCTGCTGCTCGCCCTGCTCAACGCGGGCGGTGTGATCAGCGGAGCGCGGATGCTGGGGTGGTGGCGCGGCATGGTGATGGGCATCTCCGTGTTCTCGGCGCTCGTCACGCCCACAGATCCACTGTCCATGATCGCTCTTGCGGTGCCGATGACCGCCCTCTACTTCGGGGCTGTCGGGTTCGCGCTGCTCAACGACCGCCGCAAGGGTCTGCGACAGGGACCGGAGCTGAGTGACGACGAGGCGTCCGATCTTGATCTGGCGCCGGAGGCCGTGGGTCCCGCCGAGCCTGTTTCCGCCGCCCGGGTGCTGCCCGAGCAGGCGAGCCGGGAGAGCGACGGCACTCGTGCCCACCGGGTGAACGGTTACGACGACATCACCTGACCGGTCACGGCCCGAGGGGGCGCGGCAGCCCGAGCCCGCCCCCGTACCCACCGGTCGGATAAAGATCGCGCCTGCTGTCCGAGGCGGCGGGTAGGCTCGAAGACAAGATGACCGAGGACCTCTCACCCGCCGAGCGCTATGCGGCGGCCCGCCTGAGGGCTGCCGAGGAGGCCACAGCTCTGGCCCCCTTCCGCGCGATGTACGAGTTCGATCTGGACCCGTTCCAGATAGACGCCTGCAAGGCGCTGGAGGCGGGCAAGGGCGTGCTCGTCGCAGCGCCCACCGGCTCCGGCAAGACCATCGTCGGCGAGTTCGCCGTACACCTGGCCCTGGAGCAGGGCCGCAAGTGCTTCTACACCACGCCCATCAAGGCGCTGTCCAACCAGAAGTACGCCGATCTCTGCAAGCGGTACGGCCCGGGGAAGGTCGGCCTGCTGACCGGCGACAACAGCGTCAACTCAGAGGCCCCGGTGGTCGTGATGACCACCGAGGTGCTGCGCAACATGCTCTATGCCGGCTCGCAGTCGCTGCTCGGGCTCGGCTATGTGGTGATGGACGAGGTGCACTACCTCTCCGACCGCTTCCGCGGGGCCGTCTGGGAGGAAGTGATCATCCACCTTCCGGAGTCGGTGACGCTGGTGTCACTGTCCGCGACCGTGTCCAACGCCGAGGAGTTCGGCGACTGGCTGGACACCGTGCGCGGCGACACCGAGGTCATCGTCTCCGAGGACCGGCCCGTGCCGCTGTGGCAGCACGTCCTGGCCGGCCGGAGGATGTACGACCTCTTCGAGGAGGAGACCGACCACGGCGGGCGCGGCGTTGCCCGGCGTGAGGTCAACCCCGACCTGGTGCGGCTGGCCCGGATGGAGAACCAGCGCACGTACAACCCCCGCGACCGCCGACGCGGCAAGATGGTGCGCGAGGCCGACCGCGAGCGGGAGCGCCGGCAGCGCAGCAGGATCTGGACGCCGGGCCGGCCCGAGGTCATCGAGCGCCTCGACGCGGAGGGGCTGCTGCCCGCGATCACCTTCATCTTCAGCCGGGCCGGCTGCGAGGCCGCCGTGCAGCAGTGCCTGTATGCGGGGCTGCGGCTCAACGACGAGGACGCACGGCGGCGGGTGCGGGAGATCGTCGAGGAGCGCACCGAGTCCATCCCCGGTGAGGACCTGCACGTCCTCGGCTACTACGAGTGGCTCGAAGGGCTGGAGCGGGGCATCGCCGCCCACCACGCGGGCATGCTGCCGACCTTCAAGGAGGTCGTCGAAGAACTCTTCGTACGCGGCCTGGTGAAGGCGGTGTTCGCCACCGAGACGCTGGCGCTCGGCATCAACATGCCCGCCCGGACGGTCGTGTTGGAGAAGCTGGTCAAGTGGAACGGCGAGCAGCACGCCGACATCACGCCCGGCGAGTACACCCAGCTGACCGGCCGGGCCGGCCGACGCGGCATCGACGTCGAGGGCCATGCGGTGGTCCTGTGGCAGCGGGCCATGGACCCGGCGGCGCTCGCCGGGCTCGCGGGCACCCGCACCTATCCGCTGCGTTCCAGTTTCAAACCGTCGTACAACATGGCGGTCAATCTGGTCGAGCAGTTCGGCAGGCACCGCTCGCGGGAACTGCTGGAGACGTCGTTCGCGCAGTTCCAGGCGGACAAGTCCGTCGTCGGCATCTCCCGCCAGGTGCAGCGCAACGAAGAGGGCATGCAGGGCTACCGCGAGGGCATGACCTGCCACCTCGGGGACTTCGAGGAGTACGCGCAGCTGCGCCGCGACCTCAAGGACCGGGAGACCGAGCTGGCCAAGCAGGGTGCGGCGCAGCGCAGGGCGGCGGCGGCCGCGGCGCTGGAGAAGCTCAAGCCCGGCGACGTCATCCATGTGCCGACGGGCAAGTTCGCCGGACTGGCCCTGGTGCTGGACCCCGGCGTCGCCGCGGGGCGGACCAACGGCCACCGGGGCTTCGAGCACCACGACGGCCCGCGGCCGCTGGTCCTGACCGCGGAGCGGCAGGTCAAGCGGCTGGCGTCGATCGACTTCCCGGTGCCGGTGGAGCCGCTGGAGCGGATGCGCATCCCCAGGTCCTTCAACCCGCGCTCGCCGCAGTCGCGCAGGGACCTGGCGTCCGCGCTGCGCACCAAGGCCGGGCACATCGCCCCCGAGCGGCACCGCAGGCAGCGTGCCGCGGCGGCGGACGACCGGGAGATCGCCCGGCTCCGCGCCGCGCTGCGGGCGCACCCCTGCCACGGGTGCGACGAACGCGAGGACCATGCGCGGTGGGCCGAGCGCTATCACCGGCTGCAGCGCGACACCCGGCAGTTGGAGCGGCGTATCGAGGGCCGCACCAACACCATCGCGCGCACCTTCGACCGGATCGTGGCGTTGCTGACCGAGCTGGACTATCTGCGCGGCGACGAGGTGACCGAGCACGGCAAGCGGCTCGCCCGGCTGTACGGGGAGCTGGACCTGCTGGCGAGCGAATGCCTGCGCGAGCGCGTGTGGGAGGGGCTGAGCCCGGCGGAACTGGCCGCGTGCGTCTCCGCGTTGGTGTACGAGGCGCGTCAGTCGGACGACGCGCTGCCGCCGAAGGTCCCCGGCGGGAAGGCGAAGGCCGCGCTCGGTGAGATGGTGCGGATCTGGGGCCGGCTGGACGCGCTGGAGGAGGAGTTCCGCATCAACCAGACGGAGGGCGTGGGCCAGCGGGAGCCCGACCTCGGCTTCGCCTGGGCAGCGCACCAGTGGGCGTCCGACCGCAGTCTGGACGAGGTGCTCCGCGAGGCGGAGATGCCTGCGGGTGACTTCGTCCGCTGGTGCAAGCAGGTCATCGACGTCCTGGGCCAGATCGCGGCGGCGGCCCCCGCGGAGCACAGCACCGTGCCGCGTGCGGCGCGGCGGGCGGTGGACGCGCTGCTGAGGGGCGTGGTGGCGTACAGCTCGGTCGGCTGAGGCGGGCGCGAAACGGTCCCTGCACGCACTCCTTCTGTGTCCTGCGGGCCCGGGAGGCACCCCCACGCTGCGTCGGCCGGAAGCCCGAGCAGCTCTGCTGCGAGGGCTTCCGGCCGTTGCGATCTCCCCCGCGGCTCTTCGGCGCGGGGGCGCCCCCGGCGCCGGACGACGCTCCTCGACGGGCAGACGCTGCCGGTCGCCTAGCCGACCGATGCGAGCACGGCACGGCGAGTCCTGATGATGCGCAGGGTGAGGAAGAGCAGCAGGCCGATCGGCGAGAGCAGGACCGTCAGGACCAGCAACGGACCCGTGGCCAAGGGATGCAGGGACAGTCTGCGGGCCTCGAGGAACATCCACTGGCCGATCAGCAGGTCCCAGGCGATCACCTGGGCCCACAGCGCGCCCGCGCCGTCGGCGAGGGCGGTCAGGTCGCGGAAGGCGTCGAGGTCGGGATCGATGACGGCGGTCCACAGCTCAGGGAACACCGGGATCGCGAGCCCGAGGTAGACCAGCAGGATCGGTACGACGGTCACCGGCGTCGCGGCGATCCGGGCGGTCCCGCTCCAGCGCGGTGCGAAGATCATCAGCAGCCATACGGGGGCGGCCAGCCAGAAGGAGAGCTCGAAGAGGAAGCCGGTCATGCCGCGAGCTCCTTGGCGGTGGGGTCCTTCGGCGAGGGCGCGGGCGGCGCCGGACAGGTGCGCAGCGCGGCGATGACGCCGATGGCGCAGACCGTGAGCGTCACCGCAGCCGCGGTGAGGGTCGCGCCGTCGGGGTGCAGCAGCGGCTGGCCGCGCAGCGCCTGCCAGGTGACCAGGGCCAGGACGGCGGCGTATGCGGCCGCACCTGCCAGCACCAGGCGCAGCCGTACCCGCTCGTCCCGCAGCCTGGCGATGCGCGGCGCGAGCAGCGTCAGGGCGAGCAGCAGGAACGGCAGCAGCTGCAGGGCGTGCATGCCGAAGAAGTGCGGGATACGCAGATCGCCGCCGGTGGCAGACCAGCCGGTGAACGGCATCTGCGGCCCTCCGTCCGGCACTCCCACGCTGTGCGCGCCGACCGTCGGCGACCCGCCGCGTCCGCCGGCCGCCTGCTGCTCGGCGGTCGGACGCGTCATCAGAAAGCCCAGGGCCGCTCCCACGAGGGCGATCAGCGCGCCGAGCCGGATCGCCCATGCGGACGCGCGGTCCGCGATCCGCGCGCGGAACAGCAGGATCGCGATGACCAGAGCTCCGGACCACAGCACGACCACGGTCACGGCCATCAGGTCGAAGACGGCGGAGTCGAACGGGGTTTCATGGTTGAAGTGGCTGCGTTTGCCGCGGATGGCCTGCCCGACGATGGCGATCATCTCGACGGCGCCGGCCGCCGCGACGACCGTGCCCGCCCACCAGCCGGCCCGCCGGGCCCGGGTGAGCAGCGAGAGCATCCATGAGAGCGACAGACCGTACGCGGTGAACGAGAGCGAGAATTTGAGCGGCTTGGCCCAGATGGGCGCGCCCGTCAGCGTCCGGTCGTCCACGGCCAGGCCGATTGCCGTGAAGACGGTGACTGCGGCCATGGAGGCCGAGAAGACGAGCAACGGGCGGTGCCAGGTCGCCCAGACGGATGGTGCACGGACAGGCATGGAGAATCCCCCCACTGGTTATTATGGATAGCAGCACTCTCCGCTATCCGATAGCTGCACTATCTATGATGGGGGCTGTGTATGCAAGAGTGATGAGGTGAACGCGCGGTGCGCATCGGCGAGTTGAGTCGCAGGACCGGGGTGCCGGTGCCGACGATCAAGTACTACGTACGGGAGGGTCTTCTCCCGGCGGGTGAGTTGACCAGCCCGAACCAGGCGAGTTACGGAGTCGCCCACGAGCGCAGGCTGCGGCTGATCCGTGCGCTGCTGGACGTCGGGGGCCTGTCGGTCGCCGCGATCAGGGAGGTGCTGTCCGCGGTGGACGCGCCGGGCGAGTCGGTGCACAAGGTGCTGGGCGCGGCGGCGGACCGCATGGTGCCGGGGTACGGGCCGGGTGGCACGGGTGCAGATGAGAGTGAGGGCGAGCCCGACGCCGAACTGGAGGCGGCACGCGAAGACGTACGGGAACTCATCGCGCGCCGCGGGTGGGACGTCGACGACCGCTGCCCGGCAGCGGAGGCCCTTGCCGGCGCGGTGGCGGCGCTGGATCGTGTCGGGCAGTCGGGTTACGCCGAGGTGCTCGACGCCTTTGCCGAGGCCGCGGAGAAGGTTGCGCAGGCGGACATCGCGTATGTGAAACGGCGTGTGGCGCTGGACGACCTGGTGGAGAGCGTGGTGATCGGCACGGTGGTGGGGGACGCGATGTTCGCGGCGTTGCGGAGGCTCGCGCATGTGGACGCCTCGGCACGCGAGTTCGCACATATCCGGACGCACGACTGAGGTTCCCCCCGGGTCTGGGGGCAAGCTCCCAGACCCCTTCGGGGGAGGATCACGCGGGGACCGGACCCCGTGGCCCGCGCCGCGAAGCGGGTCAGGCGGCCTCCTGCTCGCGTTCCACCTGCTCGTTCCAGTCGCGCTTGATCGCGCGCCATGCCTCGTCCGTCTTGCCCTGGCGCCAGTACCCCGAGATGGACAGACTTTCGCGCGGAACGCCGCGCTCCAGCCGGAGGTGGCGGCGGAGCTCCTTCACAAAGCCCGCCTCGCCGTGGACAAAGGCGCAGACCTCGCCCTCGGGGAAGTCGAGGGCGGCGACCGCGGCCAGCAGCGCCTCGCCCACGGGGCGCCCGCCCCGGTGCAGCCAGGTGACGGCCACCCCGTCGGGCGTGACGGTCTTCTGCTCCTCCTCGGGGCCCGCCACCTCGACCAGCGCGTGCACCAGCGCACCCGCCGGCATCCGCTCCAGCGACGCCGCGATCGCGGGCAGCGCGCTCTCGTCGCCGACGAGCAGATGCCAGTCCGCCGCCGGATCGGGGGCGTATCCCCCGCCGGGCCCGAGGAACCGCACGACCTCGCCCGATCGGGCCCGGGCCGCCCAGGGCCCGGCCAGGCCTTCGTCGCCGTGGACCACGAAGTCGATCGCCAGCTCCCGCGCGACCGGGTCCCAGCTGCGCACCGTGTAGGTGCGGTTGGCGGGCCACTGCTCGCGCGGGAGCTCCTCGCGGATGCGCTGCATGTCGAACGGCTCCGGATAGCGCACACCGTCCACGGGAAAGACCAGCTTCACATAGTGGTCGGTGAACTCGCCCGCCTCGAAGGCCCGCAGGCAGCCCTCGCCGCCCAGCACGACCCGCACCATGTGCGGAGTGATCTGCTCCGTGCGGACGACTCGCGCTTCATGGAGCGTCGGCGCTTTGCGGTTCGGTCCCTCGGCCACGGCGGTCTCCCCGAAGTCTTCGATCTCTAGATTAGGCTTACCTAAGTTAACACCTCACCGGGGGAGTGTCGCCAGCAGTCTGGACAGCGCGCCGCCCAGCCCCCACCGGGCCGCCAGTTCCGCCAGCCGCTCCGGATCGCGCGGCTCCGCCGGGAGGGCCGGGTCGAACTCCGGCAGCGGGACGTCCGGGGCGACCCGTACGACCTTCGGCGCGACCGCCAGATAGCCCCGCGCCTCGTCCAGCCGCTTGCGCTGCGCGGGCGTCAGCTTCGAGCGGGGGTCGTCGACCGCCGCCATGATCCCCGCGAGATCCCCGTACGCCTCCAGCAGCTTCGCCGCCGTCTTCTCGCCGACCCCGGGCACCCCCGGGAGCCCGTCGCTGGGGTCCCCCCGCAGCAGTGCGAGGTCGGCGTATCCGGGCCCGTCCACCCCGTACTTCTGACGCAGCCACGCCTCGTCCGTGACCTGCAGCGTGCCCACGCCCTTGAGCGGATACAGCACCCGCCGCCGCCGTGCGTCGTCCACCAGCTGGAACAGGTCGCGGTCCCCGGTCACGATGTCCACCGGGCCCTCGGCGCGACCGGCCAGGGTGCCGATCACATCGTCTGCCTCGTAGCCGTCGGCGCCGACGCGGGCGATCCCGAGCGCCTCGAGCACCTCCTCGATGACCGGGACCTGCGGGGAGAGGGTGTCCGGCACCTCTTCCTCGTCCGGGTCGTCCCCGGCGGTTTCGACGGCGACGCGATGCGCCTTGTACGAAGGAATCAGCTCCACCCGCCAGTGCGGCCGCCAGTCGTTGTCCCAGCAGGCCACAAGGTCGTCAGGGCGGTGGTCCTGGATCAGCCGCCCGATGAAGTCGAGCAGCCCGCGCACGGCGTTGACCGGGGTGCCGTCCGGGGCGCGCACCGAGTCGGGCACCCCGAAGTAGGCGCGGAAGTACAGGGAGGCGGAGTCGAGGAGCATCAGGCGTCGCGTCGTCACAACCCGATGATGCCCCACGCCGCTGACACCCCGTGAAGCAGATCACTGTTGCGTTTCTTCGCCCGGGGACCTCAGCCGCCCAGGCCCCGCGCCCCGGCCCCCGTCTCCGGGTTCCGTCGCCGGTGCGCTGCCGGTGGGCGGGCTGGACCGGACCTGGACCGGCGCTGCACCGGAGCGGGGCCGGAGCAGGACTGGCGCTGCACCGGAGCAGGGCCGGAGCGGGACTGGAGCGGGACTGGAGCGGGACCGGAGCAGGACCGGAGCAGGACCGGAGCAGGACTGGAGCGGGACTGGAGCAGCGATCCCGTGGAAAAGGGGTGGGCAGCGGGCGTGGAGGCGGCCGCCCACCCCTTTCAGCCGTGGCGCATATGTCATGTGCGCGCGATTCCGGAGGCGGAAGCTGCGTAAGGTTGGGACAGAACCAGGAAGGGGAGTCCGCCCGATGGACGCGAAGGACCTGGACGACCGCAAGGACCCGAAGGGCAAAGAGCCTCTTCGGGTGGGCGCGGCCGTGCGTCGGCGCCGCCGGGCCCTGGGGCTCACCCTCGCCGCGGTCGCCGCCCGCAGCGGACTGTCCGTGCCGTTTCTCAGCCAGGTCGAGAACGAGCGGGCCCGCCCCAGCGCCCGTTCGCTGCAGCGGGTCGCCGACGCCCTGGAGACCACCCCGGCCCGGCTGCTGGCCGCCTCCGACACCGCCCGGACCGTGGAGCTGGTGCAGGACGTCCGTGGCCCCGACGGCGGGGACCGGTCGGCGGAGCGGCGCGTGCGCCCCCTGGTCCACGGCCGTCATCAGCTGCAGGCGCTGGAGTTCACCGGAGACCATGATCCGGGCCGGGAGTTCCAGCACCGCAACGACGAGCTGATGTACGTCGCGGAGGGCTCGGTCGACGTGGAGGCCGAAGGCCGCGCCTACCGGCTGGCGCGCGGCGACAGCCTCTTCCTGTCCGGCGGCGTACGGCACCGCTGGCGGGCCACCGCCCCGGACACCCGCATCGTCGTGGTCGCCGTCGCGGACCACGTCGAGACGTCCGACTCCTGAGCGGGGCCGCATGCGCGTCGTCTCCCTGGTGCCGTCCCTGACGGAAGCCGTCGCGGTGAGCGCTCCGGGCGCGCTGGTCGCCGTCACCGACTGGTGCACCCACCCCGCCCGCCTCGACCCCGGAGTCATACGGATCAAGGGCACCAAGAACCCCGACGTTCCGGCCATCCTCCGGCTGCGCCCCGATCTGGTGATCGCCAACGAGGAGGAGAACCGGCCCGCCGACCTCGCAGAGCTGCGCAACGCCGGTCTGGAGGTGCTGGTCACCGAGGTGCGCACACTCGATCAGGCCTTCGCCGAACTGGAGCGTGTGCTGGCGGCCGTCGGCGGGTCCGCCCCGCCCCGCTGGCTGGACGAAGCCCGGGCCGCCTGGGCGGCCGCCGAGCCCGTCGGCTCGCTGTCCGCCGTGGTGCCCGTCTGGCGGCGGCCCTGGATGGTGCTCGGCCGCGACACCTTCGCCGGCGACCTGCTGGCGCGGCTCGGCGTCGTCAACGTCCACGCCGGCCACGCCGACCGCTATCCGCGCATCCCCCTCGACGAGCTGCGCGCCGCCGGGGCGGATCTGGCGGTGCTGCCCGACGAGCCGTACCGCTTCACCGCCGACGACGGCCCCGAGGCGTTCCCCGGGACACCCGCCGCCCTCGTCAGCGGCCGCCATCTCACCTGGTACGGGCCTTCACTGGCCGAGGCGCCCGCGGTCATCGGCGCGGCGCTGCGAGCAGCTCTCCGCTGACCAGCCCGAGTACCGTGCGCACCGCGGCGACCGCCCACGCCGCTGCCAGCAGGACGTACAGTCCGGCCGCCAGCCAGGCGAAGGCGGTAAGACGGGTGTGCGCCGCCAGGCTCGCCGCCCCGGTCACACACGTGCCGACGGGGAAGGTGAACGCCCACCACGTCATCGCGAACGGCATCCCGGCACGCATCGCGCGCACCGTCATCGTGCCGGCGAGCGCCAGCCACAGCAGAGCGAAGCCCATCGCCGGAACGCCGTACACCACGGCGAAGGCCGCGAAGCCGGACCGGTAAGGGTCCGGTACGGCCAGGGGAGCCGCATCGGCCAGCTTGCCCACGGCAGTGGCGGACTGGCCCAGCGGGCCGAGCACCAGGAAGAGCGCCGGGGTCAGCGCGACCGGCAGCGGGCCGTGGTGCACCAGCCGGGCGAAGACCGCCGGGAGGATCACCAGCGTCGCGAGCAGGCTCACACCGAACAGCGCATAGCTCGCCAACAGCAACGACTCCCGCCACTGCCCCGCGGGCAGCTGCGGGATCAGCAGCGGCCCGAACGCGGCGGAGACCATCGGCGGCACGACGGGCAGCAGCCACACGGGGGAGGCGCTGCCGGGCAGCACCTCATGCCGTACGACCATCAGATACGGGATCGTCACGGAGGCGGCCAGCCCGATGACGGTGCCCGAGCCGTACAGCGCGGCCGCGGCCGCCGTGGCCGGCCCTACGCCGATGACGTCCGCGCCCACCGTGAGCGTGCCGACGCCCACGGCCAGCAGCGCCATCGCCAGACAGCCGTAGAACGGCGCGACGGCAGGGTCGTGGAGATGGGCCCGCGCCTGATCCCGATGGTGCAGCAGATGCCCAGCCCGAGCCGTCAGCAACACGGCGAGCAGCGCCGCGGACAGCGCCCACACCGCCGTGCACACGGTACGCAGTCCGGGGACGCCGAAGGGCAGAACCGGCGGCAGCGCCGCGCCCGCGTTGGCGACGATGGCGGTGCCCATGACGGTCGCATACCAGTTCGGCCCGAGGTGCCTTAGCGACGGCAGCCGCGCCGGAGCGGGCACGGGGGCGGGCGGCGCGTCGGGGCTTGGGTGGACTGCGGTGGCCATGTCCCCACTCTCCGGTGGGGCCCACCGCCCCCACCAGGTACTACCTCTCTATGCCCCCATAAACTGGGCTTATGAGCGATGGGGATGGCGGCAGCGGGGCCGGGCGCGGGCCGCTCGCTCACCGGGTGCCGGACCTGGGAGCGCTGGAGCTGCTGCTCGCCGTCGCCCGGCACGGCAGCCTCGGCCGGGCGGCCCGTGAGCTGGGCATCACCCAGCCCGCCGCGAGCAGCCGCATCCGGGCGATGGAACGACAGCTCGGCGTGGGTCTGGTGGACCGCTCGCCGCGCGGCTCCCGGCTGACCGACGCGGGCGCCCTCGTCACCGACTGGGCGCGGCGGGTCGTGGAGGCGGCGGAGGCGTTCGACGCGGGAGCGCAGGCGCTGCGCGGTCGCCGCGACTCCCGGCTGCGGGTGGCGGCCTCCATGACCATCGCCGAGTATCTGCTCCCCGGCTGGCTGATCGCGCTGCGCGCGCAGCGGCCGGACACGGCCGTCTCGCTGCACGCCGGAAACTCCGCCGAAGTGGCCCGGCGGCTGCTCGACGGCGAGGCGGAGCTGGGCTTTGTGGAGGGTCTCGCGGTGCCGGAGGGGCTGGACGGGGTGATCGTCGGCCACGACCGGCTGCTGGTGGTGGCGGCCCCCGGCCATGCCTGGGCCCGCCGCCGGACTCCGCTCACGGCCGCCGAACTGGCCGGGGCCCCGCTGATCCTGCGTGAACGCGGCTCAGGGACCCGGCAGGTGCTTGACGCGGCGCTCACCGACGGCGGGAACGGGGGTCTCGCCGAGCCGCTGCTGGAGCTCGCCTCCACCACCGCGGTGAAGGCGGCCGCGGTCAGCGGGGCGGGTCCAGCGGTGCTCAGCGAACTGGCGGTCACCGAGGAGCTGGCGGCCCGTCGGCTGGTCGCGGTCCCCGTCGAGCGGGTTCGCCTGGCCCGCGCCCTGCGGGCGGTGTGGCCGCGGGGGCGTCGACCGGCGGGGCCGGCGCGGGATCTGCTGTCGCTGACGCGGCGGGGCTGAGGCGGCGCTGCATATGGCCCCGCCGCGTCATCGCCGTGCCGCCTCCACCAGCGCCCGCATGACCCGCAGGTCCTGCCCCATCTCCGGGTGCCACTGCACGCCCAGCACCCATCCCCGCCCCTCCCCGGCGGGTTCGAGCGCCTCGACGGTGCCGTCCTCGGCGTAGGCGCTGGGGACGAGCCCCTCGCCGACCCGGTCCACCGACTGGTGGTGGTACGTCGGCACCCCGGAGTCCTCAGGCACGATCGACGCGTACCGCGTGCCCGGCACCGGCTTCACGGTGTGCTCCGCGAACACGCCCGTCGCGCCCAGATGGCCCTCCAGGTGCTGCACCAGTGTCCCGCCCAGGGCGACGTTCAGAAGCTGCATCCCCCGGCAGATGCCCAGCAGGGGAGTGCCGGACGCCAACGCCGCCCGGATCAGGGCGAGCTCCCAGGCGTCCCGCTCCCGCGCGGGCGGGCCCGTACGGGGGTGGGGCTCGGCCCCGTACCGTACGGGCTCGACGTCCGGGCCGCCCGCGATGACCACGCCGTCGAGCCGGGCGACGGCGGCTTCGGCCAGGGCGGGGTCGTCCGGCGGGACCATTGCGGCGAGGCCGCCCGCCGCCTGCACCAGCCGGGGGTAACCGGCGGGCAGCAGGGCGGCGGGAAGATCCCACACCCCCCATCGGGCCGATGCCTCGAGATAGGTGCTGACCCCAATGAGCGGCTTGGACACGGTGACGGCTCCGTCCTTCACAGGCGCTGTGGGCGCTTGACTCGCGGTGTCTGACATGCGGCGGTGCTTGGTTCGCGGCGGTGCTTCACTTGCGTTCGAGTTCGGCCTCGGCCTCGGCCAGCGCGGCGAACTCCTCCTCCGGCGCCTGCGCCACCAGGCGGTGCCGGCTGTAGAAGGCGAAGTAGGCGAGGGCCACGGCATAGACGAGCAGGGCGATCAGCGCCGCGTCCTTGTCCACCAGGAACGTCGCCACCAGCGCGGAGAGCGCCAGCACGAACGCGGTGGACGAGGTCAGCACTCCGCCGGGCGTGCGGTACGGCCGGTGCAGGCCGGGTTCGCGGCGGCGCAGCACGATGTGCGACAGCGCCATCATCGCGTAGGAGATGGTCGCGCCGAACACCGCGATGTTCAGCATCCGCGCGCCGTTGCCGGTGCCGGCCGCCAGGGCGAAGCCGATGGCCCCGGGGATCAGCAGCCCCAGGTACGGGGACTTGCGACGGCTTGTCAGGGACAGGAACCGCGGCAGGTATCCGGCGCGGGACAGCGCGAACAGCTGCCGGGAGCCCGCGTAGATGAGGGAGAAGAAGGACGCGACGAGACCGGCGAGCCCCGCGTAGTTGACGAAGCGGCTGAGCGCCGTGGGGCCGCCGTCCCCCTGGAGCGCCACGACCAGGGGGTTGCCGGCCTCCTGGATGGCGGCGGAGCCGCGGGCGCCGGTCGCGGCGAAGAACGTCAGCACCGCCAGCAGGACCAGGATCGACATGGAGATGGCCAGCGCGCGGGGCATGGAGCGCACAGGGTCCTTGGCCTCCTCCGCGGCCAGCGGCACCCCTTCGACGCCGAGGAAGAACCACATGCCGAACGGGAACGCCGCCCAGATGCCGAGCAGGCCGAACGGCAGCCAGGAGTTGGAGCCGAGTGCCGCGGGGTCGACGGGGATGTCGTCGAGGCCGTCCGCGTTGAACTCGGTGAACGCGCCGAAGGCGAAGATGAGCAGGGCGGCGACCGCGATGGCGGTCACGATCAGACTGAAGCGGAGGGCCTCGCCGACGCCCCAGAGGTGGATGCCGATGAAGACGGCGAAGCAGGCGAGGTAGACCGGCCAGCCGGACTCCAGGCCGAACAGACCCAGGGATTCGACATAGTCGCCGATGAAGATGGAGATCGCGGCCGGGGCGAGGATGTACTCGATGAGGATCGCGGTGCCGGTGAGGAAGCCGCCCCAGGTGCCGAGCGCGCGGCGGGCGAAGCCGTAGCCGCCGCCGGCGGTGGGCAGGATCGCGGACAGCTCGGCGAGGGCGAAGACCAGGCAGGCGTACATCACGCCCATCAGCACGGTGGCGGCGGCGAGACCGCCGAAGCCGCCCTTGGACAGTCCGATGTTCCAGCCGGAGAAGTCCCCGGACACGACGTAGGCGACGCCGAGCCCGGTCAGCAGCAGCCACCCGGCGCTGCCGCGGCGCAGGGTCCGCCGGTTCAGATAGGCGTCGCCGTCGGCGGATCTCGAGGGGGCGGGGGGTGCGGTGCGCGAGGTGGTGCCGTCGGCCATGAGTCGCTCCTGGCAGAGGTCCAATGGTTTGGGACGACACCATTGCGGTCCCTGTGGCTGCGGCGCAAGCCCTGTGCGTAAACCTGACGTTACGTGTCCACGCCCACGGATTCCGGTGACCGGCCCGGGCGGCGGTTTCTTCCCCGCCTGCCCGCCTCATGGATGCGGGGGGCGAGTCCCCACGCTCGCTGGGGCCGCCCGGCGCTTGGTGCGGGCGGAGGGTGAGCGCCGGCTTGCCCTTGGCCCGGCGCGCCTGCGCCCGGCGGCGTCGACCCCGGCGGCGTCGACCCCGGCAAAGCGCCCGGCGACCGCGCTCCGGGGGTGACGCCCGGCACCCGCAAGGCGGGCGGGGAGGGCTGAGCCGGCTACGCCAGGAAGCCCCGCAGCAGCGCCGCCGTGCCCTCGCAGTGCTCCCGCATCACTTCGCGCGCCCCGTCCGCGTCCTGCTCCAGCACCGCCTCCACCAGCGCCGCGTGCTGCTGCTGCGAGTGCTCCAGATTCCTCACCAGCAGCGGGATGCAGTCCAGCAGGTCGTTCACCCCCGCCCGCACCGCCGCGTACTGCGCGGTGAGCGACGCCGACCCGGACAGCTCCGCAAGCGTCAGATGGAGCAGCGTGTCCAGCCGCCGGTACTCCGTCAGCGGCGCGTCCTGCGTGGCGGCCAGCGCCGCCCGCAGCCGGGCCGTGCCCTCGTCGGTCAGCCCGTGCGCCGCGCACAGCCCCGCCGCGCCAACCTCCAGCACCTCGCGGAACCGCAGTGTGTCCTCGAGGTTCACACCCGCCAGACGCCGCCGCAGCTCGTCCTCGACCGGGCTGCCGGGGCCGCCGGGGCCGGGGCGGGGCAGCACGAACGTGCCCCCGTACCGGCCCCGCCGGCTCTCCACCAGGCCCTGCTCGCCGAGCACCTTCAGCACCTCCCGCAGCGTGACCCGGCTGATGCCCATCCGCTCGGCCAGCTCCCGCTCCGCCGGCAGCCGCTCGCCCGCCGGGACCAGCCCCAGGCGCAGCAGCTGGAGGATCTGCTCCAGCGCCTCCTCGAAGCCGTTTCCCGCGCGGACCGGCCGCAGCACCGGCGTCAGCGCATCCTCCGGCACGGACTTCTTCGCCACCTTGCGGTTTCCCCTTCCCAAGCAATGGTCTTCAGCAATACCTTATGGCTTCCGGCTGACCCAAGGAGGCGTAATCCGTGGCAGACCGCAAACCCCCGCTCTCCGTAGAGGAGCTGCGTGCACTCGTCGCGAGCGGTGAGATCGACACAGTCGTCCTGGCCTTCCCCGACATGCAGGGACGGCTCCAGGGCAAGCGGTTCGCCGCACCCTTCTTTCTGGACGAGGTCCTGGAGCACGGCACCGAGGGCTGCAACTACCTCCTCGCCGTCGACGCGGACATGAACACCGTCGACGGCTATGAGATGTCCTCCTGGGACAGGGGCTACGGCGACTTCGCCATGCACCCCGACACGGCGACCCTCCGCCGCGTCCCCTGGAACGAGGGCACCGCGCTGCTCGTGGCCGACCTCGCCTGGAGCGACGGCGCACCCGTCGCCGCCGCACCCCGCCAGATCCTGCGCCGTCAGCTGGAGCGCCTGGCCGAGCACGGCTACACCGCTCACGTCGGCACCGAGCTGGAGTTCATCGTCTTCAGGGACACCTACGAGCAGGCCTGGGACCGCGGCTACCAGAGGCTCACCCCGGCGAACCAGTACAACATCGACTACTCCGTCCTCGGCACCGGCCGCATCGAGCCCCTGCTGCGCCGCATCCGCAACGAGATGGCCGCCGCCGGGCTCACCGTGGAGTCCGCCAAGGGCGAGTGCAACCCCGGGCAGCACGAGATCGCCTTCAAGTACGACGAAGCCCTGGTCACCTGCGACCAGCACGCCGTCTACAAGACCGGCGCCAAGGAGATCGCCGCCCAGGAGGGCTGCTCGCTCACCTTCATGGCCAAGTACAACGAGCGCGAGGGCAACTCCTGTCATATCCACCTCTCGCTCCAGTCCCTCGCCGAGCCCGGGCGCAATGTCATGGCCGGGGACGGCCCCGGAGGCATGTCGCCCGTCATGCGGCACTTCCTCGCCGGACAGCTGGCCGCCCTGCGAGACTTCTCCCTTCTCTACGCCCCGAACATCAATTCGTACAAGCGCTTCCAGCCGGGCTCTTTCGCCCCCACCGCCGTCGCCTGGGGCCACGACAACCGGACCTGCGCGCTCAGAGTCGTCGGCCACGGCCGCTCGATGAGATTCGAGAACCGCCTCCCCGGAGGTGACGTCAATCCGCATCTGGCCGTCGCCGGGCTCGTCGCCGCCGGACTCCACGGCATCGAGCAGCAGCTGGAGCTGCCCGACGCCTGCCCCGGCAACGCCTACACCGGCGACTACGCACATGTCCCCGCCACCCTGCGCGAAGCCGCCGAACTCTGGGAGACCAGCCCCATCGCCAAGGCGGCATTCGGCGACGAGGTCGTAGCCCACTACCGCAACATGGCGCGCGTCGAGCTGGCAGCCTTTGACGCCGTGGTGACCGACTGGGAGCTCCGCCGCTCCTTCGAACGCATGTGAGGAACCGCGTGTCACACCCGCACGAACCGTACGCACTGGATGTTCTCAACCCCGCCACCGAGGAGGTCGTGGCCACCGTCCCCGGCGCCACGGCGGCGGACGTCGACCGCGCCGTAGCCGTCGCCGCGCGCGCCCAGCGCACCTGGGCCGCCGCCGCGCCCGCCGACCGGGCCCGGCTGCTGCGCCGCTTCGCGGCCGCCGTCGACGACCATCTCGGGGAACTCGCCCGCCTGGAGGTCCGCGAGGCCGGGCACACCATCGGAAACGCCCGCTGGGAGGCCGGCAACGTCCGCGATCTGCTCGACTACGCGGCCGGGGGAGCAGAGCGGCTCTCCGGCCGCCAGATCCCGGTCCCCGGCGGCCTGGACGTCACTCTCCTCGAACCGCTCGGCGTCATCGGCGTCATCGCGCCCTGGAACTTCCCCATGCCGATCGCCGCGTGGGGCACGGCCCCGGCGCTCGCCGCCGGCAACGCCGTCATCCTCAAGCCCGCGGAGACCACCCCGCTCACCGCGCTGCGGCTGGCCGAACTCGCCCTCGAAGCCGGGCTGCCGGAGGGGCTGTTCCAGGTGCTGCCCGGCCGCGGCGACGTCGCCGGCGACGCCCTCGTACGCCACCACGGCATCGCCAAGATCGTGTTCACCGGCTCCACACGCGTCGGCAAGCAGATCATGTCGCTGTGCGCCGAGCGCGTGAAGCGCGTCACCCTGGAACTCGGCGGCAAGAGCCCCAATGTCGTCTTCGCCGACGCAGACCTGGACGCCGCCGTCGCCGCCGCCCCCATGTCGTTCCTGGACAACTCCGGCCAGGACTGCTGCGCCCGCACCCGGATCCTCGTCGAGCGCTCCGTCCACGACCGCTTCCTCGAACTCCTCGCCCCCGCGATCGAGTCCGTCGTCGTCGGCGACCCGGCCGACGAGAAGACCCAGATGGGTCCGCTGATCTCCAAGACGCAGCTGGAACGGGTGCGTTCGTACGTCCCCGAGGACACGCCTGCCCTGCGCGGCAGCGCCCCCGAGGGACCGGGCTTCTGGTTCCCGCCCACCGTCCTCACCGGGCTCGCGCCCGACGCCCCCTGCGCCGTCGACGAGGTCTTCGGGCCCGTGGCCGTCGTGCTCCCCTTCGACGACGAGGAGGATGCGATCCGGCTGGCCAACGCCACCGAGTACGGGCTCTCCGGCTCCATCTGGACCAGGGACGTCGGCCGCGCGATCCGCGTCTCCCGCGCCGTCGCCGCCGGCAACCTCTCCGTCAACTCCCATGCCAGCGTCCGCTACTGGACTCCGTTCGGCGGCTACAAGCAGTCCGGCCTCGGCCGGGAGCTGGGCCCTGACGCCCTGACCGCCTTCACCGAAACCAAGAACGTCTTCATCAGCACGGAGGCCTGAGCACCCATGTCCGACACCACGTCCAAGACCGAGAACATCTGCCGCCGTCTCGTCGGCCGCACCGCCGTCATCACCGGCGCCGGCAGCGGCATCGGCCTCGCAGCGGCACGCCGGCTCGCCTCCGAGGGGGCGAACGTCGTCTGCGGCGACATCGACGAGGCCGCGGGCAAGGCGGCCGCCGAGGAGGTCGGCGGCGCCTTCGCACGGGTCGACGTCACCGACCCCGAACAGGTCGAGGCCCTGTTCCAGACCGCGTACGACACCTACGGAAGCGTCGACGTGGCGTTCAACAACGCGGGCATCTCGCCGCCCGACGACGACTCCATCCTGGACACCGGCCTGGAGGCGTGGAGGCGCGTCCAGGAGGTCAACCTCACCTCCGTCTACCTGTGCTGCAAGGCCGCCATTCCCCATATGCGGCGGCAGGGCAGGGGCTCCATCATCAACACCGCGTCGTTCGTGGCCGTCATGGGTGCGGCGACCTCCCAGATCTCCTACACCGCTTCCAAGGGCGGCGTGCTCGCCATGTCCCGCGAGCTGGGCGTGCAGTTCGCCCGCGACGGCATCCGCGTCAACGCGCTGTGTCCCGGGCCGGTCAACACCCCGCTGCTCCAGGAGCTGTTCGCCAAGGACCCGGAGCGCGCGGCCCGTCGTCTGGTGCACATCCCCGCCGGCCGGTTCGCCGAGGCCGAGGAGATCGCCGCCGCCGTCGCCTTCCTCGCCAGCGACGACTCGTCGTTCGTCAACGCCACCGACTTCCTGGTCGACGGCGGGATCTCGGGGGCGTACGTCACCCCCGTCTAGGGTGTGCGCATGAGCATGACGACCCCGCCCGGCTGGTACCCGGACCCGAACACGCCCGGCGCCGAGCGCTGGTGGGACGGCGTCGCCTGGGCCGCGCACACCCGCGCGGCCCAGGCGACGCCGGCGCAGCCCGCCGCTCCCCCCACCGTGCCGATGCACCTCTCGCCGCCGTCACCCGGAGGCGGCCGGCCTGGTCGGCGGCGCGGGCGACTCGTCGCCTTCAGCGCGGCGGGAGTCCTGCTCCTGGCGGCGGCCGTCGCGGTCGTCCTCGTGATGGCGCGCGGCGGCAGCGAACCCCTCCCCGGAGATGCGCAGGCCGCGCCGAACGCCCCCGAAGCCGCGGCCACGACTTCCCCGGCTGCCCCCGAGACCTCCGAGGCCGCTGTGGACCCCGAGAGCGCCACCGTCCTCGAAGACCAGCTCAACGGCATCGCCATACCCATCCCGGACGGCTGGACCAAGTCCGACAGGTCCTCGGACATCGGCGCGACGATGGTCACGGACGACAGCTACGACTGCCCCGCCGGAACCTCCTCCCTCTGCCGCCATGGCCGCGTCACCTCCTTCACCGCCGACGCAGGAGCCAAGTCGCCCGAGGAGGCGGCCAGAAGGGACATCCCGCAGGCCGTGGACAAGGCATACGGGGAGGAGATCCTCGGCAACCAGCCCTACGGCGGCATCGCCTCCCACGCCGAGGTCAAGGCACAGTCCATCGCGGTGGCCGGCCGAGCCGGCTATCTGGTCCGCTGGCGCGTCCTCACCGAAGAGGGCCCCGGAGGCCATGTCCAGTCCGTCGCCTTCCCCTCCACCGTCGGCACCGAAGCCATGGTCGTCGTCCGCCTCTCCTTCGACGCGGGGCCCGAAGGGCCGCCGCTCGCGGGCATGGACGCGATCGTCTCGAGCATCCGGCCTCTCGGGGGCGGGGCGGCGAAGGACGCGGGTGTGGGGGGCGGGATCACACGGGATCCGCGGACGGGGCAGTCGTAACCGGGGCTCCGCCCCACGCCCCTAGGGCGTAGGGGGAGGGGCACCGGAAAACGCCCCGCAGGGCTACAGAAACGTCCGGCCCTCGCCCCGGTACGTCGGCGCCGCACCCACCACCCCTTCCCCCTCCACCAGATGCAGCGCGTCGAACCGCTCACACAGTTCCCCCGCCTTCGCATGCCGGAACCACACCCTGTCCCCGACCAGGAGATCGTCCGCGGGCGCGCCCAGCAGCGGCGTCTGCACCTCGCCCGCGCCCTCCCGAGGGTCGTAGCGCAGGCCTTCGGGCAGATACGGGACCGGCAGCCGGTCCGCGCCCGGTGCGCCCGAGGCGGGGTAGCCGCCGCCGAGCACCGTCACCGCGCCGACGCCGGGGCGGCGCACCACCGGCTGGGCGAACAGCGCGGCCGGACGGCCCGTGAACGACGTGTAGTCGTCGAAGAGCCGCGGCATATACAGACCGGACCCTGCGGCGACCTCCGTCACCACGTCCTCCGCTGCCGTGTGCTGCACGCTGCCCGTGCCGCCGCCGTTGACAAACTCCAGCCCCGGCGTCACCGCCCGTACCGCCCGCACCACGGCCGCACGGCGCTCGGCCAACTCCCTGCGGGCCGCACGCTGCATCAGCCGCACCGCCCGAGACCGCACCGGCCGCCCCGCGATGCTGTCGCCCACGCCCGCCACATGTCCCTCGTACGCCATCAGCCCAACCAGCCGGAAGCCCGGGCGGCGGGCGATCGACCGCGCCAGCTCGGCGAGCTCCGCGGGCTCGCGCAGCGGGGAGCGGCGTGCCCCGATCCGCAGCCGGCCGCCAAGCAGCAGGAGCGCCGTGTCGAGTTCCAGACAGAGCCGGATCTCCTCCCGCCCGCGGCCGCGTGAGCGGTCGATCAGATCGAGCTGCGCGGGGTCGTCGACCATCACGGTCACCGCGGCGGCCAGCTTGGGATCGGCGGCCAGCTCCGCGAACCCGGCCCGGTCCGCGGACGGATACGCCAGCAGGACGTCCTCGAAGCCCGCACGCGCCAGCCACAGCGACTCGCCGAGCGTGAACGACATGATCCCGGCGAAGCCGTCGCGCGCCAGCACCCGCTCCAGAAGCGCCCGGCAGCGCACCGACTTGCTGGCCACCCGCACCGGTTTGCCTCCCGCGCGGCGCACGAGATCCCCTGCGTTGGCGTCGAACGCCTCCAGATCGACGATCGCGAGCGGGGCGTCGAGATGCGCGGTGGCCCGGTCGTACCGGGCCCGGTCAGCGGCACGCGGAGTCATGGCCTGAGCTTGTCAGAGAGGTTTACCCGAGGGTAGGGGGGATGTTCTGGGCAGATGCCTCGGAGCGACGGTCTCGTTGCCGCCCTGTGCGGAGCAGCCCGTAGAGTGACCACACACGGTGACGAACAGGGTTGCCCTGGAGGGCGATCCACCGGTGTACGCAGGCACGTGACGATGGGGGCGGGATGAGCACGGAACCACACCGCCCTGCTGCCCGTCCCGCCTCCCGCATCGACTCCCTGCTCCCTCCGGACCCGCGCGCCCCGCTCCCCGAAGCCGCAGGTCCCCGCGGTTCCATACGCCCGTCCCCGCCCGGCGACGTCCCGGCCCAGCGTGCCCAACGGGCCCAGCACTCCCAGCACTCCCAGCACTCCCAGCACCCCGAGCCCTCGCGGCGTCCCGACGGCCCCGACGGCGCGGCGACCGGACGGCAGCCCGACCCGTCGGCCGCTCCCGGCGCCGGCGCGGCCCGCCCCGAGCCCTCGCGGCGTCCCGACGGCCCCCCGAACACACCGGCAGCCGCGACGCCTCCGCCCGGCAAGACCACCGGCGCCAGCGCCGCGGGCACTTCACGTCCCGCGCCGGCCGCGGCATCCGCCCCTGCGGCATCCGCCCCCGCGACCCCGGCCCCCACGCGCCCGCCCGGCGACGCACGCCCCGCACCCCACGTCGGGACCGGGGACATCCCGGACTGCGACGTCACCACCCGGCTGCGCCCCCTCGGTCCCCTCGGCGCCCCCCGCACCGCGCAGACGCCCGATGCGCCACCGCGGAGCGCCGCCCCCGCGCCCGTCACCCCTCCCGCACCGCCTGGGCACAGGCCCGTCGGCGCCGTCGACCTCTCGCCACGGCCCGGCGCGACGCCGCGCGCCGCGCACCAAGGGGCGCAGTACCACCTGTGGGCGCCGCCCGAGCATCCCGCCGAGATGACCACGCGGCTGCGCCCCATCCGCCCGCGTCGGCCCGGCAGAACCGCCGCGGCGGTCGTCTGCGCCGTCCTGGGGATCGGGCTCCTCGGCGGCGCGGCCGCCGGGGCATGGCTCATCGGCGACGCGAACGCCGACCCGGCGGCCCGCAGCGGCTACGCACAGGCCCGCGACCTGTGGCACAGCGTCCCCGTGGACACCCTCTTCCCCCGCACGCTCGACGGCGGCCGCGCAGGTCCGGGCGGCGCCGACCGTGCGTGGAAACGGATAGCCGTCGCCCCCGACAGCGGCTGCGCCGAGGCCCTCGACCCGC
This sequence comes from Streptomyces chengmaiensis, assembly GCF_029846775.1. NCBI lineage: Bacteria > Bacillati > Actinomycetota > Actinomycetes > Kitasatosporales > Streptomycetaceae > Streptomyces > Streptomyces chengmaiensis. Next base: position 46,125 of record NZ_JARWBG010000045.1, read on the forward strand.
TGCTCGACCAGACGCTGCGGACGGTGGGCTGCGGCCGGCTGGTGCGGGCCACCTACACGGACACCACCGCCACCAGCGTCATCACCGTCGGCCTTGTCTTCACGGAGGCCGACGAGCAGGGGATGCGCGCGCTGAAGGCCCGCTTCGCCCGTGAAGGGCTGGGCGAGCGAACCGACCTGATGCCGCGCGCCCAGTCCGCTGCCGGCACCGTCGCCGCCGGATTCGGCGATCCGCAGCGGGCGAGCTGGACCGTGAACGTCCTCACCGACGCGCCCGTCGTCGTCTACGCCGTCTCCGGCTTCGCCGACGGCCGCGCGGTGGACAACCCCGAGCCGGCGGCCGAGGCGACCGCCGAGGGCGCGACCTCCGCACCCGCGCAGTCCGGCCTCGGCCATGAGGCGGCAGGGGTCGCGGAGGCCGTCGAGCGGGCCCTGCGCGCCACCGTCCGCCCGTCAGCGGAGGACCGCACATGACCGACTGCGCCCAGCGGCCCCGCGACCACCGGCCACCGGACCACCGGCCCTCCGCACACCGCGCCCGCGGACAGCGCTTCCGCGGACGGCACGCGGGCGGACAGCACGTCCACGGAAACCGCGACCGCGCGCCGCGCACACAGCCCGCACACCGGGCCCCCGCACACCGCGGAAGCCGTCTTGCCGCCGTCTTCGCCGCGGCCGTCCTCGCGCTGCTCCCCGCCGTTCCCGCCCGCGCCGACGGCATCCGCGCCCAGCAGTGGGGCCTCGACGCCCTGCACACAGAAGAGGCGTGGCGGACCGCCAAGGGCGAGGGCATCACCGTCGCCGTCCTCGACACCGGGGTCGACGACCGCCACCCCGACCTCGAAGGCTCCGTCCTGCCCGGCAAGGACTTCATCGGCTTCGGCGCCGAGCGGGGCGACCGGGCCTGGGCCCGCCACGGGACCGCCATGGCCGGCATCATCGCCGCCCACGGGCACGGCCCGGACGGCGGGTCCGGAGTGATCGGCATCGCTCCCGAAGCGAAGATCCTTCCCGTCCGGGTGATCCTCGAAGGCAGCGACAAGGCCCGCGAGAAGGCCCGGACCTCCCGCGGCAGCGCTCTCGCCCAGGGCATCCGGTGGGCCGCCGACCAGGGCGCGGACGTCATCAACCTCTCGCTCGGCGACGACAGCGAGTCGGCCCACCCGGAAGCGGGAGAGGACGCCGCGGTCCAGTACGCCCTGTCCAAGGGCGCCGTCGTCGTCGCGTCCGCCGGCAACGGCGGCGAGAAGGGCGACCACATCTCCTACCCGGCCGCCTACCCCGGAGTGATCGCGGTGACCGCCGTCGACCGCGCGGGCACCCACGCCTCCTTCTCCACCAGACGCTGGTACGCCACCGTCAGCGCGCCCGGCGACGACATCGTCATCATCGATCCCGACCGCAAGTACTACGAGGGCTGGGGCACCAGCGCGGCCGCCGCATTCGTCTCGGGGGCCGTCGCCCTGGTGCGCTCCGCGTATCCGGACCTCACGCCCGCCCAGATCAAACGGCTTCTCGTCGACACCGCCCGCGACGCGCCCGACGGGGGTCGCGACGACGCCAGGGGATACGGGCTCGTCGACCCCGCCGCGGCGATCGAGGCGGGCGCCCGGCTGCGCCCCGCCGACCCCGCGGCGGCGGCCTCGGGCTACGACCGCCGCTACTTCGGGCCCGGCCCGACCCCCGAACCCGAACCGGAGGAGGCCGCCGGCCGGCTCGCCCCCGCCGCCGCGGGCCTCGGCGCGCTGGCGCTGGCCGGTGCGGTCGTGCTGTGGCGCACGGGCCGCCCGCGGTATCTGTGACGGCCGGTCGGGCAGCGGCCGTGCGGAGCGGTCGGGGCTGCGCCCGGCCCGGCGGTCGGCGTACCGGGCGCAGGAGGGCCGTACCCGGACGTTAGGCTCTTCGGGTGGCGCTCAAGAACATCCCCGACCCCGGTTTCTCCGACGACGACGGCACCGCCGACCCGAGGCTCGAGGCGGCCCTCGCCGCATGGGCCGAGGACAGGGCGGCCGAACCCCGCCTCCTGGAAGCCCTCAAGGACGCCCGGCTGCTCGTGCCGGTCGTCGCCGTCCTCGGAGACGTCGAGGAGGACGCGCGGACCGGGCTGCGCCGCGAGAAGACCAGCGACATGGCGGTGCCCACGCTGACGGCGGGCGACCGGCGGGCTCTGCCCGCCTTCACCTCCATCGCCTCGCTGGCCCGCTGGAACCCCGAGGCCAGACCCGTCGCCGTCCCGCTGCACCAGGCGCTTCGGGCGGTGGCCCACGAGAAGGCCGACACCCTGGTCCTCGACCTCGCGGGCCCCGTCCCGTACCAGCTCACCGGCCCCGCCCTGCTCGCGCTCGCCGAGGGGCGCACCAGCGCCGATCCGCTCGACGACCCCGCGGTCGCCGAGGCGGTGCGCGCCGTCGTGGCAGCCGAGCCCGCCGTGGTCCGCGCCCACCTCGGCAGAGGCCGCGCCGACGGAACCCTCGCCCTGGCCTTCGCCCCGGACGCGGCGCCCGCCGAGGCGGCCCGGAGGGTGGCCGAGGCGCTCGCGGCCGACGAAGTGCTCAGGGCCCGCCTGGTGCGGGGCCTCGACCTGGCGGTGGTGCCGGCCGAGGCCGCCGTGCCGGGCGAGCCCCTGTTCGTACGCGAAGCGCGCGGCTGAGATCGGCCGGCAAGCGGCTGAGAGCGGGTGGGCAGCGGCCGCGCGGGCGGGGAGGCGGGAGGGTCAGCCGAAGACCGGGCCCGTGTACTTCTCGCCCGGTCCCTTGCCCGGCTCGTCCGGCACCAGGGACGCTTCGCGGAAGGCGAGCTGCAGCGACTTCAGCCCGTCGCGCAGCGGCGCCGCGTGGAAGGAGCTGATCTCCGTCGCGCTCGCGTCCAGCAGCCCCGCCAGGGCGTGCACGAGCTTCCGGGCCTCGTCCAGGTCCTTGTGCTCCGCGCCGTCCTCGGTGAGCCCGAGCTTCACGGCGGCCGCGCTCATCAGATTCACCGCGACCGTGACGATCACCTCGACGGCGGGCACCTCCGCGATGTCGCGGGTCATGGCGTCAAAGTCGGGGGCGGCAGCCGAGGAGGCCGCCGGTTCATTGGGGGAGGTCGCGTCACTCATGACGCACACGATATGCCCCGCCCTCCGCGCCGCCGCCGCCCCCGCCGGTTAGCCGCATCACCCGGGAGCTGCTAACCTTGTGTGACAACCGGCCGGATGCCGTGTGTGCTCACACGGATCCAGCCCACAAGTGGAGGCTCCGTTCTCCCACCTTGCCGTCCTTGGGGCGGCGGGTCACCGGTCAGGCGGCGCCCATCGTTCCGTACGGACGATGGAAGTCGCCCGATGCGCGCCCCGCGGCACACCGCGGCGGTGCTCCGGTAGTGATGGAGCAGCCGCCTGTGTACCGTCCGGGGCATTTTTCGTGCTCCGGTGTGGTTGGTCCTACTTAAGACAGATGTTGCTCGGCTGTCCGCCGGATGGCCGTGTGGTGCTACTGAGGAGGATCCATCAGCGCCGAGCCCCGCATCAACGACCGGATTCGCGTTCCCGAGGTGCGACTTGTCGGTCCCAGCGGCGAGCAGGTCGGGATTGTTCCGCTTGCCAAGGCCCTGGAGCTTGCGCAGGAGTACGACCTCGACCTCGTCGAGGTCGCGGCGAACGCTCGTCCGCCCGTGTGCAAGCTCATGGACTACGGGAAGTTCAAGTACGAGTCGGCCATGAAGGCCCGTGAGGCGCGCAAGAACCAGGCGCACACGGTCATCAAGGAGATGAAGCTCCGGCCGAAGATCGACCCGCACGACTATGACACCAAGAAGGGTCATGTCGTCCGGTTCCTCAAGCAGGGCGACAAGGTCAAGATCACGATCATGTTCCGTGGTCGTGAGCAGTCCCGCCCCGAGCTTGGCTTCCGTCTGCTGCAGCGTCTCGCCGCGGACGTGGAGGAACTCGGCTTCATCGAGTCGAACCCGAAGCAGGACGGCCGGAACATGATCATGGTTCTTGGCCCCCACAAGAAGAAGACCGAGGCCATGGCCGAGGCGCGTGAGGCCCAGGCCGCACGCAAGGCGGGGCGCCAGGGCTCGCAGGAGGGCCGCGCGGAGAACGCTCCGGCCGACACATCCTCCGAGGCGTGACCTGAGGGGCTGCCGGCACGGCAGCCCCGGGTCAGCCCGGAACCACACACTGAGGACTGACGCTCCCGCTGACCGGTGCCCGCACCGGGGGAGCGCCACTGACGAGGAGAGAACGGCGCGATGCCGAAGAACAAGACGCACAGCGGTGCCAAGAAGCGCTTCAAGATCACCGGCTCCGGCAAGGTGCTCCGTGAGCGCGCCGGCAAGCGCCACCTGCTCGAGCACAAGTCGTCCAAGCTGACGCGTCGCCTCACCGGCAACGCCGAGATGGCCCCGGGCGACGCCGCGAAGATCAAGAAGCTTCTCGGCAAGTGACGTCCGCCGTCCCCGACGAACCGGGGACGGGACGCCGAGACCGGGACCTATTCGTTTCCGGGCCGTGTGAGGACACACCACGGCCCCGCTACAAGGAGTTAACAAGTGGCACGCGTCAAGCGGGCAGTCAACGCCCACAAGAAGCGCCGGGCGATCCTCGAGCAGGCCAGCGGCTACCGCGGCCAGCGGTCGCGCCTGTACCGCAAGGCCAAGGAGCAGGTCACCCACTCGCTGGTCTACAACTACAACGACCGCAAGAAGCGCAAGGGCGACTTCCGTCAGCTGTGGATCCAGCGCATCAACGCCGCTGCCCGCGCCAACGGCATGACGTACAACCGCCTCATCCAGGGTCTGAAGGCCGCCAACATCGAGGTGGACCGCAAGATGCTGGCCGAGCTGGCGGTCAACGACGCGAACGCGTTCGCATCGCTCGTCGAGGTCGCGCAGAAGGCGCTGCCGAGCGACGTCAACGCCCCGAAGGCCGCGTCGGCGGCCTGACGGCCGCAGCACCGCGCCCCTCGGACGCCCCGGACCCGCAGGCCTCTGGCCTGCGGGTCCGCGCATGTCGCCCCCGGGGTCCGTTCCGCCGCCCGCCGCACCGAACCGCACACGGCGCGCAGAACCCGCGCGCCCCTAGACGAAGTGAGTGCATCCCGCATGGGCACCGCCGACCAGGCCACACCCGAGCTGATCTCGCCGCGGTCGCCGCGCGTCGCCGCGGCGCGCAGGCTCGCCAAGCGCAACTTCCGGGGCAAGGACCGGCTGTTCCTCGCCGAGGGGCCGCAGGCCGTGCGGGAGGCCGCCAGCCATCGGGGGCCCGACGGCCGGCCCACGCTGGTGGAGCTGTTCACCACCGTCGAGGCCGCGGAGCGCTACGGGGAGATCATCGCGGCCGCCCGCGCCTCCGGCGCCCGTGTCCACCACGCCTCGTCGGATGTGCTCGCCGAGGTCTCGCAGACCGTCACCCCGCAGGGCCTCGTCGGCGTCTGCCGCTTCCTGGACTCGCCGTTCGAGCAGATCCTCGCCGCGCGGCCGAAGCTCGTCGCCGTCCTCGCCCACGTACGCGACCCGGGCAACGCCGGCACCGTGCTGCGCTGCGCCGACGCCGCCGGAGCCGACGCCGTCGTGCTCACCGACGCCTCGGTCGACCTCTACAACCCCAAGTCGGTGCGCGCCTCCGTCGGCTCCCACTTCCATCTGCCCGTCGCGGTCGGCGTCCCGGTCGAGCAGGCCGTGCAGGGGCTGAAGGCCGCCGGAGTGCGGGTGCTCGCCGCCGACGGGGCGGGCGAGGACGACCTCGACGACCAGCTCGACGCCGGGGCGATGGGCGGCCCCACCGCATGGATCTTCGGCAACGAGGCCTGGGGCCTGCCCGAGGAGACCCGCGCCCTAACCGACGCCGTCGTCCGTGTGCCGATCCACGGAAAAGCCGAGTCGCTGAACCTCGCGACCGCCGCAGCCGTATGTCTCTACGCCTCCGCGCGCGCCCAGCGCGTCGGGCGCGCCCGCTGAGTGGGCGGTCTCCTCGCCGAGGGGGTCCGCGCCGTCACATCCAGCTAGTAGGGTGGCGGGCTCGGGGGCCATACGCCTGGGGAGAGGGTGGGGTACGGGGATGGCTGTCCGGACGAGCGGAGCCGCACACACGGACGCGTCCGTGCTGCGCCGCTGCGACGGATCCGAACTGTTCGGGGTCGACCCCGACGATCTGCCCGACGGCCTGGTCGTCGCGGATGAGACGGGCCGGGTGATCTGCTTCAACGCCGCCGCGGCGAAGATCACGGCGGTTTCCAAGGCGGAGGCGCTCGGCGCCCCCCTGGAGCGCGCCCTGCCGCTGGAGGACCTCAAAGGCCGGCGCTGGTGGAGGCTGACCGACCCGTACGGGGGCATAGCCACCCGCGTCGGCCAGCCCGAGCGCAATCTGCTGCTGCCCGGCGGCCGCGAGGTACTGGTCTCCGCCCGCTATGTGCGCGAGCGCCCGACCGGGCCGATACGGCGGCTGGTGGTCTCGCTGCGCGGCACAGAGGCCCGCCGCCGCACCGAGCGCAGCCACGCCGAGCTGATCGCCACCGTCGCGCACGAACTGCGCTCCCCGCTCACCTCCGTCCAGGGGTTCACCGCGACGCTGCTCGCCAAGTGGGAGCGGTTCACCGACGACCAGAAGCGGCTGATGCTGGAGACCGTCGACGCCGACGCGCACCGCGTCACCCGTCTGATCGCCGAACTGCTCGACATCTCCCGCATCGACTCGGGCCGGCTGGAGGTGCGCCGACAGCTCGTCGACATCGCGGCCGCCGTCGGCCGGCACATCCAGGCGCATATGGCGGGCGGCCAGTCGCCCGACCGGTTCCTCGTCCGCATCCAGCAGCCGCTGCCCGACCTGTGGGCCGATCCGGACAAGATCGATCAGGTGTTGGGAAACCTGTTGGAAAATGCGGTGCGCCACGGTGAGGGAACGGTCACCATTGAGGTGGCGCCCGCCTCGGCGCACGACGAGCAGAAAGGGACGGCTGTCACCGTGAGCGACGAAGGCCCCGGCATCCCCGAGGAGTCGATGGGCCGTGTCTTCACCCGTTTCTGGCGGGGAAGCAAGCGCGGCGGCACCGGCCTGGGCCTCTATATCGTCAAGGGCATCGTCGAAGCGCACGGAGGCACGATCGCCGTCGGCCGCGGGCCGGGCGGCGGCGCCCAGTTCCGATTTATCCTGCCCGTCGGCGCCCCCGCGTATCTCAGCTGACGGTTCCCGGACCCCTCCGGGGCCGGAGCTGATATGCACCAGGGCCGCCCACGGGCGCATTCGCGACTCCCCACCCCGTTAGACTCGGCCTTTGGCACCTTTGCGTCCTCGGTCGTCGAGCGGGGGCCAGCCACCCCATCGGAAGCACGGGAAGAGATGTCGGCACCCAACAAGTCGTATGACCCGGTCGAGGTCGAGGCACTGAAACCGGAAGAGATCGAGCGCATGCGCGACGAGGCGCTCGCCGCCTTCGCCGCCGCGGGCGACCTCGAGGCGCTCGCCGCCGCGAAGGTGGCCCACGCCGGCGGCGCCTCGCCGCTCGCGCTCGCCAACCGGGAGATCGGCGCGCTGCCGCCGCACGCCAAGGCGGAGGCAGGCAAGCGCGTGGGCCAGGCCCGCGGAGCGGTCAACAAGGCGCTCGCCGCCCGCCAGGCCGAGCTGGAGGCGGAGCGCGACGCCCGCGTGCTGGTCGAGGAGGCGGTGGATGTCACACTGCCGTACGACCGTGTCCCGGGCGGCGCCCGCCACCCGCTGACCACGCTGTCGGAGCGCATCGAGGACATCTTCACGGCCATGGGCTACGAGGTCGCCGAAGGCCCCGAGGTCGAGTCCGAATGGCTGAACTTCGATGCGCTGAACATCGCCGCCGACCATCCGGCGCGCGGCGAGCACGACACGTTCTTCGTCCAGGGCCGTGAGGCGGACCAGGACTCGGGCGTCGTGCTGCGCACCCACACCTCGCCCGTGCAGGTCCGCTCCCTGCTGGACCGCGAGCCGCCGGTGTACGTCATCTGCCCTGGCCGCGTCTACCGCACCGACGACCTGGACGCCACGCACACGCCGGTCTTCCACCAGGTCGAGCTGCTCGCCGTGGACGAGGGCCTGACCATGGCCGACCTCAAGGGCACCCTCGACCACATGGTCCAGGCGCTGTTCGGCGGCGAGGGCATGAAGACCCGGCTGCGGCCGAACTTCTTCCCCTTCACCGAGCCGTCCGCCGAGATGGACATGGTCTGCTACGTGTGCCGCGGCGAGTCCGTGGGCAACCCGGACCGGCCCTGCCGCACCTGCTCCAGCGAGGGCTGGATCGAGCTCGGCGGCTGCGGCATGGTCAACCCCAAGGTGCTCGTCGCCTGCGGCGTCGACCCCGCCAAGTACAGCGGATTCGCCTTCGGGTTCGGCATCGAGCGGATGCTGATGTTCCGCCACAACGTCGAAGACATGCGAGACATGGTCGAGGGCGACGTCCGGTTCACCCGGCCGTTCGGGATGGAGATCTGATGCGGGTCCCGCTTTCCTGGCTGCGGGAGTACGTCGACCTGCCGGCGACGGAGACCGGCCGTGACGTGCAGGCCAAGCTCATCTCCGCGGGGCTCGAGGTCGAGAGCGTCGAACAGCTCGGCGCCGGGCTCAAGGGCCCGCTCGTCGTCGGCAAGGTCCTCACCGTCGAGGAGCTGACGGAGTTCAAGAAGCCCATCCGCTTCTGCACCGTCGACGTCGGTGGGGCTGGGGGCGCCTCCCAGGCCGGAGGCTCCGGGGAAGGCGCGGGCGAGCCGCAGGAGATCATCTGCGGCGCCCGCAACTTCGCCGAGGGCGACAAGGTCGTCGTCGCGCTGCCCGGCGCCGTCCTGCCCGGCGACTTCAAGATCGCCGAGCGCAAGACATACGGCCGGGTGTCCCGCGGCATGATCTGCTCCGGCGACGAGCTGGGCATGGGGGACGACGGCGGCCACGGCATCATCGTGCTGCCGCCGGAGCTCGAGGTCGGCGCCGACGCGGTCGAACTGCTCCAGCTGCACGACGAGGTCCTGGACATCGCCGTCACCCCCGACCGCGGCTACTGCCTCTCCATGCGCGGCGTCGCCCGCGAGACCGCCACCGCGTACGGCCTGCCGCTGCGCGACCCGGCGCTGCTCGACGTGCCCGCCCCGAACTCCTTCGGCCACACGGTCAAGATCTCCGACCCGAGGGGCTGCGACCGCTTCACCGCGCGCACCGTCGTCGGACTCGACCCCGAGGCCCGCTCCCCGATCTGGCTGCAGCGCCGCCTCCAGAAGGCCGGCATGCGCCCGATCTCCCTGGCCGTCGACATCACCAACTACGTGATGCTCGAGATCGGCCAGCCGCTGCACGCCTACGACCGCTCCCTGATCGACGGGCCCATCGGCGTGCGCCGTGCCGAGCCCGGCGAGAAGCTCACCACCCTCGACGGCGTCCAGCGCACCCTGGACCCCGAGGACCTGGTGATCACCGACAACCGCGGGCCGATCGGCCTCGCGGGCGTCATGGGCGGCGCCGACACCGAGATCGCCGACACCGTCCGCGACCCCGGAACCGGGCAGGCCAACGGCACCACCGAGGTCGTCATCGAGGCCGCGCACTTCGACGCCGTCTCCATCGCCCGGGCCGCCCGCCGCCACAAGCTCGGCTCGGAGGCGTCCCGGCGCTTCGAGCGCGGCGTCGATCCCCAGGCCACGGCCGCAGCGGCCCAGCGCACCGTCGACCTGCTGGTGCTGCTCGCCGGCGGCACCGCGGAGGGCGGCGTCACCGAGATCATCGCGCCGTCCGCGCCGCGCACCATCACCATGGCCGCCGACCACCCCGACCGGGTCGCCGGCATGACATACGGCCGTGAGGCCGTCGTACGCCGCCTCCAGGAGGTCGGCTGCGACGTCTACGGCCAGGACGAGCTCGTCGTCACCGTCCCGTCGTGGCGTCCCGACCTGCACGAGCCGAACGACCTCGCCGAAGAGGTCATCCGGCTGGAGGGCTATGAGAACCTGCCCTCCACGCTCCCCACCCCGCCCGCCGGCCGCGGGCTGACCCCGAGGCAGCGGCTGCACCGCCGCGTCGGGCGCGCCCTGGCCGGGGCCGGCTATGTGGAGGCGCCGAACTACCCGTTCATCGGCGAGAGCGTGCTCGACCAGCTCGGCCTGGAGGCGGACGATCCGCGCCGCGCCGTGGTGACGCTGGTCAACCCCATCTCCGACGAGGAGCCCGCGCTGCGCACCACGCTGCTGCCCGGACTGCTCGCGACGCTGCGCCGCAACCACGGCCGCGGCGCATCCGACCTGGCGCTCTTCGAGACCGGGCTGGTCTTCCGGCCGACCGGTGAGGAAACGGTCCCGCCCGCCACCCTGCCCGTGGACCGCCGTCCCACCGACGAGGAGGTCGCCGCGCTCAACGGCGCCCTGCCACGGCAGCCGCGCCGGGTCGCGACCGTCCTGGCCGGTGCCCGCGAGCAGGCCGGCTGGTGGGGCGAGGGCCGACCGGCCGACTGGGCCGACGCGATCGAGTCCGCCCGCGCGGTCGCCCGCGAGGCCGGTGTCGACCTCGTACTGCGCTCCGACCAGCACGCACCGTGGCACCCCGGCCGCTGCTCCGCGCTCTACGCCGCCGTGGACGGCGAGGAGACCCTCGTCGGCCACGCGGGAGAGCTGCACCCGCGCGCCATCAAGGCGCTCGGCCTGCCGGAGCGCACCTGCGCGATGGAGCTCGAACTGGACCTGCTGGAGCGGGCCGGCCGCGGCGCCGTGCGCGCCCCGGGCATCTCCGCCTTCCCGGTCGCCACCCAGGATGTGGCGCTGGTCGTCGCCGCGGACGTCCCGGCCGCAGAGGTGGAGCAGGCGCTGCGAGACGGCGCGGGCGAACTGCTCGAGTCCATCCGGCTCTTCGATGTGTTCAGCGGTGAGCAGATCGGCGAGGGAAGGAAGTCGCTGGCGTACGCGCTGCGCTTCCGCGCCGCCGACCGCACCCTGACCGTCGAGGAGGCCTCGGCCGCCCGTGACGCGGCGATCGCCCTGGCCGGCGAGCGCACCGGAGCGGTGCTGCGCGGGGCCTGAGCCGCGGGAAGGCCCGGCTGAGGGGGCGCACACGGTTGGCCCGTGTGCGCCCCCTTGTCATGCCCGTCCGCCCTGCTTGTCGTGAGCCCCGGGACTGCTCGGAACGGTGCTCACTCATTTGGGTGAGTTCGTCGGACGATGTTCCTTTCAGCCCTTCGTGCTCGACAGAATCGAGCCGGTCGAAGGTGCGGGCCGGGTGCGCCGGACAGGGGTCTATGAGGGGACCATCCGCATGATCCGTATCAGATCTCGGAGGCCCTTTCCGCTCCCTCTGTGGGTGAGATCCGCAGGGGAGCGCCAGGCGCGGCTGCGCCGAATGCTGCCGATCGCCCTGCCCGTGGGCTGGGGCGCGGCCGCCGTCGTCTGGCGGCTGGTCTGCGCCCCCGAAGAACCGGCCGGGCTCGGCGAGCGGATCGTCACCTCCGCGGTCTTCTTCGCCACCGGAGCGGCCCTCGCCCTCGGCGTCCGGTGCGGGCTCTACCGCGAGCTGCGCCGCGTCCGCGAAGTCGCCCACGCCGCCCAGCGGGTCCTGCTGCGGCCCCTGCCGCCCCGGCTGGACGGGCTCGCGCTGGCCGCAGGACAGCTCTCCGCCAGCCGCGGGGCGGCCGTCGGCGGCGATCTGTACGAGGCGGTCGCCACCGCCCACGGCGTCCGTCTCGTGATCGGCGACGTCCGGGGCCATGGCATCGGCGCCATCGGGGCCGTCGCCGCCGTTCTCGGCAGCTTCCGCGAAGCGGCGTACGACGAACCGGAACTCTGCGGCGTACTGCGGCGGCTGGACCGCGCCGTGCAGCGTCATCTGGGGGAGCGTGCGGGCGACGGCGATCCGGCCCAGCCGCCGACCGCACACCCGGCATCCGAGGAGTTCGTCACCGTACTGCTGCTCCAGGTCGGACCGGACGGCACGCTCACGGCGCTCAACTGCGGCCATCCCTGGCCCTATCGCCTGCGCTGCGGACCGCAGCCGCCCGCCGCACTGCCGCTCGCGGACGCGGACCCGCTCCCGCCGCTCGGCATGTTCCCGCTGCCGGCGGAGCTTCCGGAGGAGGAGTGCGGACGTCTGCTGCCCGGCGACACACTCGTCCTGCACACGGACGGGGCGGAGGACGCCCGTGACGCATCGGGCCGGTTCTTCGGCCTGGACGCCGCGCTGACCGACGCCGCGCTCGCCTGCGACGGCACACCGGTCCCGCCCGCCGCGGTGATCCACACCGTGCACAGGGCGTTGCTGCGGCACACCGGCGGCAAGCTCACCGACGACGTGGCACTCCTGGTGCTGCGCGACGACCGTGCCCGAGTGCCGGCGCAGCCCGGAGAGACCGCGGAGACCACGCTGCGCCGCACCCGGCCGGAACCCTCCAATCGCTGAGGTCACGCTTCGGGACTCTGCGCGGCCGGCGTCGTCTGCCCTGCCGCGGAGTGTCGGGCAGATCAGCAGAGCAGACGACGCGAGCACGGGCCGCCGCATGATTTCGAGGGGGAGCCGACGGCCCCGGCCGCCTCTGTGAGAGGAGGACAAGTCAACCGGCGCACCCGCCACGGCGGCAGAGCGCACAGGGCACAGATGTGGGCACTCGTTTCACACCCCGTGCGAACCGGCCTCCACTAGGCTGGGCGAACCGAGTTGACGGAGGGGCACCATGCAGCCCAACACCCTGCTCGACGCCCTGCTCGACGAGGCGGGCATCTCCAACGCCGGGCTCGCCGCCCGGGTCAACCACGCGGGACGGGCCAGAGGACTGGCGCTGCGCTACGAGCACACGGCGGTGGCGCGCTGGCTGAAGGGGCAGCGCCCCCGTGGACGGGTTCCGGACCTCATCTGCGAGGTGCTCGCGGATCGTCTGCAGCGGCCCGTCACGCTCGGGGACATCGGTCTCGGGGTCCCCGGAGAGGCGCCGCCCGCCCCCGGCACCCCGCTCTCCGGCTTCGTGGAGCGCGCCACCGCGCTGTGGCGCTCCGACGAACAGCAGCGCCGCCACCTCCTCCAGGCCCCCGCCGTCACCGGCACGCCCGCCGTGATGCCCGTATGGGAGTGGGAGAACCCGCCCGAGGACGCCGATGTGTCGCGTGCCGGGCGCACCCGGGTGTCCATGTCCGACATCAAGATGCTGCGCGCCGCCCGGGCCCACTACGAGCTGATGTACCGCAGGGCGGGCGGCGTCGCCACCCGCTCGCGGGTGGTCGGCTTCCTCAACGCCGAGACCGCGCCGCTGCTGCGCGGCGGCTACAGCGACGCCCTGGGCCGGCAGCTCCACCGCGCTGCCGGCGGACTGGTGGCGGTCGCCGGGATCTGCGCCTACGACTCCGACGCCCATGGCCTGGCGCAGCGCTACTTCCACCAGGCCCTGCGGCTGGCGAAGGCCAGCGGGGACCGCGGCCTCGGCGCGTACGTCATCGCGCTGCTGGTCAATCAGGCTCTTTTCATGGCGGAGTACCGGCAGGCCGTGGCCTTCGCCGAGGCCGCGCTGCGCGGCGCCGGGCGGGAGATCACCCCGGCCCTCGCCGCCGATCTGCATGCGATGCAGGCGAAGGCGTACGCACATCTGGGCGACGGGAGCAGTGCGCTGCGGTGCATCCGGCGGGCCGAGCGGGAGGCTGAGCGGATCAGCCCGGGCACGGAGCCCGACGAGACCGGCTATGTCCAGCCCGGCCTGGTGAACGTCCAGGTGGCGGAGGCGCTGCTGAGCCTCGGCGATCTGCCGGCCGCGCGGGAGCACGCTGCCGTCGCCGTGGACGCGCCCGCCCATGACCGCGGACGGGTGCACCGGCTCGCCATGCTCAGCCAGATCGAGCTGCGGCAGGGCGAGGCGGAGCGGGCTGCGTCCACCGCCGCGGAGATGGCAGAGCGGGCGAGGGGGATGGAGTCGCAGCGGCTGCGGGACCGGCTGCGGGCTGTGCGCCGCCATCTGGCGGCCAGCGGCTGCACCGACGCCGAGGAGGCGGCCGAACTGATCGACGGGGCGCTGCGCGTTCCCCTCTGATCGTGCCGCTGCTGCGATATTGCCACCGACTCGTCGAAAGGTGGCAGAAGCGTGCAGTGGACGAAATTAAGCGAACAGACCGTGTATGAAAACCGCTGGTTCCGCGTGAACCTGGCGGATGTGGCGCTGCCCGACGGGCGGCGGCTGGACCACTTCCTGATCCGGCTCCGTCCGGTCGCCGTCGCCACGGCGGTCAACGCGGCCAATGAGGTGCTGATGCTCTGGCGGCACCGGTTCATCACCGACAGCTGGGGCTGGGAGCTGGCCGCGGGGGTCGTGGAGGACGGGGAGGACGTGCCGACCGCGGCCGCGCGGGAGATGGAGGAGGAGACCGGCTGGCGGCCCGGCCCGCTCCGGCATCTGCTGACCGTCGAGCCGTCCAACGGCCTGACCGACGCCCAACACCATCTCTACTGGTCCGAGGAGGCCACGTACATCGGCCCCCCGGAGGACGACTTCGAGTCCTCGCGCCGCGAGTGGATCCCGCTGAAGCTGATCCCCGACATGATCGCCCGCGGTGAGATCCCCGCGGCGAACATGGCGGCGGGCCTGCTGATGCTGCACCACCTGCGCCTCGGCTAGCCTCCTGCTGGCCCGGCGGCCCGGCGGCCCGGCGGCCCGGCGGCCCGGCGGCC